>NZ_JAVDYC010000001.1:9102500-9402500 GCF_031458255.1 Catenuloplanes niger
CGCGCGGCAGGCCGTCATGCTGGTTGTCGGCAGCCGGGGCCGGGGCGGCTTCGCCAGCCTGCTGCTCGGCTCCGTCGGCCAGCAGGCCGCCGTCCACGCGCCGTGCCCGGTCACGGTCGTCCGTGGTGAGGCGGACATGCGCGCCGGGCCCGTCACGGTTGGCGTGGATCATGGGCCGGCCGCCGCGGACACGCTGGCGACCGCGTTCGGCCTGGCCGCCGAGCGCCGCGCCGCACTGCGCGTCATCCACGCGTACACCGAACCGGGCACGATGCGCGGCACGACCGTACCCCCGCTGATCTTCGACCCGGAACGTACCCGGCGCGACGAACTCGCGGCACTGGAGTCGGCGCTCGCGCCGTGGCGGGAGAAGTTCCCCGGTGTGCCGGTCGAGGCCCAGGTGACCGCCGGGGACGTCCGGACCGTGCTGACCGGCGCGTCCGAGCAGGCGGAACTGCTGGTGGTCGGCGGCCGGCCCGGTCCGGCCGGCGCACTGCTCGGCTCGGTGACGCTGCGCGTGCTGCACCACGCCGCGTGCCCGGTCGTCGTGGCACACCCGCACGGCTGATCCGCGGCGGTCGAGGACGTCGATCCGGGGAGACCGGCCGTGCCGCGCGGCTCAGGTCGTCCAGCGGCGCTCGATGGTGACCAGCGTGCCGGTGGGGGAGGGGGTGACCCGGACGTCGCCGAAGGCGTTCATCAGGACCGCGCCGCGGCCCCGGTCCCGGGCCGGTGGGCGGGCCCGCCACGTGCCGAAGTCCTGGACCTCGATCCGGATCAGGCCGTTGCGGGCGCGGAGGCGCACCTCGACGTGCGGCCGGGTGGGCTGCTGGGCGTGCTCGACGGCGTTGTTGACCGCCTCGGTCGTGGCGATCTGCAGGTCGTAGAGCAGGTCCGGGCCGATGGTGTCCTCGGGCAGGACCGTGCGCAGGTCGTTGCGGACCGCGGCGGCGGCACCCGGCGCCAGCGGATACGTCCAGACGACGTCGGCGTCCGGCAGGTCACCGACCGGCACGGCGGCCCGGTCGTCCGGCGCGGACGTGGCCTGGACCGGTATCGCGACGGCCGACCCGCGCCCGGTCACGTCGGCGAGGCCGGCGGCCGTGGTCGCGGCGGCTTCGGTGGTACCGGCGGGCTGGGAACCGGCGGCTTCGGCGAAACCGGCAGCCTCCGGACCGTTGCCGTTCGCGGTCCCGGCGGCTCCAGCGGTCCCGGCGGCTCCAGCGGTCCCGGCGGCCTCAGGACCGGTGGCCCCCGCGCCGGTGGCCCCCGCGCCGGTGGCCCCGGTGGGACCGCCGGGTTCGGAGCCCGTCGATCCGGCGGAACCGGTGATCTCAGCGGCACCGGTCGCCGCGGCGAGTCCGGCGGTCTCGGTGCGGGGCGTCGCCGGGGGCGGCCCGGCCGGGGAGTCGGGACGCGGTCCGGTGGCCGCCGCGAGGCGGGCCAGGCGGAGGCTGTTGCGGACCCGGGCGATCAGGTCGGCCGCGGTGAACGGCTTGACGATGTAGTCGTCCGCGCCCGCCTCGAGGCCCTCGACCCCGGACTCGTCGCCGGCGCGGGCCGACAGCATCAGGATCGGCAGGCGCTGGGTGGTCTCGTCCCGGCGCAGCGCCCGGACCAGCGCGAAACCGTCGGCGCGGGGCATCATCACGTCGGTGATCAGCAGGTCGGGCCGGTCGTCCCGGATCGACCGCAGCGCGGCCTCACCGTCGCCGGCGGTCCGCACGGACCAGCCCTGTGCGGTCAGCAGCCGGGTCAGGTAAGCCCGCATGTCGGCGTTGTCGTCCGCCACGAGGATGTGCACGGGAGGCCCACCGACGGTCGCGGCTGTCGCGGCTGTCGCGGCTGTCGCGGCTGTCGCGGCTGTCGCGGCTGTCGCGGCGGCGCCCGCACCGCCGGCAGCGGCACCGCCGGCAGCGGCAGCGTCGTTCCGGCCCGGCGCGGACCGGGTGTCGTGGTCGTCGAGCCAGCCGGTGGCCTCCCGGACCGCGGCCCGTGCCGTCGCCAGCGGTTGCGGGTCCGCCGTCCGGGGGACGTCCGTCGCGTCGACGGCCGCCCACGGCAGTGTCACGGTGAACGTGGTGCCCTTGCCGGGGGCGCTGTCCACGGCGACGTCGCCGCCCTGCAGGCGGGTCAGCTCGCGCACCAGGGCGAGACCGATGCCGGTGCCCTCGTGGCTGCGGGACCGGGCCCCGCGCACCCGGTGGAAGCGGTCGAACAGGTGCGGGATCTCGGCCGGGTCGACGCCGATGCCGGTGTCGCTGACCGTGAGGTGGACCGCGTCGGTGCCGGCGTGCAGCGCCACCCGTATCTCGCCGACGAAGGTGAACTTGAGGGCGTTGGAGAGCAGGTTGGTGACGATCCGTTCCCAGTGCTCCGGGTCGACCGCGACCGGCCGGGGCAGCGGTGGGCAGTCGACCACGAGCCGCAGGCCGGCGCGTTCGATCGCCGCGCGGAAGACGGCGGCGAGCTCGCGGGTGACGGCGGGCAGGTCGACCCCGGCCGGGGTGGTGCGGGCGCGCCCGGCCTCCACGCTGGAGAAGGTCAGCAGGTCGTTGACCAGGGAGAGCATCCGGCCGGCGTTGCGCCACGCGGTGTCGACGCGGTCGCGCTGGACCGGGCTGAGCGGCGCGGTGTCGTCGCCGAGCGCGTCGGCCAGCGGCCCGAGCATCAACGTCAGCGGGGTACGGAACTCGTGGCTGACGTTGGTGAAGAAGTCGGTCTTGGCCCGGTCCAGCTCGGCCAGCGCGGCGGCCCGGGCGCGTTCCTCCTGGTAGGCGCGCGCCGTGCGGACCGCGACCGCGACCTGCTGTCCGAGCAGCGCGTAGAACGACCGGTACGTGTCGTCGAGCGCGCGGCTGGGGCTGACGCCGGCGAGCAGCACGCCGACCGGCTCGCCGGGCCCGGCCGACGGCAGCGGCTGCGCCAACGTGACCTGCACCGGGTCGCCCCACGGCCCGGCGGGGACGGTGATCCGGTCGCCGACCTCGGTCACCTGGACCGTGCCGGTCGAGGCTGCCGCCCGTACCCCCCAATGATCTTGTTGGTGGATCTCGGCCGGCAGTGACCGGGCGGCGGCACCGGTCGTCGCGACCCGGCGCAGGATCTCGCCCTCGCGCAGGTAGACGGCGGCGAACGGCACGTCGAGCGGGTGCTCGCCGATCACGTCGCAGAGGCCGGCGCAGGTCCGTGCGACGTCGTCGAGGGCGGCGCCGGCCGGCACCGAGAGCTCGCGCAGCAGGCGGAGCCGGCGTTCGCCGACGACCTGTTCGGTGACCTCGCTGCACACCGTCAGCACGCCGACCGTGACGCCGTCGTCGTCGCGGGCCGGCGCGTGCGAGACGCTGAAGTACGCCTCCTCGCGGTAGCCGGACCGGTTGAGCAGCAGTTGCAGCGCCGGGACCCAGCTGGCGACGCCGGTGGCCATCGCGTCGCTGATCAGCGGCGCCAGCACGTCCCAGCCCTCGGCGAGGGTGATCCGCACGTCCAGGCCGAGCGCGGCCGGGTGCCGGTCGCCGATCAGCGCGGAGTAGGCGTCGTTGTAGAGCTGGGTGAAGTCCGGGCCCCAGAGCAGCAGCATCGGGTACCGCGAGGACAGCACGATCCGCACCGCCGCGCGCAGGCTCTGCGGCCAGCCGGACACCGGACCGAGGTCGGTGCGCGCCCAGTCGAGGGCAGCCATCAGCCGCCCGGTCTCGCCGCCCGAGGCGAAGAGATCGCCGGTCACCGGTTACCCCCTGTTCTGGCCGGTGGTGTCATACCCGGCCAGCCGACTTTCGCACATCTTCCGGTGCGTTCGCGGCGAGGGCCTCCCTCCGGCGTGGGCGGCGGCCGGTCCCGCCGCGGCCCGGAATGATCGAATGCGGGCGTACGCGTAACTCCCGACCGGCCCGACCGCACTGCCCCGCTGCGGAAACGGTCCCGTTGCGGAAACGGCGGCCGCGCCGGTCGCGACGGTGTGGAGTGCGTCGCGCAGAACGCCGCGGAGCGAGGGCGGAGGCACCAGCGGTGCGGTGGGATCCCGGCCCGGCGGAGGGCGCGACGTCGCGGAGTCGGTGCCGGACGTGCGCGCCGTCGACGCGGGGCCGGTGCTCCGGCCGACGTGGCGCCCGTGCGCACCGTGGCAGGTCGGCCGTGTGGCCGACGTCTGCGTCCCGGCTCAGGTGCGGCCGGCGGCGGTCGGCGTGATCACCGGCGGGCCACCGGGGCTGATCCGGTCATCGTGGGTTCCGGCGGCGGCGGTCGGCGTCCGTCCGGCCTTCGCCGGGCGTGCCGCCGCCGGCCGGGTCACCGGCGGCACGGTGCTCGCCTGATCCGGTGACGCGCGGTGGCGAGGGCCGCCGGGTGGCCGGTGACCCTCGCCTCTGTCGTGTCGATCGCGTTACCGGCAGCGCTGCCATGCGAAGTGGTAGGTGGTGGAGATGCTGCCGTCGGTGGAGTCCATGGTGACGAAGCTCGCCGCCGTCGAGGTGCCCTTCGAGACCCTCAGCTCGGTGTTGATGTTGAGGTTGCGCAGTTCACCGCAGGGGTGCCAGACGACCGCGGCGATCGGGACCTCGTCGCTGGCGATCCAGTTGTCGTCGAGCGGCGCCGCGATGGCGTGGTTGATGTAGGTGCTCTGGGTCATGCCCTGGAAGTAGTAGTTGGCCCGCTGGGAGGCGACGGCCCCGGTCTGGAGCAGCCCGTATCCGCGGTAGTCGACCTTGGTGATCGCGAAGGTGAAGCCCTGAGGTACGTGCACCAGCACGTTGAGCTGGCAGTTCTTGCGGCCCTCGGTGGTGGCGATGCCCGGGCCCGCCTGAGCCAGGTAGTCGCTGTAGATCGCGGTGAAGGCGGTGTTGTCCGGTGAGACGGCGACGGCCGCCGAGCCGGGCCGGCAGCCGGAACCGGCCATCGCCACGAGATCGATGACGATGTGGTCGGTGGGCGGATCGTCCAGGATGTTTCCGGCGGACGCGGGTGAGCCCGCGATCAGCGAGGCGGCGATCAGCGCCAGTACGGTTCCGGCTTGCAGCAGTTTACGCATGGAACTCCCTCCGTTGTGAACGACAGTGCGCGCGCCGGGACAACGGTAAAGGCGACATAGATGCACGTCAATGTTTGAACTCTGGTCGCATTGTGCAGTAAATGGATGGCGACGCCGACGTGGGGCGAATTGGTATACCAAAAGGCGGGTTAATTGGTATACCAATCACCTCGTAAGGTATCGGCAAGGGGTGCCGCCGGTCGCTTCCAAAAGGGCGCAAACGACCGTTTATCGCACTTGGGACTGCGATATGGATCGATTTCATGGCTTTCGTCAACATCGATTATCGCCAATGCTTGTGCCGAGGGTGCCGTCCGGCATACATTCTCTAGCGGCAACCGGCCGGAGCGGTGACGTTCCCCATCATATGAATCTTGACGGGGCGGCGCGAGGGGGCCGGATTGGCGATGAGGCATCCGCGAGGCACCGGTTGATTTTGTAACCATAACGGGAAGGAATGCAATGAGAAGAAACCCCGCCGGCGCGAGATACGCGGTTCTCGCCGCAACACTCGGTACGGTTCTGGCCCTGCCGCTGTCCGCACCGGCGCACGCGGACGACGCGACCGCGGACGCGGTCCCGGACGGAAACGTCACGGTCGAGGTGCTGGCCGCCAGTGGCTCCGGCTGCCCGCCCGGCTCCGCCTCGGTGATCACCAAGTCCGACAAGTCCGGTTTCCGGATCAGGTACTACGACTTCGTGGCCTACGCGGGTGGCGGCGCCGCCGTGGCGGAGCGTCGCAAGAACTGCCAGATCGGCGTCCTGATCACGGTGCCGGCGGGGTGGACCTTCGCGATCGCCGAGGCGGAGTACCGCGGCCGGGCCCGGCTCCACCCCGGCGCGACGGGTCTGCAGCGCACGAACTACTACTGGCAGGGGTCGTCCGAGAACAGCGGCACCGAGCAGACCTTCACCGGCCCGCTCGGCGGCTACTGGTCGACGAGGGACGTGGCCCCGGTGCTGATCTACACGCCCTGCACGGCGCAGCGCGTCCTGAACATCAACACCGAGCTGCGCGTGGACGCCGGCGGATCGGCCGGCACCAGCAGCATGTCGATGAACTCGAGCGAGGGCGACGTCGACACCCTGTTCAACTTCAGCTGGACGCGGTGCTGAGGCCGTACCCACGTCGGTTCGTCCCCGCTCGCGGAGGGCTCCACGGAGCCCTCCGCGTCGCCGGGTGTCAATCGCGCGCCGCCGGATCGGGCCGGACGCGAAAGACCGGAAAGGCCGTCGCGACGGTACGAAGCTCCGCGTCGGACGCCGTGGCCGAGACCGGCAGGTGCGGTCGCGCCCCGGGTGCCAGCCGCAGGTAGCGGCGCAGGATCGGCGGGCGCTCGGCGGCCGGGACCTCGGTCAGCAGCACGGGCTCGCGCCGGCCGCGGCGCAGCACGGCCCGGCCGCCGCTCGCGCGGACGTTGTGCACCCAGTTGGCCCGCTCGCCCAGCATCGAGACCAGGTACCGCTCCTCGCCGAGCGTCGCGACCACGACCGGCACCGAGATCGGCCGGCCGGTGCGCCGCCCGGTCACCTCCAGCGTCACCGCCCGGCGGGGCGACAGCAGGCCGGCGCCGTACTGGGCCGCGTCCAGGCGGTTCAGCCACCGGGCGAGCCGCCCCGGCCGGTCGTGCGGGTACATCCGGCGCTTCGCCGCGTACAGCCGGTCCGTCACCCATCGACGCATGTGCGCCTCCTTCGCCGGGTGCAGTGTGCCGGGTCCGGCGGGTGCCGGGCAGGGCCGTTCGGCCCGGTGACGGAGCCCGGTCGCCGACGGCGTGGCATGCCGGCGGCCTTGCCGAAAACATCTTAGTCATTAAGATAACCGCATGGGCATATCGACCGACTTCTCGGTGGCGATCTCCGGTGCCGGCCTCTCCGGCCTCTGTCTCGCCCAGTACCTGATGCGCGCCGGCATCGACGTGCACGTCTACGAGCGGGACCCGGGCCCCTTCGTCCGGCGGCAGGGCTACCGGATCATCCTCGACCGGTACGGGCTGGCCGCGCTGCGCGAGAGCCTGCCCCGCCCGCTGTACCGGCTGGCGCTGGCCACCGGCGACGAGCCCGGCGGCCACCTGCGCTTCACCGACAGCCGGCTGCGGGACGCGTTCACCATCACGTTCAAGGACGAGCCGCACGCGACCCGCCAGGTCGACCGGCTGACGCTGCGGTCGATCCTGCTGTCCGGGCTGGACGGGCGCGTCCACTACGGCAGGTCCGCGGTCGCGGTGGACGACGCCGGCCCGGCCGGTCTGCGGCTGCGGTTCACCGACGGCGGGTCCGTCCCGGCGACCGTCGTGGTGGGCGCGGACGGCGTCGGCTCGGCGCTGCGCGCGCGGCTGATGCCGGACGCGGAACCGGAGAGCACCCCGATGGCCGGCGTCTACGGCCGGTCACCGCTGTGGCGTGACGGCGTGAGCGTCATCCCGGACGCGCTGCGCACCAGCGGGGTCCTGGCCCTCGCCGACCGGCCCGGCCGCGCGTTCTTCTTCACCTCCATGCGGTTCGGCGAGAACCCGCGCGAGGCCTTCGCCCGCCTGGCCCCGGGCGGCTACGCGCCGACCGGCGACGACTACGTCATGTGGGGCCTGCTGTTGCGGCGCGACGAGGTGCCGGCCGGCGTCCGCGGCGACCTGCTGGCGCTGCGTGACCTGGCGGCCCGGTGGAGCACGGACTTCCACCCGCTGATCCGGCGGCTGGTCGACACGGCCGAGCTGGACTCCACCGTGCTCAACCTGTTCGCCACCGGCCGGCGCCCGCGACGGTGGGCGGTGCCCCGGGCGACGATGATGGGCGACGCCGTGCACGTCATGCCGCCGTTCGGCGCGCACGGCGGCAACACCGCGCTCCGCGACGCCGCCCTGCTCGGCCGGCGGCTGGTCGAGGCGCGAGCCGGCGCGATGTCGGTGGAGGAGGCGATCGCCGGCTACCAGGACGAGATGGCACCGTACGCGTTCCGTGCCGTCGACACCGCGGCCGGCCTGATGCGCCGCCTCACCGGGGGCGCGGCCGCACCGCACTGGGTGCTGACCCGCCTGCTACCTCGGCTGCACCCGGTCACCGTACCGGAGGCATGATTGCGGGCATGCCCGACGAGCGTGCCGCCGCGATCGCCGACCTGATGCGCGCCGGCCGGGAGGCCGCCCGGCTGTCCATGGTGTTCCGCTACGCCGTCGCGGAGCGGCTCGGCCTCACCGTCAGCGACCTGGAGTGCCTGGACTTCCTGGCCGACGCCGGGCCCGCCACCGCCGGGCAGGTCGCCGAGCGGACCAACCTCACCACCGGCGCGGTGACCAGCATGCTCCGCCGCCTCCAGCAGGCCGGCTACGTGACGGCCGAGCGCGATCCGGCCGACCGGCGGCGGGTGATAGTCGCCCTGCGCCCGGAGCGGGCCGCCGAGCTGGACCGGCCGTACGAGCGCTTCGCCGCGCGGGCGGAGCGGCTCGTCGAGGGCTACCGCGCCGAGGACATCGCGCTGCTGGTCCGGCACTACGACCGGATGCGCGCGATGTACCTCGCCGAGCTGGACCACCTGCGCGACCACGACACCGCGCCGCGACCGGCCTGACGTCCCGGTGCGGGCGGCGACCGGGGCCGGCGGTCGCACCGGCCGCGGTCACGGCGTCTCCGGTCAGCCGCCCGCCGGCGCCGGTGACACCGGCGTCTCCGGTCGCGCGCCGCGCCGGTCACCGCGCCGGTCACGGACCGTGGCCACGATCGCGTCGATGACGACGAACGCCGCGAGCGGGATGCCGAACAGCGGCAGTGCCCAGCCGACCGCGAACACGGCCAGGATGCCGGCCACCACCGCCCGGGCCGGGACCGCGCGCCAGTCCACCCGGGCCGGGGCGGCGCCGACGAGGGCGCGCCGGCCGTCGCGCGTCGGCCGGCGCTGCCACCACATGCGGTAGCCCCAGACGATGACGCAGAGCAGACCGATCGCGAGCGCGGCCAGCACGATCTGGTTGACCGCGCCGAACAGCAGCCCCATGTGGGCGTTGATGCCCCAGTTCGTGAGCTTCGCGGTGAACGGCCAGTCGGCGAAGTCCACCCGGTCGGTGACCGTGCCGGTGGTGGTGTCCACGGCCACGCTGTCCAGCCGCTCCGGGACCTGCGTGTCGGTCTGGCTGACCTTCCACGCCGTGTTCGCGTCGGCCGGTGGCACGATCGAGACCGGCCCGTCCAGACCGTTGTCGCGGGCGACCGTGAGCGCGGTGTCGATGCCCGCCGGGTCCGCGCCGGTGGCCGGGGCGGTGCCGCCGCCGTGGTGGCCGCCGGCCGCGGCGCCCGGCGCGCCGGTGAGCGCGGTCGAGACGGACGGCGTGCCGCCGCGGATCTGGTCGATCAGCAGCCCGAAGTGCGCGCCGGCGTAGTTCGACCAGGTCAGCCCGGTCGCGGACAGGCCGAGCAGGCCGACCAGCAGCCACGCACCGACCGCGCCGTGCCAGCCCCGGGTCCGGCGCACGCCCCGCCGGGCGGACAGTTCCGGAGCGAGGAGCCCGCGCACGGTACGGCGGCGCCGCCACCAGAGCACGATCCCACCGAGCGCGATCACCCACAGCCAGCTCGCGGCCAGCTCCGAGTAGAGATTGCCGGCCGCGCCCAGGTGCAGGTCCCGATGCAGCACGTCCAGCCAGGCCTGCGGCGGCGTCCAGCCGAACTGGGTGGTCAGCTGCCCGGTCACCGCCCCGGTGTACGGGTCCACGTAGACGGTGTGCACCTTCTCGGCCGCGGCCAGCTCCGGCACCGCGAAGTCGACGTGCGTCGTCCACTCGCCGCCCTTCACCCGTACCCCGGTGATCGTGCCCTCCGGGTGTGCGGCCCGGGCGGCGGCGAGCTGCTGCGACACCGGCACGGTGGCACCGCTCGCGTCGTCGACCAGCAGCTCCTGCGCGTAGAGGAGCCGGTCGAGCGTCGGCGTGGCGACGAACAGCAGGCCGGTGACGGCCGCGACGACCAGGAACGGCGCGATCATCAGGCCGGCGTAGAAGTGCACGCGCAGCAGCAGCGCGCCGAGCGCGGACCCGCCGTTCACGCGGCGGGGGACGGGTGCCGCGGCCGGAGCGGGCGCGGCGACCTCGGGGGTGACGGACATCGGCGTTTCCTCGTCTTGGGTGTCGCCGGCGCGACGGCGCCGGCCTCCGGGCGGGGGCAGCCGACCGCCCGGATTCCCCACGACCACCGGAGCGTCGGCGAAGACCGGCGTCACGTGCTGGTCTCCGCCGGGGTAGTCGTACCGCGCGCCGATTCGGTTCCCGGGCACACCGCACTCGTTTATCCACAGGGGAGAGGGGCATACCGACTCCTCCGCCCGCAGGAGGAGGTCTTCCCGTGCCCGCCACCGCCCGCACCGCCACCGCCCGGCCGACCGTGTCCGGCGGCCGCAACGTGCTCTCCGGGGCGCTGCTCGGCCTCGGCGTCGCCGCATTCGTCGACGAGGCGATATTTCACCAGGTGCTGCACTGGCACCACTTCTACGACAAATCCACGCCGGCGATCGGGCTGGTCTCCGACGGGCTGTTCCACGCCTTCAGCTGGTTCGCCACCGTCGCGGGCCTGTTCCTCTTCGCCGACCTGCGCCGGCGTGCCGCGGTCAGCCCACCGCGCTGGTGGGGCGGCCTGCTGATCGGTGCCGGCGGGTTCCAGCTCTACGACGGCACGCTGCAGCACAAGGTCATGCGACTGCACCAGATCCGCTACGACGTCGACCTCACCGCCTACGACTGGACGTGGAACGTCATCGCCGCCCTGCTCGTCCTCGCCGGTGCGGTGCTGCTCGTGCGCGCCCGCCGCCGGCCCGCCTGACGCCGTGCCGCCCGCGCACCCCGGTCCCGTACCGGCCTGGTTCTTCTCGGTGGTGCTGGCGGCCACCGCGCTGCTCTACCTGCTCGGCGTGGTGGCCGTGCGCCGCCGCGGCGGCTGGTGGCCGACCGGGCGGACCGCCTGCTGGGCCGCCGGGCACGTCGCCGCGGCCGCCGCGCTGCTCGGCCCGCCGGCCGGCGCCGCGCACCACGACTTCACCGCGCACATGGCCGGGCACCTGCTGCTGGGCATGATCACCCCGATGCTGCTGGTGCTCGCCGCGCCGGTGACGCTGGCCCTGCGGGCGCTGCCGCCCGCCCGCGCCCGGGCCCTGTCGCACCTGCTGGCCGGCCGTCCGCTGCGCACGCTCACGCATCCGGTCACCGCCGCGCTGCTCAACGGCGGCGGCCTGTGGGTGCTCTACACCACCGGCCTCTACCGGGCGATGGGTGAACACCCGTGGGTGCACGTCGCGGTGCACGCCCACGTCGTCGTCGCGGGCTACCTGTTCACCGCCGCGATCATCGGCGTCGACCCGGCGCCGCACCGGCCCGGGCCCCGGGTCCGGGCGGCCGCGCTGATCGCGTTCCTGGCCGCGCACGCGATCCTCGCCAAGCACCTCTACGGCCACCCGCCGGCCGGCGTGCTCGCCGGTGACGCCCGCGCCGGTGCGCAGCTGATGTACTACGGCGGGGACCTCGTCGACCTGGTGCTCATCGTCGAGTTCTGCCGGCAGTGGTACCGGGCGGCGGACCCGCGGCGCCGCGACCGGCCGGCGAGGCCACGCATCCCGCACCGGCGGCCACCCCGCGTGCCGTGGCGCCTGCCGCAGCCGGCCGGCACCGCGGACGACGCCGGTTCCGGCACGGAAACGCTCAGGTGGGCGGTGTCGCGTCCGATGGGGCCTCGGTAGTACGTACTCACCGAAGGGACCCGTCATGTCGGTCGGCACCACCGCACCGCGCTCGCGGAACTGGTTCGCGAACCTGCCGGTCAACACGAAGATCCTGTCGATCGTGGTGGCGATGGCGATCGCGGCCATGGCCATCGCCTACACCGGCTACAGCCGGTTGCAGGTGCTGGACCGGGAGAGCCGGTCGCTGTACACGGACAGCGTCGACCCGCTGGTCCAGCTGGCCGCGATCTACCAGCCGTTCCAGGGCATGCGCGGGCGGGTGCTGGAGTACGGCGTCGCCTCCACGGCGACCCGCGCCGACCTGAAGGAGGAGATCGCGGAACGGGAGTCGCGGGTCACCGACGGCGTCGCGAAGTACCTGCCGCACGCGGCCGACCCGGCGCAGATGAAGGCGTTCACCGACAACTTCGCGACGTTCCTGGACATCTCCCAGAACACGCTGATGCCGCTGGCCGACCGCGGCGACACGGCCGGCTTCGCCACCCAGTACCGCGCCACCCTCCTGCCGGTCATCTCGGCCGCCGCGGACGCGATGGACGCGGAGAACGCCGCCCAGGCCGAGCGGGCGAAGGCGCAGGCGGACAGCAACACGGCGGTGGCGAACGCGGCACAGCGACTGGTCGTCATCGTGCTGGTCGTCGGCCTGCTGATCGCGATCGCGCTGGCGCTCTACGTCGCCCGGCTCATCGTCCGGCCGCTGGCCCGGGTGGAGGCGTCGCTGGCCGCGATGGAACGCGGGGACCTCACGGTCGTCGCGGACGTGCCCGCCACCGACGAGGTCGGCCGGATGGCGCGCATGCTCACCCGGGCCCAGACCCAGTTGCGCGAGGTCATCGGCTCGGTCGGCGACGCGGCCCAGGGGCTCGCGGCCGCCGCGGAGGAGACCTCGACGATCGCGAACCGGATCGCCCGGAACGCCGACGAGGCCTCCAGCCAGGCCCGCCTGGTGTCGGCCGCGTCGGAGGAGGTCTCGCAGGGCGTGACCACGGTCGCGGCCGGCTCCGAGGAGATGGGCGCCGCGATCGGCGAGATCGCGCAGAGCGCGGGCGCGGCCGCGGAGGTGGCCGGGCAGGCGGTCGCGGTCGCGGAGTCGACGAACCAGACGATCGCCACGCTGGGCGAGTCGTCCCGGCAGATCGGTGACGTGATCAAGGTGATCACGTCGATCGCGGAGCAGACCAACCTGCTGGCGCTCAACGCCACCATCGAGGCCGCACGGGCCGGCGAGGCCGGCAAGGGCTTCGCGGTCGTCGCGACCGAGGTCAAGGACCTGGCGCAGGAGACCGCGCGGGCCACCGAGGACATCTCCCGCCGGGTCGAGGCGATCCAGAACGACAGCGGTCAGGCGGTGACCGCGATCCGGGAGATCGCGGAGGTGATCAGCCGGATCAACGACTACACCACCACGATCGCGTCCGCGGTCGAGGAGCAGTCCGCGACCACGGCCGAGATGAACCGCAACGTGGCCGAGGCGGCGAGCGCGACCGGCCAGATCAGCGCCAGCATCGACAGCGTCGCGGAGAACGCGCGGACCACGGCCGAGTCGGTCGCGGACGCGCAGCGCTCCGCCGCGGAGCTGTCCCGGATGTCCAACGACCTGCGCATGTCGGTGTCCCGGTTCGTCTACTGACCTCCCGGGGCAGCCCACCGCACCGGCACGGGTCCGGCGGTCCTGATGGACCGCCGGACCCGCCGCGCGGGGCGTGGTGGACGCTCAGCGGTCCGCCGCGTCCGCGGGCGCGGCACGGCTGCCGGCGGTCGTGCCGGTGAGACCGTCATCCGCGGACGCGGTCCGGCTTCCGGCCGTCGTGCCGGTCGGGCCGTCACCCGGGGGCGCGGCTCCGCTGCCGGCCGTCGTGCCGGACGGGCCGTCACCCGCGGACGCGGTCCGGCTCCCGGCCGTCGTGCCGGTCGGTGGGGCGCCGTCGGCTGCGTCCGCGGCCACCGTGGCCGTCGCGAGCGGGTCCGGCAGGTCCAGGCTGGTCCGCAGCGACACGGGCCGGAGCAGCACGGCCGCGACCACGCCGAGCAGCGCGACACCGGCCGAGATCGCGAACACGCGCCCGGTGGCGTCGCCGTAGGCGTCCGGCGCCGGCACCCCGGCCGCGGTGTCCGCGGCGACCTGCCGGGCCAGGACCGCGCCGAGCACGGTGACGCCGACGGTGCCGCCCAGCGACCGGAAGAACGACACGGTGGCGCTGGCGGCGCCGATGTCGGACAGCGGGACGGCGTTCTGCACGACCAGCACGAAGTTCTGCAGCGTCAGGCCGACGCCGGCGCCGACCAGCACCATGGCGACCCCGATCAGGACCGGCGACGTGCCCCGGTCGACCAGGCCCAGCATCGCGAACCCGGCGGCCAGCCCGATCGCGCCGGTGACCAGGAACGGCTTGATCCGGCCGGTACGGCTGACCAGGTTGCCGCCGACGACGGACGAGACCAGGATGCCGGCCATCATCGGGATGGTCAGCAGCCCGGCCTCGGTCGGCGAGTACCCGCGACCGACCTGGAAGTACTGGGTGAGGAACACCGCGGCGCCGAACATCGCGGTGCCGGCGGCGAGGCTGCCGAGGATGGCCAGCGCGGTGTCGCGCCGCCGCAGCACGCGCGGCGGCACGATCGGTTCGGCGGCCCGGGTCTCCACCCATGCGGCCAGGCCGAGCAGCACCAGCGCGCCACCGGCCAGGGCCGCGGTCGGCCAGGACAGCCAGCCGAACGCGTCGCCGACGAACGAGACCCAGATCAGCAGCGCGCTGACCCCGGCGGTGATCAGGGTCGCGCCCGCGTAGTCGATGCGGACGCCCGCCCGGCGCACCACCGGCAGCCGCACGGTCAGGTGCAGCAACACCATCGCGAGGACGGCGAACGGCACGCCGATGAGGAAGCACCAGCGCCAGCCGAGCCAGCCGGTGTCCACGATCAGCCCGCCGGCCAGCGGCCCGCCGATCGTGGACAGCGCGGTGACACTGCTCTGGTACCCGGCGTACCGGCCGCGTTCGCGGGGTGGGATCATCGCGCCGATCGCGATCTGGACCAGCGCCTGCAGCCCGCCGACGCCGACGCCCTGCACCGCGCGGGCCGCGATGAGCTGACCGGCGTCCTGGGCGAGCCCGGCCGCGAGCGACCCGGCGACGAAGACCGCGGCGGCGGCCTGGAGCAGCGACTTCTTGGCGTACAGGTCGGCGAGTTTGCCCCAGATCGGGGTGGCGGCGGTCGCGGCCAGCAGCGTCGCGGTGACCACCCAGGTGTACTGGGTGGGCGTGCCGTCCAGCTCGAGCAGCATCCTCGGCAGTGCGGTGGCCACGACGGTGCTGCTCAGCGTGGAGACGAACAGCGCGAGCAGCAGCGCGCCGAGCGCCCGGTGGAGCCGCCGCCGGTCGGTGCTCATGCCGGTTCCCCGGTCGCGGACAGGCGCAGGATCGCGCCCTCGCCGTCGGCCGCGAGATGCAGCGAGCCGTCCGTGGCCGCGGCGAGCCCGGCGAACGGCCGCGGCACACCGGGCAGGCCGTGCGCGACCAGTGCGGGCCGGTGCCGGTGCGGCGGTGCGGCCGCGGGCAGCGCCGTGGCGGTCAGGTCCCCGCCGGTGCGCGCGTCGGCCGAGACGAGCCGCCGCCGCCCGGTCTCGGCGACGAACACCCGGCCGGCGCTGACCGCGATGCCCTGCGGGGCGTCCAAACCCTCGAGCAGCGGCAGCGGTACGCCGTCGGCGAGCCGGACGACCGTGCCGCGCTCCTCGTCGGTGACGTAGCAGTGGCCGTCGTGCACCGCGACGCCGGCCGGCCGGCCCAGCCCGTCCGCGAGCACGGTCACGGTGTCGTCGGCGGCGATGGCGAGCACCCGGCCCGCGCCGGACTCGGCCACGACGAGCGCGCCGTCCGCCGCGACCGCTATCCCGAGCGGCTGGTCCAGGCCGCCGGCTCTCGCCCGTACCGTGCGGGATCGTCGGTCATAGGTGTTGACCTGCCCGTACTGTGAGGTCAGGTGCAGCAGGTCACCGTCGGCGGCGACGGCGTGCGCGAAGTGCAGCAGCTCCGTGGTGGCCACGTCCGTGTCCGGCTCCTGGGCGCGGGCCAGCCGGTAGTGGTCGGCGGCGTGCACGGTGCCGCCCAGGTCGATCGTTATCCCCCACGGGCCGGTGAGCCCGTGCGGTACGACCTCGCGGGTGCGTCCGTCCGGGTGCAGCTCGGTGACGCCGCCGCTGGCGAAGCTGGTGACGAAGACGCGGTTGTCGTCGTCGACCGCGGCGTTGTCCAGCCCGACGACGCCGCTGGTGATCAGCGACCGCGCGCCGCTGTCCGGGTCGATCCGGGTGACGACGCCGGCCGCGCCGCGGGACAGCACCAGCAGCGTGCCGGCCCGGTCGAAGCGGACCGCGACCGGCTCGTGCACGTCGGCCGCGACCAACTCCGGCTCGCCGCCGTCCGGGTCGATCCGGTACACCTCGCCGGTGATCATGTGCGGGTAGTACAGCCGGCCGTCCGGGCCGGTCTGCATGGCGTTGCCCATCGCCAGCCCGCCGGTCAGCACGACCGGTTCGGCGCCGGCGCGCAGCTCCAGCAGCCGGCCGTCCCGGATCATCTCGTTGACGAACAGCCGGTCACCGGCGAACGCTATCCCGTTGGGCAGCCGCACCCGGTCGGTGACCAGGCTGAACGTGCCGTCGGTGGCGCGCCGCCAGACCCGGCCGGGCACCAGGTCCACGACGTGCATCGCACCGTCCGGTGCGAAGGCGAGATCGTCCGGCGCCTCGACCGGGCCACCGGGCGGCACGATCACCTCGACGTCGCCGGTGGCCAGGTCGACGGCGCTGATCTGCCCGGCGAGGAACTGCGCCACGTAGAGCCGGCCGTCCGGGCCGAACGCGGCGCCGTTCGACCCGCGCAGCGGCGTGGGCCGGTTCAGCCGGCGGCTCACGCGCCGACCAGCACGTCGTCGTAGCCGCCCTCGGCACGCCAGCGGCGCAGCAGGTCGTGGAACGCGACCGGGCCGGGGCCGTAGGAGTTGTTCACCGGCCGGGGCCGGCCCTCGTTGTTGTAGTAACCGGGCGTGCACTCGGCCTGGAACGCGCGCGTGTCCGGCGCGACCTCGCGGATCGTGGCCACCCAGGCTTCCTCCGCCGCCGCGGCCGGCTCGATCCAGCGGGTGCCCCGCCGCCGCCCCTCGCCGATCACGGCGCCGATGTGGACCGCCTGCTGGTGCAGCAGGTGCACGAAGTTGACCGAGTTCGAGTTCTGCAGCGCGCCGAGGTGGAACAGGTTCGGGAAGCCGTGGCTGTAGAAGCCGTGCAGCGTGCGCGGGCCGCGGGCCCAGGTCTGCAGCAGCGGCACGCCGTCGCGGCCGTACACCGGCATGGTCCCGGAGACGACACCGGAGACCCCGGCCTCGAAGCCGGTGGCGAAGATGACGCAGTCGACCTCGTACTCGTCGTCGCCGACCACCACCGCGGTCTCGGTCATCCGGGTGATGCCGCCGGTGTCCGCGGTGTCGACCAGCGTGACGTTCGGCCGGTTGAACGTCGGCAGGTAGGTGTCGCTGAACCCGGGCCGCTTGCACATGTAGCGGTACCAGGGTTTGAGTTTCGCCGCGGTCGCCGGGTCGGTGACGATCTCGTCGACCCGGGCGCGGATCGCGTTCATCTTCGCGAAGTCGGCCAGCTCCAGCTCCTCGTCGCTCATCTCGGCCCGGGCACCGGTGAGGTACGTGGTCTGCAGGTGCCCGGTGGCGGTCCACCCGTCACCGACCAGGTCCACGTCGGTCCGGCCGCCGCTGATGATGGTGAGGAAGTTGTCCATCCGCTCGCGCTGCCAGCCCGGCTTCAGGCCGGCGGTCCAGTCCGGGGCGAGCGGCCGGTTGTCGCGCACGTCGATCGACGACGGGGTGCGCTGGAAGACGTAGAGGTGCTGGGCGTCCCGGCCGAGGTGCGGGATGACCTGGATGCCGGTGGCGCCGGTGCCGACCACGCCGACCCGCTTGCCGGCCAGCCGGTGCAGGTTGCCGTCCGCGTCGCCGCCGGTGTAGGCGTAGTCCCAGCGGCTGGTGTGGAACGTGTGCCCGCGGAACGACTCGATGCCGGGGATGCCGGGCAGCTTCGGCTGGGTCAGCGTGCCGCTGGACACGATGACGTACCGGGCGCGGAAGTCGTCGCCGCGGTCGGTGCGGACCTGCCACTCGGCCGCGGTCTCGTCCCAGCGCAGCTCCGTGACGCGGGTGTGGAACATGGTGTCCCGGTAGAGGCCGAAGTGCTCCGCGATCGCGACCGCGTGCCGGCGGATCTCGTCGCCGGGGGAGTAGCGCCAGGTCGGCACGGTGCCCACCTCCTCCAGCAGCGGCAGGTACACCGAGGACTCGACGTCGCAGTGGATGCCGGGGTAGCGGTTCCAGTACCAGGTGCCGCCGAAGTCGCCGGCCTCGTCGATCACCCGGATGTCCTCGAGGCCCGCCCGGCGCAGCTCCGCGCCGGTCAGCAGGCCGCCGAACCCGCCGCCGACGATCACGGCCTCGACCCGGTCGCGCACCGGGTCGCGCTCGGTCCGCGGGGTGTACGGGTCCGCGGCGTAGTAGCCGAACTCGCCGCGGGCGCCGCGGTACTGGGCGCTGCCGTCCGGGCGGATCCGGCGGTCACGCTCGTGCCGGTACTTCTCGCGCAGGGCGTCGGGGTCGAACTCCAGCTCAGCAGACATTCGCGGCCTTTCGCGTCGTTGGTCCGGTACGTCCAGCCAACCGAAGACCACCGCTTTAAGTCAACTGATTGAGTTTGAGTGTGGTCCGGGGCACGACGGCGCCGGGCGCCGCCGCCCGGCCGGTGTCGATGTGCTCCGATGTGGACGATCATGGCGCGACGCGGTGACCCGCCCGGGCGGGACCGTCAAGTCGGTCTGGCGGGCGCGGGCCGGCGCGGTGACCGAGCGGGCGGCCGCGGTACGGTTCGGGCAGCGGCCCGGAGCGCTGTCTGAGCGCGACCGTGCTCTTCCTGCTCGCCGGCCCGGCGCTCGGCATCGACAGCGCCGACGACCTGCCCGCCGTCGTCGGCGTCATCCTGCTCCAGGCCGGGTGGAGCGCGCTCTGGCTGCGGCACGCCCGGTGCGGCCCGGCCGAGTGGGCCTGGCGATGCCTCACCCGGTGGTGCCGGCGCCCGCTGCGCCGCGCCCCGGCCACGCCGGTGCCGAGCCGGCCGCACGCGGCCGTCGACGAGTGATCCGCGGCTCCGATGTGCCGATCACGGCGCCGGTACGGCATATTGCAAAGGTATATGTCCTATTCGATATGTCTTTAGTGCGACACCATTCTGAGGTGCGTGTTCCTGCGGTGGTTGCGCCCGCGGAATAGAGTCGCGACGTGCCCGCCGACGCGTTCTCACTGCCGCCGTGGGTGGTGCGTGTCTGCGACGGGGACGGCCTGACCGCCGGTGCCGGAATTCTGCTCTCCGATGATCTTGTATTGACCTGTGCGCATGTCGTCGATCCATTTCCGGTGCCCGGCCGGGTGCCGCCACCGGTGCGGGTGACCTTCGCCGATCTGCCGGTCGGTGACCTCGGGGTGCCGGCCGACGTGGCACCGCGCGGCTGGGTGCCGCGCGACGAGTGCACCGGCGGTGACCTGGCCCTGCTGCGGGCCGCGGAGCCCCGCCGGCGCGGCACGGCCAGGCTGCTCTCGGCGCCGCTGCCGGGCGCGGCGGAGCTGCTGGCGTACGGCTTTCCCGCCTCGATCGACTCGGGTGTCTGGGCGGCCGTGCGGCCGGTGGCGCGCGGTGGACCGTGCGGCGAGTGGGTGCAGCTGGAACCGGTCGGGCGAGGCGTTCCGGTGCAGCGCGGTTTCAGCGGCACCGGCGTCGTCGACCCGGCGACCGGGCGCGTGATCGGCATGGTGGTCAGCGAGTTCACGAATGCGGGCGTCGCGATCTCCTGGATGATCCCGGTCGACACGATCATCGGTTATCTGCCGATGATCCGCCGTTTCGCCGAGGGCCCGCCCGCGCTCGACGACAGTTTCCTCAGCATCGCGGTCTCGACCGGCGGCGCGGACGTGCTGCCCGGCCAGGCGGACGCGGGCGACCGCCTGGCCCGCTGGCTGGCCGAGGAGGACGACGCACCGGCGCTGCTGGTCGTCGTGGCCGGCGACACCGGGTCCGCCGCCTCGGTCGACGTGCACCGGGTGGTGCTCAACGCGGACCGGGCCGAGGCACCGGCGCTGCGGGCGGCCGGGATCGACGGGCCGGACGTGCCGCCGGGCAGCGTCGACCTGGCCGTGGACGCGGCCGGTCTCGGCGCCGACGAGCTGATCGAGCTGATCGCGCGCCGGGCCGGCGTGTCCCGGCTGGACCTGCACGACCCGGCCGGTGCCCCACCGATGACCGTCGTGGTGTCCGGGGTGGACGAGGCGCACGAGCCGGAGCGGCTGGTGCACGAGCTGCGGGACCTCATCGAGTCGCGGGAGGAACGGATCCGCGTCGTGCTGATCTTCCGGCGGAGCGGTTCGGTCGCCCATCACGCGGCGGAGCAGGCCGCCAGCGGTTACGAGTCGGTCCCGCCGGACCCGTGGCTGGACGCGCGCCTGGACGAGCTGGCGGCACGGGAGCGGGCGACGTGGGAGCGGTACCTGGACACGGCGCGCCGGATCGCGGGCGTGCCCCGCCCCGCTCGGGACGCGACCCGGCTGCGGGCGCAGGCCGCCCAGCGGACCCGGCACTCCTCCTTCCGGGAGGAGATCACCGCGGCGCTGTCCCGGGCGGCCGCGTCCGTGACCGCGTTCGACGCGCTGCTCGAGCGGCGGACCGAGTTGCGGCAGCTGCTCGGTGCCTACCGGGACCGGGCGATCCGGGCCGGTCACGCAGAGGACCGCGACCTCGACCGGCTGCACCGCGTCGCGTACGGACTGCTTCATCGGAACCCGTGCGATCTGCGCGCGGCGGAGACGGCGGTCCGCGAGTACGCGACCGCGATCCGGGGCAAGGGCGGACGGTAGCCATGGCGATGAGATGCAACCGGCCGGGCTGCACCGGCGAGATCGACGAGACCGGTTTCTGCGTGGAGTGCGACCACCGACCGCTCCCGGAGGCACCGCAGTCCGCACCGGCCGGCGGCTGCGGCGCGCCCGGCTGCGGCACCGCGGGCCGGCCGTGGTCGGTCAACGGCATCGTCACGATGCCGACCATGCCGTCCCGCGACCCGGCCAGCCGGATCATGATGCAGTCCACCGCCTTCGACGCGGTACGCCGCTGCGGCCGGGCCGGCTGCCAGGGCCGGCTCAACTCGGCCACCGGGTCCGGCGCGCCCCGGACCAAGGGCTTCTGCCCGGAGTGCGGCAAGCCGTTCACGCTGGAGCCGCGGCTGAAGCCGGGCGATCTGGTCGCCGGCCAGTACCGGATCGAGGGTCCGCTGGCCCGCTCCGGCTTCGGCTGGGTGTTCCTGGCCCGCGACGAGCACCTCGACAACCGGTACGTGGTGCTCAAGGGCCTGGTCAACACGAACGACGCGCGGGCCGCCGAGATGGCGGTCCGGGAGCGGCAGTACCTGACCCGGCTCGACCACCCGAACATCGTCCGGATCTACAACGCGGTCACCCACTACGACGCGGAGATGGACGAGCACCTCGGCTACATCGTGATGGACTACATCGACGGCGACTCGCTGCAGCAGGCGCGGGTGCCGGCACTGCGCGCCCGGGCCCGGTGCGGCCGGCGCGACGTCGACTGCGTGGCGATGCCGCTGGAGCACGTGCTCGGCTACGGCCTGCAGATCCTGTCCGCCCTGGCGTACCTGCACGACCAGGGCCTGGTCTACTGCGACCTGAAGCCGGACAACGTCATGCGCGGCACCGACCGGATCGTGCTGATCGACCTCGGCGGCGTCACCGAGGCACCGGGCCGCGGCGGCGCGTTCACGCCCCCGTTCGCGCCGCCGAGGGAGGAGCTGGCGAAGTACGGCGCCACCGTACGGTCGGACGTCTTCAGCCTCGGCAAGACCCTGGAGAACCTGCTGAGCGCCGGCGTCGACAAGTCACCGGAGCTGGAGCGCGCGGACCCGGGCGGGATATCGGTCGCGGCCGAGTCGTTCCGGCGGGCGATCCGGCGCGCCACCGCCGAGGACCGGGAGCGGCGGTTCGCGGACGCGGCCGAGTTCGCCGAGCAGCTCACCGGCGTGGTGCACGAGCTGAACGGGTTGCGGCAGGGCATCGAGTCGCGGTCGCCGTCGGCCCGGTTCGCGCCCACCTCCCGGCTGATCGACGCGGGCCTGGGATCGGTGCCGCCGCTGACCCGGTGGACCGCGCCCGGCGAGGCGGCCGGCGCGGAACGGCCACCGGAGCCGGCAGAGATCATGACGGGGCTGCCGTTGCCGCGGGTGGACCCCGCCGACCCGGCCGCGCCCTACCTGACCGGCGACGACCCGGCTCCCCGGGAACTGCTCGGCCTGCCCGCCGGCGACTCCGTCGAGCTGCTGTTGCGTGGCGCGCGCGCCCACCTCGAGCTGGGCGCCCCGGACGCGGCCCGCGCGTGCCTGGACCGCGCCGCGATCCTGCTGCCCGAGCCCGGCCACCGCTGGCGGCTCGGCTGGTACCGCGGCCTGGCCGCGCTCGCCGGGCGGCAGGTCAAGACCGCGCTGGGCGAGTTCACCGACGTGTGCGACATGCTGCCCGGCGAGGCGGAGCCGAAGCTCGCGATGGCGCTCTGTGCCGAGTGGCTGCAGCAGGTCGACCGGGCCGAGCGCCTCTACACCGCGGTGTGGCGGCGGGACCGGTCGATGGTCAGCGCCGCGTTCGGGCTCGCCCGGCTCCGCCTGGCCCGGCAGGACCGCGACGGCGCCGTGGCGGTCCTGGACGAGGTCCCGGCGATCTCCCTGCACCGCGACGCCGCCCGGATCGCGGCGGTCCGCGCGCTGGTCGAACCGGTCGCGGGCCGGGCCGCGCAACCCGGCGACGTGCTGCGCGCCGCCACGCTGACCCGCCCGGACCGGCTGCGTCTCGACGACGGCGAGCCGGACGGCAAGGCCCGGCAGCGGCTCACCGCGCTGGTCCGGCAGGTCGCGCTCGACATCGGCGTCACCGCGGCCGAGGCGGAACCGGCCGTGCTCGGCTCGCCCTGCACCCGGGACGGGCTGCGCCTGCTGCTCGAGCGATCGCTGCGCGACCTCGCCCGGCAGGCCGGCGGGCCGGACCAGTCGGACGCGCTCGTCGACCTGGCCAACCGCGTCCGGTCCCGCACGCTGCTCACCGGCTGGCGGCACTGATGAGAGGACCCGCACGTGAGTGATCCGTCCCTGTTCTCGCTCTCCATCGGGCAGAACACGTTCGTCCCGCTCGAGGCCGGCGACCTGTACGCGGTCCTGGCGGTCGAGTCGCACGCCGCCGCCGGCACCGGGGACCTGCCGGAGGCGGCCGAGGTGATCCTGGTCGACTCCTCCGGCTCGATGGAGCAGCCGCCGGCCAAGATGAGCGCGGCCCGGCACGCGGCCGCCGCCGCGGTCGACGCGCTCCGGGACGGCATGCGTTTCGCGGTGGTGGCTGGCAACGACGAGGCCCGGTCGATCTATCCGCGCGGTGGCACCGCGATCGCCGACGCGGCCACGCGGGCGGAGGCCAAGGCCGCGATCCGGCACATCATCCCGGGCGGCGGGACCGCGATGGGCACCTGGCTCGCGGCGGCGCGGACGCTGCTGGCACCGCACCACGCCGCGGTCCGGCACGCGATCCTGCTCACCGACGGGCGCAACGAGCACGAGAGCCGCGCCGCGCTGGACGCGGTGCTGGCGACCTGCCAGGGCACGTTCACCTGCGACGCGCGCGGGATCGGCGTGGACTGGAGCCCGGCCGAGCTGATCCGGATCGCGTCCGTGCTGGGCGGCACCGCCGAGGCGATCCGCGGTGAGCGGGAACTCGTCGAGGACTTCACCGCGCTGGCCGGCGGCACCGGCAGCAAGCGGGTGCCGCAGGCGCGGCTGCGGATCCGGACCGCCGCCGGTGTCTCGCTCGCCGAACTCAAGCAGGTCTTCCCGGTCAGCGCGGACCTCACCGAGCACCTGCGCCGGGTGGACGCGCGCACGGTCGAGGCCGCGCTCGGCGCGTGGGGCGTCGCGGAGATCCGGGAGTACTCGGTGCGGCTGACCATCGGCGACGCCGGGGAACTCGGCGAGGACTTCCGGGTCGGCACGGTCGAGGTGGTCACCGGGGCGGACGGCGTGCGCCAGGGCAGCCCGGAGCCGATCGTCGTGCACCGCACCGAGGACCCGGCGCTCTCCTCCGAGGTGAACCCCAGCCTGGGGTTCTACCAGATCCAGGCGGAGACCGGCCGGGCGATCCAGAACCTGGTCGAGCTGTGCCAGGCCGGCCGGTACGAGGAGGCGGAAGCCGCGTGGGCCGAGGCCGACAAGCTCGCGCGGCTCGGCGGCAACGACGAGGCGGTCCGGCGGCTCGCCCGGATCGTCGCGCCCACGCCCGACGGCCGGGTCGCGCTGCTGCGGCCTCCGCGCGCGTACGACCTGCTGGCACTGGAGGTCTTCCAGGTCCGGCCCGCGTCCGTGCCGCACCTGTCCGTGCAGTTCCCGGCGCCCGGCGAGCCGCGCCCGGCACCGGCGGCCCGCGTGGACGGGGACCGCACCTGCCCGTCGTGCGGCTACCGGCCCACGCCGGAGGACAGGTTCTGCGCCGACTGCGGCACCCCGCTGCCGGGCGTGGCCGCGTGACCGCCCCCGTGCCGGTGCGCTCCCGGGTGTTCCGGCGGCTGACCCGGCTGCTGTGGACCCTGGTGGCGGTGACCGTGCTCGCGGTCGTCGCCGCGGTCACCGCGCTGACCGTGGCGCACACCGACGCCGCCGCGATGCGGGACGGCACCGGTGCGGCGGTCCGTGGCGTGGCGGCCGCCCGCACCTCGCTGGTCGCGGCGCACACGGCCGCGCTGCAGAGCTTCGCCAGCGGCGCGGCCGCGATCACCGGGCCCGGCGTGACGTACCAGAACGAGATCGCGGTCGCCAGCCGGCAGCTCGGCGACGTGGCCGAGACCAGCTCGGGCGGCGAGGCGGTGCAGCTCGTGCAGGGCCTCGTCGTCACCTACATGGGAATGATCGAACAGGCGCACGCGTACGTGCACGCGGACGCGCGCAGCCCGCTCGCGGTCGCGTACCTGCAGTACGCCGGCAACCTGCTGCACGACGAGATCCTGATCCAGCTCGACGAGCTCGCGGTCGCGGAATGGGAACGGATGCAGGGCCTGACCACGGTCGAGCGCCTGGCGGACGACCCGATGCGGCCCGGCGAACCGGCCGGCGGCGTGGACCCGCGGTGGGTGGCCGTGCACGCGTTCTGGGTGCTGGCGGTCGGGCTGCTGCTCGGGCTGCTGGCGTACACCCAGGTGCTGATCTCCCACCGGTTCCGGCGGACGCTGAGCCTGCCGCTGCTGCTGGCCACCGCGCTGACCGTCGCGATCGGAGTGTCCGCCGGCCTGTCGCTGCCGGCCGGCGGCGACATCGACGACGCGCACCGGGAGCTCGCCACGCTGGTCGCCGGCCGGCACACCACCGACGACGCGACGCAGGGCGCCGGCTGCACCGCGATCACGGAGTTCAGCACCGCGCTCGCGGCCGGTGAGCCGCAGGTGAGCGGCTGCCCGGCGGCGGTGGCGGCGGACGCGCCGGACGCCGAGTCGCTCACCGCCGCCGCGAGCCGGGTGGAGACGGCCACGCACGAGGCGGAGCGGACCGGCAGCATCGCGCTCATCCTGTTGCTCGGCGCGCTCACGATTTTGCTGATCATGTCGGGGATGCGCCACCGGATCGAGGAATACAGGTATCGGCCACGATGAGAAGACATCCGCTCACCCGTACCCTCGCGGCACTGCTCGTCGGTGTGTCGGCCGTGCCGGCCGGCTGTGCCGCGCCGCGGGAGACCGACCGCGCCATCGTGGTGCTCGGGCCGTGGCTGGACAACGGCCCGCCGGGGCAGGACGACGAACGGGACCCGTTCCGGCGCGTCCTGGACCGGTACGAGGAGGACCACGACGTCACCATCAACTACGAGGGCACCCGGGCGATCGGGCAGGCACTGCGCTCGGCCGTGCAGAACGGCACGCCGCCGGACATCGTCATCATGCCGAACGTGGGCGACCTGGCCTACTACGCGCGTGAGGGCATCTCCGAACCGCTCGGCACCCCCGACGGCACGACCGCGCCCACGCTGCCGTCCGGTGGGCTGGCGATCGACAACCTGGCGCTCTGGCACCGTCCCACGGACGGCGGCACCGAGGCGTACGCGGTGATGCTCAAGACCGACCTGAAGAGCGCGTTCTGGTACCGGCCGGCCGACCTCGCCGGGCAGGACGTCCCGCGGACCTGGCCCGACCTGCTCGCGCTCACCGGCACGCTGGCCGGGACCGGGCGGGCGCCGCTCTGCCTCGGGATGAGCGCGCCGTCCGCCCCCGGCTGGCCCGGCACCGACTGGGTGGAGGACCTGCTGCTGCACCGGGCCGGGCCGGACGCGTACCAGCGCTGGGTGTCCGGCGAACTGCCGTGGGCGACCGGTGAGGTGGCCGCGGCCTGGAACGCCTGGGCCGACCTGCTGCGCAGCCGGCCGGTGGCGGCCGCCCAGCCCCGCCAGGCGCTGCTCACCAGCTTCGGTGACGCCGGCGACGCGCTGATGCGCGGTGAGTGCGGGCTGTTCCATCAGGGATCGTTCATCGCCGGCACCTACGACCGGTTCCCGGTCGGCGACGGCACCGCCGAACCCGGAGCCGACTACGCGTTCTTCCCGACGCCGGCGGCCGGGGCCGGCCCCACCGAGGACGCCAGCGAGGTCAGTGCCGACTTCGCCGCGCTGCTCACCGACCACCCCGCGGCCGCGGCGCTGCTGCGCCACCTGCACGGGTCGGAGGCGCGCGACACGTGGGTCGCGGAGAGCAACGGCGCGATCTTCGGACCGGACGTCGACCCCGCGCACGACCGGTACGACATGGTCGGCCGCGCCGTCGCCACCGAACTGCGCGACGGCGGCCGGCTCTGCCTCGACGCGTCCGACGCCATGCCCGCGGCGCTGTCCAGCGCGTTCCACCAGGCGGTCCTGGAGCAGGTCGCGGACCCGGACCGGGACTCCGGCCCGCTGCTGCGCGAACTCGACACGCTGTCCGCCACCGACGCCGTAGCCGCCGACCGGCTGCGCCTCACCTGCACCGACTGAGAGGACCGGATGACCCAGCTGCTGCGTTTCTCCACCGCCGACGGCCACGTGGTGGTGGAGGCCTCCGAGACCGAGCCGGGGGTACGCCCCGCGGGCCGCGGGGCCGGCGCGATCACCGACGTCGGGCACCGCTTCGAGGACGCGCTGGCCGAGGTGCGCGACGCGGCCGCGAACGCGCTCGAGGTGTTCCGCGACGGCCGGCTGAACCCCGACGAGGTCACCATCACCTTCGGCGTGCGGCTGAACGCGGAGGCCGGCGCCGTCATCGCCAAGACCACGGTCGAGGGCCACCTGACCGTCCAGCTGAAGTGGGGCGCCACGGCTCCCACACCCGACCCGGGGCCGTGACGGTGCGTCGTCGGCGTGACAATTCGGCAATACCGGGACAGGCCCCCGCGGGAGAGCGATCCTGAACTCACGGTC
Organism: Catenuloplanes niger; assembly: GCF_031458255.1. NCBI lineage: Bacteria > Bacillati > Actinomycetota > Actinomycetes > Micromonosporales > Micromonosporaceae > Catenuloplanes > Catenuloplanes niger. The sequence continues at coordinate 9,129,821 of NZ_JAVDYC010000001.1, forward strand.
CTCCGGCCCGCCCGCGGCATGGACGGCCGGAACGGGGGATCATGAAACTCGCGTCGGCCGCCGGCGTTCTCGCCGCCGCCATCCTGACCGTCACGCTCGCGACGCCGGCCGCCGCGGCGACCACGTGGCACGACGCCACGAACGGTGAACTGCTGGACACCGGCTGGCCGGTGTCCGACGTCCGGGCCGTGGGCTGGGCGCACGCCGGCCGTGCCGCCCACGAGTGGTGCGGTGCGCGCGGCTACCTCGGCGGGCGCCTCAACGGGCACCAGCGCGCCAACGTCAAGGGCATCACGTGCGTCGGCGGCGGTACGTCACAGTGGTTCGACGTCACCACCGGCCAGCTGCTCGACGCCGGCACGCCGGTGGCGGACGTCAACGGCGTGCCCTGGTCCCACGCCGCCGTCGCCGCGAACCAGTTCTGCCGGGCGCGCGGGTTCGTCGGCGGTTTCCTCAACGGGCACCAGCGAGCCAACGTCCGCGGGGCGATCTGCCTGAGCGCGGCGGACGCGCAGTGGTTCGACGCCACCACCGGCCAGCTGCTCGACACCGGCGCACCGGTCGGCGACGTCCGGCGCGCCGGGTGGGCGCACGCCGCCGTCGCCGGGTACGAGTTCTGCCGGGCGCGCGGGTTCGTCGGCGGCTTCCTCAACGGCCACTCCGCCGGGAACCTGCGCGGCACCGTCTGCCTGAAGTGAGCGTCCACCGCGACGGCCGGGCACCCGCCGCACGCGGGTGCCCGGCCGTCCTCGGCCGGCTACGGGGCGCTGACCTGGAACCGGTTGACGGTGACCGCGCCGCCGAGCGCGCTGGTGGCGTAGTTGAACACGCCGAACCGGTAGCCCATGAAGAACTGCCAGTTGTTGTTGAGCGTGAACGCGGGCCCGAGCGTGGTGAAGGTGGTGCCGTTCGTGCTGTACGAGAACGTGGCCGTGCGGCCCGCGCCGGGCCGGATGTCGGCCGTGACCCGCAGCCAGATCCGCCCGCCGGTGATCGTGGCGCCGGCCTGTTCGGTGCCGGTGCCGGTGGTGGTCCAGCCGTTGGTGGACATGGTCAGGCCGCTGGTCATCGAGACCCGGGTGGCGCCGTTGTCCTTGCGGACGCCGATCCAGGCGGAGGAGTCGCGCAGCATGGCCAGCCCGGCACGGTCACCGTTGGCCATGCCGCCGTAGTCCAGCTCGATCGTGGCGGTGGACGACGGTCCCTGGATGCGCCGGGTGAGCGTGTTCCGGGCGTTGTAGAGGTCGTTCGTGACGGTCGCGGTCTGCAGGCGAAGCCCGTTGCCGACGCTGTACCGGCCGGTGTCCGGGTTGTGGTTCCATTCGTACTGCGGGCCGAGCGGGCCGGTGGTGAAGGTGTCCGTGCCGGTCATCGGCGCCACGGTCCGGGTCGTGGCGATGGCCGGTCTCGGGTAGGTGGCGCCCCAGCGGCCGTTGACGGTGGTCAGCACCGGCCAGTCGCCGTTCCAGGTGATCGGCGCGAGCGTCGGCATGCGGCCGCCGGGGTAGGCGTCGGTGAACGCCATGTACCACCAGTCGCCGTTCTGCGTCTGCACGAGCCCACCCTGATGCGGTACGCCGCCGCCGGCGATCGGCCCTGGCAGGTCGAGCAGCACCTGCCGCTGCTCGTACGGCCCCCACGGGCTGGTGGAGCGCAGCACGTACTGGCCGTTGGCCGGCCGGGTGAGCCAGATGTAGTAGTAGTTGCCGCGCTTGTACATCCGCGCACCCTCGAGCGTGCCGATGTTCGACGGCGTCTGGTAGACCGTCTGCGACCGGACCTCCGCGGTCAGGTCGGAGTTGAGCTGCGCGACGCTGATCGTGCCGTTGCCGTACGCGACGTACGGGGTGTCGTTGTCGAACAGCAGGCCGGCGTCGTAGTAGCACTTGTTGATCCGGGCCTTCTTCGACCAGCCGCTGCCGGCCGACGCGGAGGTGTAGACGTAGGTGCGGTTGAACTCGGTGCACCCCAGCCAGTAGTAGGTGCTGTTGGCCGGCCGGTAGTTGAACGCCGACGCCCAGATGCCCTTGACGTAGGCGCGGCCACCGGACAGGTCGTAGGCGCCGGAGTCGAAGTCGAGGCGGGGCACCGAGTGTCCCGCGTACTCCCAGTTGACCAGGTCGTAGGAGCGCAGCACGGGCGCGCCCGGGGAGTAGTGCATCGTGGAGGCGGAGTAGTAGTAGGCGTCGCCGACCCGGATGATGTCGCCGTCCGCGAAGTCCTGCCAGACGACCGGGTTGGTGAACGTGCCACCCGCCGGAGGGGTGGAGCCGCCGCCGACCGGGACCAGCTGCCACTGCTGGTTGGCGCCGTTGTAGTCGGTGTACTGGACGATGTTGCCGCCGTCCGCCGTGGAGGAGTTCTGCACCTCGAGCGCCTTGCCGCTGTTGCGGTTGATCAGCCGCACGTGCCCGTCGCTGGAGTCCGCCACGCTGAACTGCTGGTTGAGGCCGTTGCCGTCCGACCACTGCACGATCGAGGCGCCGTCCGCGGTGGACAGGTTGTAGACGTCGAGCACCTTGCCGGACAGCCGGGACTTGATCCGGTAGTAGCCGCCGCCGGAGTCGGCGAACTGCCACTGCTGCTGGTTGCCGTCGTTGCGGGCCCACTGGGTGATCCGCGCGCCGTCCGCCGTGGACAGGTTGTAGACGTCGAGCGCCTTGCCGCTGTTGCGGTTGACCAGCACGTACCAGGCGTTGGTGTCGATCGTGGCGGCGTGCGCCGCCGGGGCCGAGACGACGGCGATGCCGGCCGCGGCGATGAGTAGGGTGAATGCGGTGATCAGCGCGGACGCCGCGCGCCGCAGTGGTCGGTGGACCACGGGTTCGATGCCAGTCACATGCCGCTCCTCGGATGAAGAATGATGTTCATGTGAGCGCTCACATCTCCGGGCGGCATGTGCTACATGCGAATGTCTGCCGGAGGGGTCACCGCGCTACGTATTTATGTTTGGCTATGTTGCCAGAGTGTTTCGGCATCCTCAAGGGGTACGGTTCCGCGCGCCGGAGCGGCCCGTAACCCCGGTCCGTCCGAATGGTGCGACCGACGACAACGGCTGTGCGTAACACCTTTCGGATGCCGATTCTGCCGTGCTCATTCAACCGATGAGAATCCGGTGCGCGGTCGCGGTCAGGCCACCGTGCAGGCGATGCCGTTGAGCGTGAACGCGGCCGGCTCGGCGGTGTTGCCGGTGTGGGTGGCCTGGAAGCCGATGTCCACCGTGGCGCCGGGGGCGAGCGTGGCGTTGTGGCCGGCGTTGACGGCGCTCACCTGGCCGCTGGCCGGCGAGTAGCTGGCGTTCCACCCCGAGGTGATGGACTGGCCCGTGGGCAGCGTGAAGCCCAGCGTCCAGCCGTTGATCGTCGAGGTGCCGGTGTTGGTGATGCTGATGGCGGCGGTGAAACCGTTGTTCCAGGTGCTCATCGTGTAGGTGACGCGCGGACCCGTACCCACGCTGCCGGTGGGGGTGGCGGTGAGGGTGGGGGTGGGTGTCGTGGTGCCACCGCTGATGCTGGTCACGAAGGTCGTCACGCTGCGGGCCGGGAGCGTGGCGGTGAGGGAGCCGTTGGCCATGGCGAGCGCCGTCTGGGGCGCGACGGTCCGGCTCGCGTCGGTCAGCCAGTTCGCCACCGAGCCGGACGCGGCGGTGTTGGCCAGGGTGAACTGCTGGCTCACCGGCGAGGTGTTCTTGTTGACGGCGACGATCACGACGGTGTTCCCGCCGCGGTACGCCGAGACGTAGACGTTCGACGCCGGGTTCGCCGTCGCGTCGACCCGGGTGTAGCCGGGGCGGACGAACCGGGCGAAGTGCGCCATCATCGCACCGCGCTTGCTGATCCGGCCGTCCTCGCGCATGGGGCCGTAGCTGCGCCGCAGGTACCACCAGACGTAGGCCTGGAACCCCGCGTCGACCATCGCGCGGTGCATGTGCTCGCCCACGTCCAGTGCCTCGGGCCAGGCATCGCCCGAGTTGGCGTTGCTGTTCGGGTAGTAGACCTCGGTCATCCACAGCTCCTTGCCCGCGCCCTTCTGGGTGAAGAGTGGGTACGGGAAGTTCGCGTACGACGTGCCGTACAGGTGCGCGCCGATGATGTCCGTGTTGGCGAGCGCCGCCGCGTCGTTGAGGATCGGGTCGGACAGCGACTTGATGTACTGGAAGGACTCGGGTGCGATGACCCGGGTGCCGATCGCGCCGGCGTTCTCCCGCAGGAAGCGGACCAGCTCGGCGGCGGTCCACCAGGTCCACTCGGCCGCGTAGTCGGGCTCGTTCTGCACCGAGATGGCGTACAGGTTCACGCCGTTGTCGCGCATATATGTGGCGAAGTCGTTGAGGTGGGTGGCGTAGGCGCCGTACGAGCTGTACCGGAGCCGCCTCGCGTTGGTCTGGCCGTTGCGGTTGAACGTCTCGACCATGGACGCCGGCGGGTTCCACGGCGACGCGAAGACGGTCGCGCCGAGCTCCACCGCGCGCTTGGCCGTCGCCAGGTCGCGGCTCCAGTCCGCCCGGTTCTCCCCGACCGGGATCCGCAGCAGGGAGAAGCCCAGCCGGCCCTCGCCGGCGCCGAAGGCGGTGTCCCGCTGTGCCGCGGTCAGGTCGCCGATCCAGGCCGCGTGGGCCATCGCGCCGAAGCCGCGGATCGTCTGCCGCGGCGCCGCCGGATTGATGTTCGCCGTCGCGGCCGCCGCCTCGCCGGCGCCCGCGATCGACGCCGCGACGGTCAGGACCGGCACGGCCCCCATCGTCGTCAGCACGGTTCTCCGGCTCAGTCGCTGCTGCCCGCCGTGCGCCGGCTCGTTCGCATCTCGCGTCATGTCTCGTCCTCTGGGCTGGTGACTTTCCGGGACAGCACGGAGACGGGCCGGGCTCGTGGTGGCGATGCCAAGGAATCGATGCCCATCTATTGAAAGGACACTGTCGCAGAGCGCGGCCGCTATAGCAACGGCCGTTTCCCCGCAGGATTTCCGGGACGCCGGAAAACGGTCGCCCGGTGGAGTCGCCGCATTCTCTCCGCCTGTTCGGTGCTGCCGTCTCCGCGTGCCGGCCGGGTGGCGCCGGCGAACGGCACGGCGGCCCGCGTCCCGGAGGCGACGGGGGCCGGCCGCACTGGCGATGCGTCAGTCGGCATCGACCCGCCGACTGTGGGGCCGGCCGTCTCCGAATGACGAGAAAGTCGATGACGAAAACTGTTATGTGCGCGGTCGATGGGGAGTCGGAGTGACGGAAGGTGTCGCTGCAGCGGGAGCTGAAATGGCTCCTGATGATCGCCACTGTGCGCTGCTGAGCAGGTAATACCCCTACTGGGCGTACCGCGAAGAGATTTTCCTCCTTGAATGTGTTGAAACATTCTGGCAACCTGTCGAATGAGTATGTTAGCGCTCTCATCCGTGCCCGGTCTGGAGAGGTCGAGAATCATGAGACGGTGGAAAGCCTTGTTCGCCGCGTGGGTCGTGATGCTGTCGGGCGCCGCGTTCGCCGTCGCCGCCGAGCCGGCCCACGCCCTGGACAACGGGGTCGGCCGGACGCCGCCGATGGGCTGGAACAGCTGGAACACGTTCTTCTGCAACATCAACGAGCAGCTGATCCGGCAGACGGCGGACAGCATCGTCAGCTCCGGCATGCGCGACCTCGGCTACCGGTACGTGGTGGTCGACGACTGCTGGATGTCGCCCAACCGGGACGCCAACGGCAACCTCCAGGCCGAGCCGTCCCGCTTCCCGAGCGGGATGAAGGCGCTCGGCGACTACCTGCACGCCCGCGACCTCAAGTTCGGCATCTACCAGGCGCCGCTGGACCAGACCTGCGCGCAGTACTTCGACTCCTACCCGGGCGCGACCGGCAGCCTGGGCCACGAGGCACAGGACGCCCGGCAGTTCGCCGCCTGGGGCGTCGACTACCTCAAGTACGACTGGTGCTCGCCCACCGGCACCATCAACGAGCAGGTCGCCACGTTCGCGAAGATGCGCGACGCGCTGGCCGCGACCGGCCGGCCGATCCTCTACAGCATCAACCCGAACAGCATCCACGAGAAGACCGGCCCGCAGCGCGACTGGGGCGACGTGGCGAACATCTGGCGCACCACCGAGGACATCACGCTCGCCTGGGACACCGGCCAGACCAACGGCTACCCGATGGGCGTCAAGAACATCATCGACGTCACCGTGCCGCTGGCCCGCTACGCCGAACCGGGCGGCTTCAACGACCCGGACATGATGGAGGTCGGCCGCGGCACGCTGACCGACACCGAGCAGCGCTCCCACTTCGCCATGTGGGCGATCATGGCCGCGCCGCTGATCGCCGGCAACGACCTGCGGTCGATGTCCGCCGCCACCCTGACCATCCTGAAGAACCCCCGGCTGATCGCGATCAACCAGGACACCCTCGGCCGGCAGGGCGTGCAGGTCACCGGCGACGCCGGCCACCGGGTGCTCGCCAAGCGCCTGGCCGACGGCGACGTGGCGGTCGCGCTGTTCAACTCCGGCAACGCCACCCGGACGATCACCACGACGACCGCGGCGATCGGCAAGACCGGCGCGTCGTCCTACTCGCTGGTCGACGCGTGGACCGGTGCGACCACGACCACCGGCGGCACGATCAGCGCGAGCGTGCCCGCGCACGGCACCGTCGTCTACCGGGTCAGCGGCGGCACCACCGGCGAACCCCAGCCGCCGGCCTCGTCCGGCCTGGTCGGCACCGCCTCCGGCCGCTGCCTGGACGTGCCGAACAGCAACACCGCCAACGGCACCCAGCCGGTCATCTGGGACTGCAACGGCGCCGCGAACCAGAACTGGACCGTGACCGGGCAGACCCTCCAGGCGCTCGGCAAGTGCCTGGACGCGCCGGTCGGCGCGGCCGCCGGAGCCAAGGTGCAGCTCTGGGACTGCAACGGCGGCGCCAACCAGCAGTGGACGTTCCAGTCCAACGGCACGATCCGCGGCAACCAGTCCGGGCTCTGCCTGGACGTCAACAACAACCAGACCGCCAACGGCACCCCGGTGCTGCTGTGGACCTGCACCGGCGCGGCCAACCAGCTCTGGAGCCGGCGATGAGAACACCGAAGAGCCTGTTCACCGCGCTGCTGTGCGCGCTCGCGCTGATCGTGGTCCCCGCCGGACCGGCCCGCGCGGACAACCCGATCGTGCAGACCGTCTACACCGCCGACCCGGCACCGCTGGTGCACAACGGCCGCGTCTACCTCTACACCGGCCACGACGAGGACGGCTCCACCTGGTTCACCATGAAGGAGTGGCGGGCCTACTCCTCCACCGACATGGTCAACTGGACCGACCACGGCTCGCCGATGAGCGTCGCCACGTTCAGCTGGGCCAAGGCCGACGCCTGGGCCGGGCAGGTCGTCGAGCGCAACGGCAAGTTCTACTGGTACGTGCCGGTCACCGCCCGGGCCAGCGGGCGGATGGCGATCGGCGTCGGCGTCTCCACCAGCCCCACCGGCCCGTTCACCGACGCGCTCGGGCGCCCGCTGGTGGAGAACGGCGAGATCGACCCGTCCGTGTTCATCGACACCGACGGCCAGGCCTACCTCTACTGGGGCAACCCGAACCTGTGGTACGTACGGCTGAACACCGACATGATCAGCTACACCGGCGGGGTGAACCAGATCCCGCTCACCACGGCCGGGTTCGGCACCCGCACCGGCGACGCCAACCGGCCCACGCTCTACGAGGAAGGACCCTGGGTCTACAAGCGCAACGGGCTCTACTACAACGTCTTCGCCGCGAAGTGCTGCTCCGAGTTCATCGCCTACTCCACGGCGCCGAGCCCGACCGGGCCGTGGACCTACCGCGGCACGATCATGCCGACGCAGGGCAGCAGCTTCACCAACCACGCCGGCATCATCGACTACAACGGCGGATCGTACTTCTTCTACCACAACGGCGCGCTGCCCGGCGGGGGTGGCTTCACCCGCTCCGTCGCCGTCGAGAAGTTCACCTACAACGCGGACGGCAGCATCCCGCAGATCACCATGACCACGGCCGGCGCGCCGCAGAACGGCACGCTCGACCCGTACACGCGCCAGGAGGCCGAGACCATCGCCTGGAGCTCCGGCGTCGAGACCGAACGCGCGTCCGGGGGCGGCATGAACGTCGGCTTCGTCGAGAACGGCGACTACATCAAGGTGAAGGGCGTCGCCTTCGGCAGCGGCGCGGCCACCTTCACCACGCGGGTCGCCTCCGCCGCCGCCGGAGGACGCATGGAGCTGCGAGTCGGCAGCCCCACCGGGACGCTCGCCGGCACCTGCGGCGTATCCGGCACCGGCGGCTGGCAGACCTGGACCACGGTCTCCTGCCCGGTGGGCGGCCTCACCGGCACCCAGGACCTGTACCTGAGATTCACCGGCGGCAGCGGCTACCTGTTCAACGTCGACTGGTGGCAGTTCGCCCGCGCCGGCTGAGCCCGGCCCGCTCTGTCCCGCCCCGCCCCGTCGCCACCGGGGGCGGGGCGGGCGTGCCGTACCGACGGGATGGTATGCGGCCGGTGGTGTCAGCCGAACGCGGCGATGAAGGTCTGCACCGCCGCGTTCGCTATCTGCTCCTGGTCGGCCGCGGTGACCGGCCGGGTGCCGTACCGGGATCGGCTCTCCAAGGGCCCGTCGACGAGTGCCAGGAACTGTTCGGCGGCCACGGTGGGGTCGGTCAGGTGCAGCCGGCCGCCGAGCGCCAGCCGGGCGAAGCGGTCCGCGAGTGCCTCGGTGAGCCGCCGGACGTCCTGGTCGACCGCGTCGTCGAGCAGCTCGGGAAACCGGGCGGCCTCGGCATGCAGGAGGCGGCGCAGGGCCCAGGTGCGCTCGTCCGCCCCGGTGCGGGCCAGGTCGCGGCCGACGGCGAGCAGCGTCTGCCGCAGGTCCGTGCCGGGGTCGGCGAGGCGGGCGACGGTGGCGAGGTTCTCCCGCAGCAGGCCGTCGTGGGCGGCCCGGATCGCGTGCCGGAACAGGTTGGCCTTGTCGGTGAGGTGGTTGTACACCGTCGGTTTGGCCACGCCCGCCTCGGCCGCGATCTGGTTGACGCACGCCTGCGCGTAACCCTCGCGCGCGAAAACCGTGAAGGCCGCGTCCAGGATCGCCGCCCGCTTGTCGATGCGCCCGCGCTGCGCGCCACGGCGTCGGTCGTCGCGCCCTGCCACCTCGGTCATTGCGGAATCCTAGCCCAATTGTGAACCCGCCGGTTCACACGGATGTACGACGGTGGTTGCGCACGGTGTGCAACCGTCGCTAGGTTGAACCCGGCGGTTCAAATAACTGATCTCGGAGTTCAGCTGTGACGTACGCAGACGACAGGCTCGATCCCGCGCTGCTGAGACTGATCGCCGTGGTGCTGCTCGGCGGCATCATGGGCATCCTCGACGGCACGATGGTCGCGGTGGCCGTCGAAACCCTGACCGGCGAGTTCGGCACCTCGGTGAGCACCATCGGCTGGGCCTCGACCGGCTACCTGCTGGCCCTGACCGTCACCATCCCGGTCACCGGGTGGGCGGTGGACCGGTTCGGCGCGAAGCGGCTCTGGCTGGCCGGCCTGCTGCTGTTCATGCTCGGCTCGCTCGCGTCCGGTCTGGCGTGGAACGTGCCGAGCCTGCTCGGCTTCCGGGTGCTCCAGGGCATCGGCGCCGGCATCCTCGACCCGCTGGTGCTCACCCTGCTCGCCCGCGCCGCCGGCCCACACCGGGCCGGCCGCGTGATGGGCCTGATGGGCGCGGTGCTGCCGCTCGGCCCGGTACTCGGCCCGGTCCTCGGCGGCGCCGTCCTGGACGGCTTCGGCTGGCGATGGATGTTCCTGGTCAACATCCCGATCGGCGCCCTCGCACTGCTGCTCGCGCTGCGCGTGATCCCGGCCGACGCCACGAACCGAATCCACACCGTGTCCCCGGCTGCCACCGCGGATCCGGCCGGTGTTGCGGATCCGGGTGGGTCGCGCAGCCGCCTTGATCTGGTCGGTCTCGCCCTCGTCGGCCCGGGCGTGGCAGCGGTCGTGCTCGCGCTTCATCAGGTCGCCGCCACCGGCCGGCTCGGCGCCTGGCAGGCGCTCGTCCCGCTGGTGCTCGGCGGGCTCGCACTCGGCGTCTACGCCGCGCACGCGCTGCGAGCGACCGCCGTGCCGCCGCTGATCGACGTCCGGCTCTTCGCCAGTCGCAGCTTCTCCGCCAGTGTCACGGTGCAGGGCCTGGTCGGCGTGGCGTCGTTCTCGCTGTTGTTCGTGCTCCCGCTCTACCACCAGCAGACCCACCCCCAGGACGGCGGCGCGCTGGCCGCCGGTCTGGTCGTCGCACCGATGGGCCTCGGCTCGGTTCTCGCCATGCCGGTCGCCGGCCGGCTCAGCGACCGGCTCGGCGCCCGCCGCCTGGCCACCGGTGGCGCGGTCGTGGCACTGGCCGGCGCGCTGGCACTCACCCAGGTCGGCGCGGAGACGCACGGCGCCTGGCCGGCCCTGTGGGCGTTCGTGGCCGGCGCCGGCCTCGGCTTCGTCGGCGCGCCGACCATGGGCTCGCTGTACCGCACGCTGCCGCCGCACCAGGTCCCGCAGGGCAGCTCCGTGCTCTACATGCTCAACCAGCTCGGCGCCTCGATCGGCATCGCCGTGGTCGCGCTCATCGTCGACCTCTCCGGTGACACCGACCCGATGCGCGGCTTCCACGGCGTCTACTGGTGGGTCGTCGCCTGCATCGCCGTCATTCTCGCCGGCTCAACCCTGCTGCCCGGGGCACCGGAGCCACCCGACGAGCCCCTGACCGCAACGCCGCCTCAAGTCGCGGCCGGCACCGACCGGCGATGACGCCGGTCGGCGCCAACGAGGTGCCACCCGCCCCCGAGACGGCGGATGGCACCCGGCCGACCCGTGCGACGGAGGAGACCACAGGGCCGGAGGGAAGCGGGTGGCGCCCGGTCGGCCCGTGCGGCGGAGCAGACGGCTGGGAAGAAGACATCGCGTGGCACCCGCGCCCTGCAGCGGTTGATCGTCATCGCCCGGGGGCAGCGCGGTCGGGACCGTTCTGATCGATACCGTCCACGCTGCTGCTGCTGCCTGCGCTGCTGCCTGCGCCGCTGCCTGCGCTGCTGCCGCTGCCTGCGCCGCTGCCGCTGCCGCGGCCGCGGCCGGTGCCGGCGCGGGTGCGGGCGGTCGCGTGGAGCAGGCGCGTGCCGAGGACCGCGAGGCAGGCGACCGCGGTGGTGAGGAGCAGCAGCGTGCCGGCGGGGTAGAGGTAGCCGGCCTGCACCCAGGAGATGTCGCTGCCCCGGTAGAGCCAGCTGACGACCCGGTGCGGCACGGCGAGTGCCAGGGCGGGAATCAGGTATGGCAGGAGCCGCAGGACGGTGGCCGGACGGCGCAACCGGTGGCTGCGGGCCCAGGCGGGGGATCGGCGGATGCCGCGGATCGCGAGGGTGACGGTGCCGGCGGTGAGCAGGAACGTGGCGAGGTCGGCGCAGATGAGCGGGACCGGTGTCGGGAGTGGACGCTGCTGCCGGCCCTCGATCAGGTCGATGAGGCGGGCGCCGAGATCCGGTGCGTCACCGTACTGACTGCCGGCGTTGGACACCACGACGATGCCGTAGCCGAGGTGGGGCAGCAGCGCCTGGTAGGCGGTGATGGTGATCAGCCCACCGGTGTGGTCGACGACGGCGGTGCCGGAGTCGGTGGTGCCGGTGGTCCAGCCCAGCGCGTACGACCGGTGCGCGGCGGGACGGTGCATGGCCGCGATCGTGGCGGCGGAGACGACCGCGGTGCCGTCGGGGCCACGGCCCTGACCGTTCTGCGCGATCAGCCAGGCGGCCATGTCCCGGGCGGTGCTGAGCACGCCACCGGAGCCGTTGCCGAACGCGGGTGGCTCGGGCACGGCGAGTGCGATCCCGGCGAGCATGCGGTGGCCGGGGCCGTCGCCGGACGGCAGATCGCGCGCGGTGTCGACGGTGCGGCTGTCGGTCATGCCGAGCGGCGCGAACACGTGCTCATGCAGATATGCCTGGAAGTCCTGCCCGCCGGCCACCTCGACCAGGCGGGCGGCGACCTGATAGTTCGGATTGTGGTACTCGAAGCGGGAGCCGGGGTCGGCGGCGAGCCGGGCGCCGCGCATCGACGCGACCAGCTCTCGTGGCGTCGTCGGGGAGTGGCCGCTGACCGGCCGGTAGGTCGTGTCGGACATGCCGGAGGTGTGGTCGAGCAGCTGCCGCACGGTGATCGTGGCGGCCCGCTCGTCGGCCATGGTGAACTCCGGAAGCTGGTCGTGCACGGGCGCGTCGAGCCGGATGCGGCCGGACTCCACGAGCTGCATCACCGCGAGCGCGGTGACGGACTTGCTGAGCGAGGCGATCGGCAGCACGGTCCGGTCGGTGACGGGAGCACCGGCCGCGGTGCGCCCGTATCCGGCGGCGTGCAGCACGGTCCGCCCGCGGACGACGGCCACGGCGATGCCCGGGATGCGGGTCGCGTCGCGGTAGGCCCGGACGGCGGCGTCGATCGCACTGCCGTCGACGGCGGCCGTGGCGCCGACGCCGACGCCGACGGCGCCGGCGCGCGTCGCGGGAAGAGCGGGCACGGCGATGGCGAGGGCCAGGGCGGCGATGACATGGGTGAGCACGGCACGAGTCTTCGACGCCGGCGGCCCGGTCCGCATCGGACCGTGGTCCGAGGCGGGCGCGGCGCACCGTCACTACGGTGGGCACATGACGTTGTGGCGGCTCGTCCTGACGGTGGCCGACCTGACGGTCGCACTGGCGGTGACGAGCGCGGTCGTGCTCATGAGGCCGGTGTCCGGCTGGTGGGTGTGGCTGATCGCCGTGCTCCTCGGCCTGCCACTGGCGGTCCGCCGCCGGTGGCCCCGGCCGGTTCTCGGCATGGTCCTCGTGGCGACGGTCGCCACGGTGCTCACCGGGGCCGGCGCGGAGGTCTCGATCTACGCGCTGGCGTTCGCGGCCTATCCCGTCGCGCTCTCGTCGGCGCGAGCCGGGCGCTGGGCGCTCGGCGCCGCCCTCACCGGTTTTCTGGGCTCCGGGCTGTTCGACGCGCTCGTCACCGGGCTTCCCACGGCCGGGGTCGACGAGCGCACGGAGTCGTTCAGCACCGCGCCGTGGACCGTGGCCGGTTACGGGACGGTGGTGCTCGCGGGCGGGTGGGCGCTCGCATGGATCGTCCGGAACCACCGCGCGCAGACCGCCGAGATCGCGGCGCTGCAGACGGCCCGGGCGGTCGCGGAGGAGCGGTTACGCATCGCGCGGGACGTGCACGACGTGGTGGGGCACAACCTCAGCGTGATCGCGATGAGGGCCGCGGTCGCGAACCATCTGGAGACGGACCGGCAGGCCGCGCTGCAGACCATCGAGCGGATCAGCCGGGCGGCGCTCGATGACGTGCGCGTCGTGCTCGACGGCCTCCGGGACACCACCGGCGACGGTCTCGAGCGGCTCGTCGGAGACGCCCGGGTGGCCGGCCTGGACGTCACGCTCGACGCGCCCGACCTGGCACCGTTGCCGCGGGAGCTGCGAACCTCCGTGCACGACATCGTCCGGGAGGCGCTGACCAACGTGCGCCGCCACGCCGACGCCACCCACTGCCGGGTCACCGTGGCGGTGTCGCCCGGCGAGGTCTCGCTGACGGTGGTGGACGACGGCTCCGGCGGTTCGGCGTCTCCCACACCCGGTCACGGCCTTCGCGGCATGCGGGAACGGGCCGCGCAGCACGGCGGGCGTCTGTCCGCCGCCGCGGAGCCGGGTGGCGGGTTCGCGGTCCGGGCCCGGCTGCCGATCCCGGCGGTTCCGGCATGATGGGCCGAGAGCTGCGCGTCCTGCTGGCCGACGACGAGCCGGTGTTCCGCGAGACGATCCGGGAGCTGCTCGACGCGACGCCGGGACTGATGGTGGTCGCCGAGGCCGCCACCGGCCGGGAGGCCGTCGCGCACGCCGTCAGCCACCGGCCGGACGTGGTGCTGATGGACGTGCGGATGCCCGACATGGACGGCATCGCCGCGACCGAGCGAATCACCGCCACCGACCCGGCACCGCAGGTGCTGGTGCTGACCACGTTCGACCTGGACGACCACGTCTACCGGGCGCTGCGGGCGGGTGCGAGCGGGTTCGTGCTGAAGGACGTCACGCCACCACGCCTGATCGACGCGATTCACACGGTCGCCGCCGGTGAGGCGCTGCTCGCGCCCAGCGTGACCCGCCGCCTGATCGCCGCGTCGCTGCACCGGACGGCCGCGCGCCGGTCCCTGGACGGCATCACCCCACGCGAGCGGGACGTCCTCGCCCTGATCACCCGGGGCCTGTCCAACAGCGAGATCGAGGCGACCATGCACATCAGCCGAGGCACCCTCAAGACCCACATCGGCAGCCTGCTCACCAAGTTGCAGGCCCGCGACCGCGCCCAGCTGGTGATCGCCGGCTACGAGTCCGGCCTCACCACCGGCTGACACCGGGCCCGGCCTACACCGGTCCGGACTGCACCGGGCCGGCACCAACACCCGCACAGGAAGGACCGGACGATGCCGCCGCACCGTTCACGCGCCGCCGCCGGCTCAGTCGAGCCAGGCGTTGCCGGGCAGGTCGCTGAGCTGGTTGATGTCCAGGGTCGGCGTGATCGACGAGGCCGGTGCGAGACCGAAGTGCTCGACCGCCTTGCGCACCCATTCCGCCGAGTCGATGTTCAGCGGGCCGGAGACCCACAGCGCGTACGGCAGGTTGACGAACCGTTCCTCCTTGACGGCCGTCAGGTTCCGCGACGCCGGGTTGGCCTTCAGCACGTCCACCTTCTGCTGGTAGGTCTGACCGGAGTAGTCGACGAAGAAGATGATGTCCGGGTCGGCCGCGGCGAGCCGCTCCCAGCCGACCTCCGTCCAGGTGTCCGAGACGTCGGCGGTCGCGTTCGTGACGCCCGCCGCGTCGAAGACGGCCTGCGGGCCGCCGTACGAGCCGGAGGTGAAGATCGCGTCGGTGCCCGAGTCGAAGAGGAACGCGGTCGGTGCCTCGCCGTTCCGGGGCGCGGCCGCCAGCGCCGCGCGACGCTGCTCGATGTCGGCGACGACGGCGTCCGCGGTCGGCCGGTGACCGGTCAGCTCACCGATGTTGCGCAGGTCGGTGGTGAGCGCGGTCCACGCGTCCATCGTGCCGCGCGCGCCGTCGTCCTGCTTACAGGTCTCGCTGAGCAGGTACGTCTTGATGCCGTGCGCCGTCAGATCCTCCGGCATCAGGTTGCGCGACTCGCTGAACCCGTAGCCGTACCCGGCGAACATCATCTCCGGGTCGGCGGCCAGGACGTTCTCCAGCGTGGGGTACTGGTCACCGACCACGGTCAGCTCGTTCACCCGCGCGTCGGGATAGGCCAGGGTGAGCACGTCCCGGTCGCGGTCCAGCCCGGTGACCGCGATCAGCTGGTCACGCGCACCGGCGGCCAGCGCGATCGAGATGATGCCGCCGTCGTAGGCGTAGAGCCGGTTCACCGGACCGTCCACGCTCACGTCCTGCCCGCAGTTCTGCACGGTGATCGCACCACCGCCGGTACCACCGGCACCGGCGGCGCCGGCGGAGGAGCCGGAGCCGCACGCGGACAGGCTCAGCACGAGGGCGGCGCCGGCCGCGATCGCGGTGCGGGTGCGGCCGGACGAAACGGGACTCATATCGGTGAGGCGTCCTCTCGAGGGTGGATGAGCAGGTGCAGCTGTGCACGCGCGGGATGCGGCACCT
Organism: Catenuloplanes niger; assembly: GCF_031458255.1. Classification (NCBI taxonomy): domain Bacteria; kingdom Bacillati; phylum Actinomycetota; class Actinomycetes; order Micromonosporales; family Micromonosporaceae; genus Catenuloplanes; species Catenuloplanes niger. The sequence goes on from NZ_JAVDYC010000001.1 coordinate 9,145,504, forward strand.
GCACGGAGCCGACACCGAAGTGCGACTCCACGTGCGCGGCGCTGAGCACCTCGCCGGGCGGGCCGACGGCGACGACGCTCGCGGGTTCCGCCGTCCGGTCCGCGCCGGCCGGCCAGCCGACGACGGCCAGCCGGTCGAAGAAACGCAGCGCCAGGTCGAGGTCGTGCACCGTGGCCACCAGCGTCCGGGCCCGGGCGGCGAGAACGCCCAGCAGGTCGAGCTGCCAGGCGACGTCGAGGTGGTTGGTCGGCTCGTCGAGCAGCATCACCGGGCACTGCTGCACCAGGCCCCGGGCCAGTACGGCCCGGCGCCGTTCGCCACCGGACAGTTGGTCGCAGGCGGAGTCGATCCGGTCGGCCAGCCCGACCGCGTCGAGCGCGGCCCGCACGAGCTCGTGCTCGGCGCGGCCACCGCGCGCCCACGGCCGGGTCTGCGGGACTCGGCCGAGCGCGACCATCTCGCCGACCCGCAGCTCCGCGGTCATCACGTCCTCCTGCGGCACGAAGGCCAGCCGGCGGGCGCGTTCCCGGGCCGGCAACCGGCGCAGGTCGACGAGCCGGTCCGGTCCGTCGGCGATCAGCGCGGTTCCGGCGCTGGGGGTCAGCACGCCGGCCAGCACCCGCAGCAGCGTCGTCTTGCCGGCGCCGTTCACGCCGATGATCCCCAGCCGCGTACCGTCCGGGACCTCGAGGTCGACGTCGCGCAGCACGGTGCGGCCGCCCAGGCGGGCGGCGACGCCGGCCAGGCGCAGCGCGGTCACCGGTCGCCACCGAACCGGTACTGGGAGCGGCCCATCAGGAGCAGGAACAGCGGGGCGCCGAGCACACCGGTCACCACGCCCAGCGGGATCTCCTGCGGCCGCACCGCCACCCGGGCGAGCACGTCCACCCACACCAGGAACACCGCGCCCGTCACCGCCGCGACCGGGAGGACGACGCGGTGCCGGGCGCCGACGACCAGCCGGGCCGCGTGCGGCACGATCAGCCCGACGAATCCGACGCCTCCGCTCACCGCCACCAGCACGCCGACCAGCACGGACAGGCCGACGAACAGCGTCGTGCGCAGGCCGGCCACGCCGACCCCGAGTGCCGCAGCGGTCTCCGGCCCGGCGGCGAGCGCGTCCAGCCAGCGGTGGATCGCCAGCATCCCGGCCGCGAGCACGACGACGAGCAGCGCGGGGATCCACAACTTCTCCCAGGTGGCGCCGCCGACGCTGCCCAGCATCCAGAACATCACCGAGTTCGCCGCACGCGCGTCGTCGCTGAGGAAGACCAGCAGCGACGCGATCGCCGACAACCCGGAGGAGAGCACCACGCCGGACAGCACCAGCCGCAACGGGGTCAGGCCACCCTGCGCCGTGGCGATCAGCCAGATCAGCACCGCGGAACCGACCGCGCCCAGCAGCGCGCCGGCCGAGACGGCGTAGATGCCGAAGCCGGCGAGCGCGCCGGTGGTGATGGCGGCCGTCGCGCCGACCGAGGCGCCGGAGCTGATGCCGAGCAGGTACGGGTCGGCCAGCGAGTTGCGGACCAGGGTCTGCATCCCGGCACCGGCGACGGCCAGGCCCGCGCCCACGACCACCGCCATGAGCGCCCGGGGCAGCCGCAGTTCCCAGACGATGACGTCCCAGCGGCCGGGGGCGGCACCGGTGAGCCGGTCGGTGACGGCCGCGACCACGTCGGCCGGCGGGATGCGTTCGGAGCCGAAACCGAGCGAGCCGATCACGCTGAGCACCGTAGCGACGACCAGCACGATCATGAGCGGCCAGAACGGCAGCCGGCGGGGTGGTCTCAGGTCCACAGCGAGGGGGCCTCTCGGGTCTGGAGACCCTGATCGCGAGAGTCCAATCGACAGCGGTGAGCCGACAGGTCTTCGGACTCGGGGTCAGCCGGCGGCACGGCCTTCCCAGGAAGAAGCTCCCCAGTGGCGTTGTCGTGCCGCCGTCGCCCTTACCGCTGCGCGCCAGTCCCGGATTCGCACCGGAGTTCCCTGGCATCCGTCGGGATGCGGTCGACTCGCGCCGGACACTAGCACACGCGGTCCGCCGGCCGGTTCCGGCGACCGGCGGACCGCGACGCCCGTCACCCGCGACGGCTGTTCAGCCGCGACGGCTGTTCACCCGCGACGGCTGTTCAGCCGCGACGGCTGTTCACCCGCGACGGCTGTTCAGCCGCGACGGCTGTTCAGCCGCGACGCACGTCGCCGGGACTGTGTCACCGGGGTGTCGTCAGCCCGTACTTGGCGCGGAACTTCTCCACCCGGCCCGCGGTGTCGAGCAGGCGCTGGCGGCCGGTCCAGAACGGGTGGCTGGCGGCGGAGATCTCGACGTCGAGCACCGGGTAGGTGTTGCCGTCCTCCCATTCGACGGTGCGGTCGCTGGTGGCGGTCGACCGGGTGAGGAAGGAGAAGCCGGCGCTGCGGTCGCGGTAGACGACGTAGTGGTAGGACGGGTGGATTCCGGACTTCATGCGGTGGTTCCTTTCGTGGGTACGCCTACGTGAGCGAGGCGGGGGTGAGCGCCGGCAGCGGGAAGCAGCCGGCGAACGGGTCGTCCCAGCCGCGCCAGCCGTCCGCGCCCTCGGCCAGTTCCGGGTCGGTGAGCAGGCAGGCGGTCAGGTCGCGGTGCAGGTCGGCGGCGTCGGTGTCGATCCCGACGAAGGCCAGCCGGGTGTGCCGGTCGCCGTAGTACGGGTCCCAGTCCAGGTCGGCGGCGAGCCGGCGCCGGTCGCCGGCGTGCGCCAGGTGGGCCGGGGGCAGCGCGTCGAGCCAGTGGCCGAGCGCGTGGAGCGACACCGCGCAGCCGGCCGACTCCCAGGCCAGCACCGTGTCCGGCTGACTGGCGATCCAGCAGACGCCGCGGGCCCGTACCGTCTCGCGGGTCACGGTTTCCAGCAGCGCGTGCAGGCGCGCGGGATGGAACGGCCGGCGCGCCCGGAACAGCAGCGACACCACGCCGCAGTCCGGCATCGGCTCGTCCACGCCGACCGGGTATCCCTCCAGGCTGCGGATCAGCGGGTCCGGGATGCCGGGCTCATGCCGCGCCGTTGACGTTGACGTTGACGTTGACGGGAACGTGGCCGGGCCGGCGGGTACGTGCAGGTGTGTCGCCCAGGGCACCAGCCGGTGCAGCAGGATCTGCAGCCGGGCCGTCTCGAGCCCGCCGCCGGGCGCCTCCCCGTGCAGGACGACCGTGTCCGCGTACTCGAGCTGATGGCAGACCACCTCGGCGACGGACCGCCGGTCGTCGTCGGCGGCGTGCAGGCCGCGGTCGGTGAGGTCGTCGGTGCCGTCGAGGTCGTCGAGCAGGTGCGCGGCGTCGGCGACGGTGACGTAGGCGCCGATCCGCAGGTGCCGGTGCGCGGCGTGGTGGTGGGCGTAGGCCTCGGCGAACATCCGCGGCTCGATCGCCTCGGGCAGCACCAGGACCAGATCACGACCGTCGTGGGTACGGGCGAGCCGCTCCAGCAGCGGCAACAGTTCCTCCCGCAGGGTGCAGAACACGCAGCCGTGCACCAGCGTGACCGGCTCGTCCTCCAGGACCGCGGTCGCGGTGGTCACCCGGCGGCGCAGGACCCCGTCCCGGATCCCGGACAGGTCGTGGCTGACCAGCAGCGCGCCCGCCGCCCCGGCCGGCACCGCGCGCGCGACCGCGAGCGTGGCGTCCGGCCGGAAGCCGCAGACCACGGTGAGCGTGGCCCGGGCGTGGCGGTGCCGGGTGTCGGCGTGCGCGGTACGGCGCTTCGGGACGGCCATCGTCGGCTCCTTTCACAGAGCCTAGACGATAACGGTTCCCGTTTTCATTTGTACAGCCGCCGCGCGGTCCACCGACGCGCCACCGCCGACGCGGGAACGGCGCGGTGGGGCCGTCACCGTCCGCGACCTGGGCCGGCGTATTCGCGTCGACGATCCGGCCACCGGCCCGGCCGGCACCGGGCCTCACGCGGGCTGAACGCGCAGACCGGGACGGATGCGGCATACTGCCAGGACGGCATGCCCGGCACGTGCGCGAACCCCTGTCGAAGCTGGCCGCGACTCGTATCCGAACGAGCCGGCGACGCGGGTCAGCATGTCGTCGCCGGGTGCGGAGCCGCTCGGCCGCGAGCACGATCGGCGATCGGCCATGGGCGATCGGCCATCGGGTGAGGTGGGCGATCGACGTCTCACCGGCGCGGGTGCGGAAGCGCGCGGCGAACACCGTGCGGGACGCGCCGGTGAGCGCGGCCAGCGCCCTCGGGTCCAGGCGCGGGCCGGAACGGCGTGCATCGCCGTGAGCGCGCTGCCCCACCGCGAGTCGGCGAACACGGCTCACCGGACCGTGTCGAACGCGGTTCACCAGGCCCTGCCAACCGCGGCTCACCAGGCTGCGTCGGATGCGGCTCGCCGGGCCGTATCAAATGCGGCTTCCCAGGCTGTGTCAGATGTGGCTTGCCGGGTCGTGTCGGCTGCGGCTCACCAGGCTGCGTCGGATGCGGCTCGCCGGGCCGCATCGAATGCGGCTTGCCAGGCTGGGTCGAATGCGGTTCGCCCGGCCGTGTCGGACGTGGCTCAGCTGGTCGTGTCGGACGTGGCTCAGCAGGCCGTGCCGGGTGGCCGGGTGGTGGGCGAGGGGCACCGGTTGCCTGCGGGGGACGGGCGGCTGTCGCCAGGTGGGCCGTCGAAGGCGGCGCCGGTGTCCGGCACGCCGGTCCGGTTGCAGAAGGCCAGGCCGACGACGCTCAGCGACATGATGACGAAGACGGAGACCAGCATCAGCGCGATCCGCCCACCGGTGGCCCGGGTCCGCCGCGGCGCGGCGGTCCGGACGGTCCGAGGCACGGCCGGGCCGAGCCGCCGGATCGGCGCCGGTGGTGGGACGGCCGCGCGGGAGGCGTGCAGCGTCGGATGCAGCAGCTCACGCGCGGCCTCGGCGGTCAGCGCGCCGAGGCCGGCCGGGACCCGGCCGGCGGGCGGCGCGGCGAGCGCGACATCGCCCACGGCGACGACGGCCGAGGCCAGCCTGCGCTCCTCGACGGCGCCGCGCACGGCGGCGAGCCGTTCACCGACGGTGAGCCGTTCGCTGGTGGCGGCCGGTTCGCTGGTGGCGGCCGGTCCATCGGCGCCGACCGCTTCACTGGCGGCGGAGGGTCCACTGGTGGCGGGCGGGCTATCGGTGCCGGTGACCAGCACGACCGGCGCGCCGAGTGCGGCGGCGAGGTCGGTGAGGCTCCAGCCGGCCGGTGCGGCCGCCCCGATGACGAACACGACCCCGTGGGTACGGGCGAGTGCGTCGGCCACCCGGACCGCGTCCGTCCGGCGCAGCGGTCGCCGACCGCCCTCGCGCAGGGTGACCCAGGTGGCCAGGTGCGCGGCCGGACCCGGCGGGGGAGCGCCGGCGGCGCCGATCGCGACGACCGCGACCCGGGCGGTGGACGCGGCCGCGAGCGCGGTGACCGCCGGTACCCAGTCCACCGCGGCGGGAACCGGCACGACCATCCACTGTCCACGCTCCGGCCACGGCGCCGGCGCGGCACCCGGCGGCGTGGCCCGCGGCGGCGTGGCGTCCGTGGCGTCCGTGGCGTCCGTGGCGTCCGTGGCGTCCGTGGCGTCCGTGGTGGCCGCGGTGTCCGCGGCGGTGGACCGCAGCGTGCCCGCGCCGGCGTGCAGGTGTGCGGCCAGGAAGCCGCGGGCGGTCTCCGTGTCCAGCGGCCGCCAGCCGGCCGGGATCCGCCCGACCGGTTCGGCCGGCAGCCGCTCCGGCGCCGAACCGATGGTGACCAGCGCCGACGCCAGGCCGCGGGACTCCAGCGCCTCGACGGTCGTGTAGTTCACGCCGCGTGGGTCGTCGCCGACGACCACCACGGCCGGTGCGCCGAGCGCCGCGGCCAGGTCGGCCGTCGTCCAGCCGACCCGCCCGGCCGGTGCGGTCAGCCCGGCCGTGCCGACGACCAGCACCAGGTCGTGCGTGCCGGAGAACGCGTCCACCACGCGCAGCGCGTCCGCCAGCCGCAGCGGTTCGGTCGCGCCGTCGTGCAGCTCACCCCAGCCGGCGACGTGCGCCAGCAGCGGTTCCGGCGGTGGGCCGGTGACGCCCACCGCGATCACCGCGACCCGCGCCGAGGCGGCCGCGGCCAGCACCGCGGCGGCCAGTGCCCAGTCCGCGGTCGCGGACGTGGGGACAACGATCCAGGTTCCGGTGTCCGGCCATCTCCGTCCCACGAAGATCACCATACGTGAGCGGCCCGTGCGCGCGGATCCGGCGGCCGCGCCTCCCGCGGCGAGCGATCATCGTCGATGTGTTCTACGGTGGTGGCCATGGCTTTCCAGACTCTCGCCGTCGCCGCGACCGCCGCCGTGCTCGGGTTCGCCGGTGTTCCGGCCGGCGAACCGCGGACGTTCGTCGGCGAAGGATCCAGCAGTTTCGGGCTCGCCTACGTGTACGCGCAGGCGGACGCGCTCAGGCAGGCCGGCTGGGCCGGGTACGACGCCGCCGAGTGCGTCGAGACGGACAGCGTCGTCTGGCCGGGCGGATACACCGCCACGGTCTGGTACGAGTGCGTGCACCCGGACTGAGCCGCGCCGGCCCGCCGCCGGGGTGTGACGGCCGGACGCGTCGGGCACCGAGCGGCCCGGGGGAGTCGCGTCCGTACCCGTGGGGAGGTTTTGCGGATCTTTAGGAATGGGTGAAGCGCCTTGCCGGGTGATCCACTCCTTCCTAGGGTCGGGTCGGCGCCGCACGGTGCCGGCTCGAGAAGTCGCGCCCACGACTTCGCATCCGAACGAGAACGAGGCTTCCCATGAAACGCCGAAACGCCCTGCGGCTCCACGCGGTGCTGGTCACGACCGGGGTGGCGGGCATCGCGGCCGCGGTCCTGACCGGTCTGCCGTCGCCCGACGCGTCCGCCGCGACCGGCGCCGCCACCGGCTACGCCGCGCAGAACGGCGGCACGACCGGCGGCGCGGGCGGCACCACCGTCCGGGCCACCACCGGCACCCAGATCCACGCGGCGCTGTGCGGCCGGGCCGCCGGCGACACCCCGATCGTGATCGAGGTCGAGGGGACGATCAACCACGGCAACACCACCAAGGTGTCCGGTGGTAGCTGCAACACGGCGGCCGACCGGATCGAGCTGAAGGAGATCAGCAACGTCACGATCGTCGGGGTCGGCGCCGGTGCGACCTTCGACCAGCTGGGCATCCACATCCGGGACTCCAGCAACATCATCCTGCAGAACCTGACCGTGCGGAACGTCAAGAAGTCCGGCTCGCCGCTGTCCAACGGCGGCGACGCGATCAGCATGGAGAGCAGCGTCCGGAACGTCTGGGCCGATCACCTGACGCTGGAGGCGTCCGGCGGCGAGTCGGAGGGCTACGACGGCCTGTTCGACATGAAGGACGACACCCAGTTCGTCACGCTGTCGTACAGCACGCTGAGCAACTCCGGCCGCGGCGGCCTGATCGGCTCCAGCGAGACCGACACCGGCAACAGCTTCATCACGTTCCACCACAACCTGTACTCGAACATCGACTCCCGGGTGCCGCTGCTGCGCGGCGGCGTGGCGCACATCTACAACAACAGCTACGTCAGCCTCAACGAGTCCGGCATCAACAGCCGGGCCGGTGCCAAGGCGCTGGTGGAGAACAACCACTTCAAGAACTCCAAGGACGTCCTGGGTACGTTCTACACGTCCGCGACCGGGTACTGGCAGGCCCGCGGCAACGTGCTGGACAACGTGACCTGGTCGGCGACGAGCGCGGAGAACCGGCCGGCCGGGCCCGCGATGACGTCGACCACGACGGTGAGCGTGCCGTACACGTACACGCTGGACGGCGCGGACTGCGTGCCGTCGATCGTCAGCCGGACGGCGGGCGCGAACAAGGGCCTGAAGGTGTCCACCGGCGGTTGTGCCACCACCGCGCCGGTCACCTCGGCCCCGGTCCCGGTTCCGTCCGTCACGTCCGCGGCCCCGGTCCCGTCCGGCACCTCCGCTGCTCCGGCGACCTCGGCGCCCGCGCCGGGCGGCACCAACCTCAGCCTCGGCGCCGGCGCGGACGGTTCCAGCAAGGCGAGCGGCAGCAGCTACGGCAACGTCCGCGACGGCAACACCGCCACCCAGTGGTCCCCGAACGGCGCCACCGGCAGCGTCTCGGTCAAGTGGGGCGTCGCGACCACCGTCTCCCGCGTCGTGGTCCGGCCGGGCACCATCGGCACGATCGGCGCCTGGCAGCTGATCAACGGTGACACCGGTGCGGTCCTGAGGTCGGGCACCGGCGCCGGCACGATCACGTTCCCGGCCACCGCGGTCAAGAAGCTCACGTTCGCCGTCACCGGCGCGACCGGCACGCCGTCCGTGTCCGAACTGGAGACGTACGCGTCCTGACCGGCCCCGGTCCACTGCGGAGGGCGGCCACCCGATAGGGGGATTCGCCCGCCGCGGTGGACCCACCTGCCGCGCGTCCCGCCCCGATCCGCCGGGGGAATGCCAGACTCGCCCGATATGAGGCTAAACAGGCAGAACGCGGACATGTGATGGTGGCTCCGGCCGGTACGACGGACGTCGCCTGGGTCCAGGACCGGGTGCGTGACCTCGTCGCCAACGTCGAGCGTGTCGTGCACGGGTGCACCCCGGTGGTCCGGGACGCGGTGGTCTGCCTGCTGGCCGAGGGGCACCTCCTGATCGAGGGGGTGCCCGGCGTTGCCAAGACGACGCTGGCCAAGGCGATTGCGCACTCGATCGGCGCCCGGATGAACCGGATCCAGTTCACGCCCGACCTGCTGCCGTCGGACGTCGTCGGCGTCAACATCTTCGACGACGCCAGCCGGGGATTCGTGTTCCACCGCGGGCCGGTCTTCGCGAACGTCGTGCTCGCCGACGAGATCAACCGGGCGTCGCCGAAGACCCAGTCCGCGCTGCTGGAGGCGATGGGCGAGCGCCAGGTGACCGTGGACGGGCGGACGTACGGGCTGGACGCGCCGCACTTCGTGATCGCGACCCAGAACCCGGCCGACCACCAGGGCACGTACGCGCTGCCCGAGGCGCAGCTGGACCGGTTCATGATGCAGGTGCGCCTCGGTTATCCGGCTCCGGAACAGGAGGTGCGGGTGATCGGCGACGCCATCGGCCGCCGGCTCCCCGCACAGCTCGAACCGGTCACCGGCATCGAGGACCTGATGCGGATGATCGAGGTGACCCGCGCCGTGCACGTCTCCGAGGCGCTGCGCGGCTACATCGTCGCGATCGTCGGCGGGACCCGCACCCGCCCGGACACGGTACGCCTGGGTGCGAGCCCGCGCGCCGGCAACGCGCTGGCGATGGTGGCGCAGGCACGGGCGGTCTCGGAGGGCCGCGAGTACGTGCTGCCCGACGACGTGAAGGCGGTGGCCCCCGCGGTGCTCTGCCACCGGCTGGTGCTCGCACCGGTCGCGGCCATCCAGGGCGTGACCGCCGGCTCCGTGGTCGCGGACCTGCTGGCCTCGGTGCCCGTGCCGCACGCCGTCGCGGGCCGCTGAGCCGTGCCGACCCGCAACGGCTGGTCGGTGGCCGGCGCGGCCGTCGTCCTGCTCGTGGCCGCGTTCCGGCTCGGCTATTCGGAGCTGGCGGTCTTCGGCTTCACCGCGCTCGCCGCGCTGCTGACGGCCGGCGCGTGGATGCTGGTCCGGCCCCGGCTGACGATCGAACGGACGATCCAGCCGCTGCGGGTGACGGCCGGCGAGACGGCCGCCGCGCTGCTGACCGTCACGAACGAGACGGCCCGGCGCTGCCCACCGGTCGTCGCGATCGACGCGGTGGCCGGCGGCGTGACCCGGGTACCGGTGCCGAGCCTGGCCGCGCACGGGACGCACCGGACCGGCTACCCGCTGCCGGCCCGGCGCCGCGGGATCTATCCGGTCGGCCCGCTGACCGTCGAGCACACCGATCCGCTGCGGCTGATGGCGGTCCGCGGTGCCCGTGCGGCCACGTCCACGCTCTACGTGCACCCGGTCGTCGACCCGGTGCGGCCGTTGCCGGCCGGCCGCCGCCCGGAGGAGGACGGCGCGACCTCGAGCGCGGCGCCGCAGGGCGGCATCGCGTTCCACAGCCTGCGCGAATACGTCCACGGCGACGACCGGCGGCTGGTGCACTGGCGGTCGAGCGCCCGCACCGGGCGGCTGATGGTCCGGCACCACACGGTCCCGGACGAGTGCCGGATGACGGTGGTGCTCGACACCAGCGCCGCGGCGTACCCGGACGAGGAGTGCTTCGAGAACGCGGTGCGCGCCGCGGCCTCGGTGTCCGCGGCCGTGCTCCGGGCCGGCTTCGCGCTGCGGCTGCACACCACGGCCGGCGAGACGATGACGGCCTCGGCCGACGGCCACGCGCGCACGGCGATGCTGGACCTGCTCGCCGCCGTGCGCCGGGACGCCGCCGACCCCGGCCTGGCCGCGCTGCTGTCGGTCGTACCCGCGCAGGGCACCGCCGCACTCGGCGTGCTCACCGGCCGGCCCGGTCCCGCGCTGCTCGGCACGATCTCCCGGGTCCGGTCCCGGGCCGGCACGGTGCACCTGGTGCAGTTCACCCGGACCGCGGGGGAACCCGCCCGGCTCCCCGGGGTGACGGTGCTGTCCGCGCGCGACCCGGCGGAGTTCGTCGCCGCCTGGAACGGGCCGGTGGCGCGGTGACGAGGACGGCGGTCGTGCTGCGCGGCGCCGAGGTGGTGCTCGCCGCCGCCGCGGTGGCGGCGACCGTGCCGGCCTACCGGGACTTCTTCGGCACCGGCCACTACCTGGTCCCGCTGCTGGCCGCGACCGGTGCCGGCATCCTGGTCGCCGTCCTCACCGCGGCGCGGCGGTGCGGGACGTCGGTCACCGTCCTGTGCGCGGTCGCCGGGTTCGTCGCGGTCGCCGCCGTGGTGATCCAGCGGGGCCGGGACGTGACGGCGATCGGAACCGGCGTGGCGTACGGCTGGATGCGGATGCTCACCACCGGGCTGCCCGCCGGCGTCGACGGTGAACTGCTGATGCTCCCCGCGCTGCTGGTGTACGCGGCCGGGTTCGGCTCGGCGACCGTGGCGTTGCGCACCCGCGCCGTGCTCGGGCCGCTGCCCTTCCCGCTGCTGCCGCTGCTCGCCGCGCTCCTGCTGACCGCGGGGCAACCGGTGAGCGCGTTCCCGGTGTCCGTGGCGGTGCTGGTGCCGTTGACGGTCCTGCTGCTGGTCCGCGCCGTGCGGCTGGGCGGCGGCGCGGCCCGCGCGCACCTCGTCGACCGGGCGCGCTGGGGACTGCCGGTGGTGGCGACGGCCGTCGCGGCCGGAGTCACCGCCGCGTACCTGGCACCGATCGGGGAGCGGGGCCGGTTCGACCCGCGGGCGTTCGTCCGCGCGCACCTGACCGTCGAGGACGTGGTGACCCCGCTCGCGACGGTCCGCAGCCAGCGGGCGGAGAAACCGGCTCGTGCGGTGTTCACCGTCCGGGTCTCGGGGGCGGGCCTCGACCGGGTCCGGACCGCGGCGCTCGACGACTACGACGGGAGCCTGTGGCGCTCCGGCGACCGTTTCCTGACCGCCGGGCCCATGCTGACCGTGGACCCCGGCATCGCGTCGCCGACCAGGGTCCGCCTCGAGGTGAGCGTCACGGGCCTGGACGGGCCGCACCTGCCGGCCGTCGGATGGCCGCGCCGGGTCACGGCGGGCCGGATCGGGTTCTGCGCCGGATCCGGGGTACTGGCGGCCGCGGCGGAGGACCGCGCGGGGCTGCGCTACGACCTCGACGCGGACGTCCGCTCCCGGGACGACGCGGCCCGGTCCGCCGGTCCCGACCCCGCGGCCGCGGCACGCCTGCGCAGACCACCGCCGGAGGTGCCGGCCGTGCTGACCCGGGCCGCGGAACGGTTCACCGCCGGTGCGTCCACCCCGTTCGCGCGGCTCGAGGCGCTGGAACGCGGCCTGCGATCCATGCCGTACACGCCGACGGCGCCGCCCGGGCACTCCCTCGACCGGCTCGGCCGGCTGTTCACGGACGGACCGGAGCGGACCATGGGCGACGCCGAGCAGTACGCCGCGGCGTTCGCCGTGCTGGCCCGCTCGCTGGGCTTCCCGGCCCGGGTGGTGACCGGCTACCTGCTGCGGCCCGGCGCGGGCCCGGACGCCGTCCACACCGTCCGGACCTCCGACGCGTGGGCGTGGGCCGAGGTGGACATCGCCGGGTACGGCTGGATGACGTTCGACCCGGCCGACGAGCGGAACCGCCGGAATCCCGCGCCGCCGCCGGAGGCCCGCGCGCTCCCGGACGGCGCCCGCACCGCGCCGTCCGGACCCGGTGACCGGGTCGACGCGGCCCGCCCGCCGCAGCCCGCAACCCGGCACCTGGCCGTGACGGACTGGCTGCCGCCGCTGCTGGCGCTGCTGTCCGCCCTGCTGGTCGCGTTGCCGGCCGCGGTCGTGACGGAGAAGTGGCGTCGTGGCCGCGCCCGCCGCCGCGGCTCGCCGGCACACCGGATCGTCGGTGCCTGGAAGCAGAGCACCGGCCGGCTCCGCGAGGCCGGCCTGCCGGTCCACCGCTCCTGGACCCCGTGCGAGACGGCCGCGGCGGCCCGCGACCGGTTCGGTGCGGCGGCCGCACCGGTCGCCACGCTCGCCCCGCTGGTCGCCGCGGCCTGCTACGGCCACCGGTCGCCGGCACCGGAGTCGGCCGACGCGGCGTGGCGTGCCGACCGGGCACTGCGGGCGGCGCTGCGGCGTGACCGGGGATTACTGCGAACGGCCAGGGCCTGGCTGCACCCGGCGTCGCTGTGGCACCGGGCGGACGACAGATGATCACCACGAGGGGGCGCGCCGTGGCCTGGACCGTGGCCGGCACCGTGTGCGTGGTCTGGGCCGCGCTGGCCGGATCCGGCCACGGCTATCCGATCCGGGCTCCCCGGCTGTCGTCCGGTGCCGCGTGGCTGGCCTCGTCGGCCGTCGGCGCGCTGACTCTGCTGGACGGCTCGACCGCGGAGGTGGCCGGGCAGGTGCGGGTCCGGGTGACCGCCGTGGCCCAGCAGGGCACCGACGCGTACGTGGTGGACGCCGTCACCGGTACGGTCCGGCACGTCGACGGCGCGACCATGACGGCCGGGCCCGCGATCACCCCGATCCCCGGTGCCCGAGCCGGATTGCAGGTCCACGCCACCCCGGCGGTCGTCTACGCGATCGACACGGCCTCGCGGCGGATCGCCCTGCTGGAACCGAGGAACCTGGCGACCCGGCGCGCGCCCTGGACGCTCGCGGCCGGCACGACGGGCGGCGTCACCCTGGACCGGGCCGGGCGGCTGTGGCTGAGCGACGCCGCCACCGGGACGGTGTCCGTGGTCACCGCCGCCGGCCGGACGACGGAACACCGGGCGGTGGGCCCGCCCGAGGGGGTGCTGGTGCCGGCCGGCGACCGCCTCGCGGTGGCCGGCGCAACCACGGGCACGGTGGCGCTCCTCGATCCGGAGAGCGGCCGGGTGCAGCGGCGGCCGCTCGCCGGGGCGGGTGCCGGCGGCGTGCGCCCGGCGATCGGTGGCTCACCCGTCCGCCGCCGTCTGCATCTGGTCGCCGACGGCCGGCTCAGCGTCTGCGACCTGGACCGGTCCGGTTGCCGGGCGCCCATCACGCTGGCCGGCGCCGGCCGGTCGCAGGGCGCGCCGGTGGAGGCCGCCGGGCGGCTGTTCGTGCCCGACTACGCCAGCGGCGACGTCCTCGTCGTCGATCCGGACGCCAGGACCACCGTTCTCGCCCGGACCGGGGTGCTCGGCGGGGCGGACCGGCTCACGCTGATCGCGCGGGACGGGATGGTGTTCTTCAACGACCCGGCGAGCGGGCGGGCGGGCGTGATCCGGCCCGACGGCCGGGTGATCGCCGTCGGCAAGTACCGGACCGCGAGGCGGCCCGATCCCCGCGTCACCGTCCCGCCCACCGCGGTGCCGATCCCGCCCTCCGTGGCACCGGCCACGCCCGGCCCGGCGCCGTCCCGCCCGCCCGGCCCGGCACCGTCCCACGCACCGGCCCGCTTCCCGGGGCCGGCCCGGTCCGCGCCGGTCCCGCCGTTACCCGTGTCGGTCCCGTCGTCACTCGCGCCGGGTCCGTCGTCACCCGCGTCGGGTCCGTCGTCACCGGGCCCGTCGTCACCCGGGCCGCGGGTGGCGCCGTCCGGCCCGACCGCCGGCAGCGGGCCGGCCCGGCCCGGATCGGGGCCGCCGAGCGGGTCACCGCGGGCGCCGGCCGGGACCGCGACGGCCACCGCGCCGCCCGGGCGGCCGGCGGGCACGACCGGGCCGACGTCGGCCGGCGGCGCCACGGCCCCCGGTGGCACCCGGATCCCGGGCATGGAGCGCGGGGCGAGGTTCGACTACCAGATCGCGGGCGCCTACCAACCGCAGCCCGGGGTGCGGATGGTCAGCCGGGACCGCGCGGACGCGCCCGTTCCCGGGCTGTTCAACATCTGCTACCTCGACGCCTTCCAGACCCGGCCGCTGGAGACCGACTGGTGGCAGAGCAACCATGACGATCTGCTGCTCCGGGAACGGCCCGGCGGCCGGCATCTGGTCGACCGGCCGTGGGGCATGATCATGCTGGACGTCTCCACGGAGGAGAAGCGCCGGGCCCTGGCCGACATCGTGGGCTCGTGGATCACGGAGTGCGCCCGGGCCGGATTCGACGCGGTCGAGATCGACAACATCGACTCGTACGAGCGGTCCGGTGGCCGGCTGAGCGCCGACTCGGTCGTCGCCTACCTCGAGCTTCTCGCCGGGCGGGCCCATGAGGCCGGGCTGGCGGCCGCGCAGACGAACGCCGCCGGCCTCGGCGACCGGGGACGGCGGGCCGGCCTCGACTTCGCGATCGTCGAGGAGTGCGGCCGGTACGGCGACTGCGCGACCTACCAGGCCGTCTACGGCGACGATCTGATCGACGTCGAGTACCAGCCGGCCGGCCTGACCGCCGCCTGCCGGGTCTCGGGCGGCAGGTTCTCCGTCGTCCTTCGCGACATCGACATGAGCGTCCCGGGAAGCCGGACCTATGTCCACGAAACCTGTTGATCGGGGGGTACGGATGGGACTACCGCCGCCGGGCCGGGCGCTGGCCGGCGTGCTCGCCGCGGTCGGCGTCCCCGCGGCCGTCGCGACCGGGCTGAAACACCTCATCGCCCACCACCCGGCCGCCGCGGTGGCGCTCGTCGTCGCGTACGAGCTGATGCTCGTGGTCGTGGCGCTGTTGATCCGGGCGGCCGGCAAGCCGCTCGACCGGCGCCTCGACCAGCTCGGTGACGCCTTCGACGTCGCGCTGAGCCGGCAGCCGGCCCGGTACCGCCGCCGGTACCGGGCGTACGTGCGGGCGTCGCTGCGGCAACTCGACTCCAAGGGCCTGGCGACGATCGGCCCGTTCTCCCCGGAACTGGGCGAGGTGTACGTCGACGTGGCACTCACGCCGCGCGCACCCGGCGAGGTCCCCACCGGCGCGCTCGCCGAGGAGCCGGCGCAGCTGCCGCCCCGGCGCGCGCTCTCCGACTTCGTCGACCGGGAGCGGCCCGCCGTGCTGGCCGTGCTCGGCGGCCCGGGCTCGGGCAAGACCACGGTCCTGCGGCGGATGGCCTACCGGGCGGTCACCGAGCGGCGCGGCCGGCGCCGGGGCACGCCGGTGATGCTGGCGCTGCGCGACCACGCCCCGGCGATCGTCGCGGACCCGGCGCTGACGCTGCCCGCTCTGCTGCGTACCGCGATGCCGGACACCGAGGTCGCGGAGCCGCCGGG
Source organism: Catenuloplanes niger (assembly GCF_031458255.1). Classification (NCBI taxonomy): domain Bacteria; kingdom Bacillati; phylum Actinomycetota; class Actinomycetes; order Micromonosporales; family Micromonosporaceae; genus Catenuloplanes; species Catenuloplanes niger. The sequence goes on from NZ_JAVDYC010000001.1 coordinate 9,161,226, forward strand.
CTGGTGGGCCCGGCGACTCCGGGACGGCGACTGCCTGGTCCTGCTCGACGGCCTGGACGAGATCGCCCGCGCCGAGGACCGCACCGCGGTCGGCGCCTGGATCGAGCGGCAGATGAGCGTCTACCCGCGCAACGACTACGTGGTGACCTCCCGGCCGCTGGGCTACGAGACGGCCCGGATCAGCGGCGCGGACGTGCTGTGGGTGCGGCCGTTCAACGACGGCCAGGTCACCCGGTTCCTGCGCAACTGGTACCTGGCCACCGAACGCCGCGCCACCGGCAGCACCGGACCGCACGTCACGCTGGGCGCCGAGCAGAACGCGGCGGACCTGCTGGAACGCCTCGCGGTCGCGCCGGCGCTCTACGACCTCACGGTCAACCCGCTGCTGCTGACCATGATCGCCAACGTGCACCGCTACCGGGGCGCGCTGCCGGGCAGCCGGGCCGAACTCTACGGCGAGATCTGCCAGGTGATGCTCTACCGCCGGCAGGAGGCGAAGAAGCTCCAGCCCACGGTGGACATCCCGGGTGCCGACAAGGAGACGCTGCTGGCCTGCCTGGCGTACACGATGATGTGTCGCCGGGTGCGGGACCTGCCCCGCGAGGGGCTCCTGGCCGTGCTGCGGACCCAGCTGGCCCGGCTGCCCGGGGACGTCACCGGCGAGGACTTCCTCACCGACGTCGCCAACAACGGGCTGCTCGTCGAGCGCGAACACCACGTCTACGCGTTCGCCCACCACACGTTCGGCGAGTACCTGGCCGCCCGGCACATCGTCACCGGCAACCACTCGCGCACGCTCGTCCGGAACGTCGACGACGCCTGGTGGCGCGAGACCACGCTGCTGTATCTGGCGCTGCCCGGCGTCGACGCGGACCCGATCGTCCGCGCCTGCCTGCGGGCCGGCAGCCTCACCGCGCTCGCGCTCGCCTTCGCGGCCGCGGCCGGCCGCCCGCTCGCGCCCGACCTGCGGCGGCGGCTCGACGACACCCTCATGCTGGCCTTCCGCCCGGACGCGGACCCGGCCCACCGGCGCCTGATCGCCGGCGTGCTGGCCGCCGAGATGCTGTCCCAGTGGATCGCCACCCCGGCCGGCAGCCATGTCTGCCCGCAGCCGATCACCTCCCACCTGTACACGCTGTTCCTGCGGGACACCGGCAACCCGCCGCTGGAAGGCCCGCTGACGGCGCCGCCCGCCCGGGCCGAGATGGTCACCGGCGCCTGGTCCGGCGACGCCCGGGCCTTCACCGCGTGGCTCAACTCGCTGCACGCCGGACCCGCCGTCTACCGGCTCCCCACCGAGGAGGAGGCGCGTTACGTGTCCGGCCGGACCGCGTCCGTGGTCGCGCAGCGGGCCGTGTGGACGATGCGGGAGCCGGACCGGCCGCCCGCGGTCTGGCACCGCGACGACCGGCCTCACGTGCACACCGTCACCGGCGCCGACCTGCGCCGCGCCGTGGCGGCGGACGCCCGGGACACGGACGTCCTGGCGCAGCTGCGCTGGTTCCGGATCCGGGGCGCCGCGATCGCGCTGACCCGCTCGCAGGCCACCGCCGAGACGCTTCCGCTCGCCCGGGAACTCCTCCGGGTCCTCGCACCCGCCGGCGGCCTGCTCGCCGGCCACGTCCGGGACCTGGAACGCGCGCTGCACCCGGTCCTGCCGCACGTCCACGTCCTGGACGCGAACCTCGCACTCGACCTGGCCGCGGCCCTGCGCCGCGCCGGTACGGGTGCGACCGCGCACGACCACGATCGCGCCCTCGGGCACGCGCTCGGCCTCGACGCGCCGGCCGACGCGGACCGCCCGGACCCGTGGCGCCCGCTGGTGGAGGCGGCGTTCCCGCCCGGCGACCGCGCGGGCGCGGCCGGCCACTTCGCGCGCTCGCTGCTGGAGCGGGCCGGCCTCACCGGGACCGCCCGGTTCGTCATCGACCTGGACGCGCTGTCGGCCACCGCGCGGGACGCGTGCGCGCGGCTGCCGACGCCGGTCTCCCGGCGGTTCGCCGAGGCCGTGACCCCGGTGCTGGACCGGCGGTTCGCCGTGGCCGGGACCAGCTGGGCGGCGCTCCGGCTGCCGGCGCTCGTGCTCGCGGCCGAGGCGGAGCACCGCGGTCTCCCGGCGGCCGGCGACCGCTTCCGGCAGCTCGCCGCCGGCCTCACGCTGCTGCAGGAGCGCGCGGACGACCACACCCGGCTGGAGACGATCCTGCTGGCCCGCGCCTGAGCGTGGACCGGGGTCAGTACCCGGCCGTCAGGTGCACGGCGGCGCCGGCACCGGCCAGGTAGCCGGACGCGACCGCGGCGGCCATCGACGGCGGCACGGTGGTGGCCGCGTCGCCGGCGGCGAACAGGCCGGGCACGCCGGTCCGGCACATCGCGTCGACGGTGATCGCCTCCACGCCCAGGTGCTCGTTCGACATGGTGACCGTGGCGCCGAGGTCCCGGGCCAGCGTCGATCGCTGGTACAGGAAGGACTTGACCAGCAGCGCGGTCACGGCGAGCTCGCCACCGCCGGCGAAGGTGACCGCGCTCAGCCGGGGGCCGTCGCCGGTGAGCGCGGCGACCGGGCGCTCGTCCCACCGGACCCGGCCGTCGGTCAGCCGGTCCCGGTCGGCGCCGGACAGCTCGGCGCCGTCGGTCAGCAGCGTGATGTCGTCGGTGTAGGCGCGCAGGTTCAGGGCGCCGTGCACGCCGACCGGCCCGGACGCCAGCACGGCCGTGGGCCGGTCGCGTGTCTCCCAGCCGTGGCAGAACGGGCAGTGGAAGACGTCGCCGCCCCACCGTTCGGCCAGGCCCGGCAGCGCCGGGTAGCGGTAGTCCATGCCGGGCGCGAGCACGAGCGCGCGCGCCCGCTCGCGGCGTCCGTCGCCGAGCGACACCTCGAACGTACCGTCGCCGTGTCGTTCCGCTCCGGTGACGTCGCCGCCGCGCACCTCGACCGACGGGTACGCGGCCAGCTCCGCGCGGGCGGCGGCGTAGTACGCGGCGGGCCGGCGCCGGTCGTGCCCGAGCAGACCGCCGATGCCGGCGGCGGCCAGGTTGCTCTGCCGCCCGGCGTCGATGACCAGGGTGGTACGCCGGGCGCGGGCGAGGGTCAGGCCGGCGCTGAGCCCGGCCGCGCCCGCGCCGATGACGATGCAGTCGTTCATGCCGGTCAGCCAACCGCGTCCGGTGCGCCGGCGCGATGCGGCGGCGTCGCACGGACATGCGCGTAGGTAGCATGACGCCGGTGGACGCGATGAGCCAGGCGATCGCCACGCTGCGGGTGGGCCGCGGCACCGTCCGCCGGTTCCGGCAGTCGGGGGAGTGGGGCCTGAGCTACGCCGGGCTGACCGGCGCCGGCTTCCACGTGCTGCTGCACGGCACGGCCTGGTTGCTGTCCGCGGACCGGCCGGCGGTCGCGCTCGCGCCGGGCGACGTCGTGCTCGTCACCTCCGGCGCCGACCACGGGCTCGCCGCCACGGCCCGGCCGCTGCGCGGGCTGGTGCCGGTCGCGCTCGGCACGGCCGAGCCGGCGTCCGGGCCGGCCGACGCCGAGTTCCTCTGCGGCGCCTACCGGTTGCGGCCGCACCAGCACGTGCACCCGTTCCTGTCCGCGCTGCCGGACCCGATCGTGGTGCGGTCGGCCGGCCCGCCGGACCCGGTCGTGGCGTTGCTCGACGCGCGGCACGCCGCCGGGCCGATCGTCGACGCGGCGCGGTACGCGCTGCTGGACCTGATGATCGCGGACGCGCTGCGCCGGTGGCTGGCGACGACGGCGTGGCCGGTGACGCCGGATCCGGCGGTCACCGCGGCCGTCCGCGCGATCGACGCGGACCCGGAGAACCGCTGGACGGTCCGCGACCTGAGCCGGTCGGCGGGCATGTCCCGGGCCACGTTCACCCGTCGCTTCACGGCCGCGGTCGGCCACCCACCCGCGGCCTACCTGCGCGGTCACCGGCTGCGGTACGCGGCCCGGCTGCTCCGCGAGACCGACGCGCCGCTCGCCACGATCGCCCGCCGCTCCGGGTACGCCACCGAGTCCGCGCTGGCCGGCGCGTTCCGCCGGGAGTACGGCATGGCACCGGGCGCGTTCCGCCGCGCCGGCTGACGGAAGATCTTCGGCGGGGGAACCGGCGCCGGGCCCGCACCGTCCTACCGGCATGCCGACACTCATCCGTCCCGCCGCGCTGCTGCTGACCGCCGCGCTCCTGTTCACCGCCGCCTGTGCGAACGCGGACGACGCCGCGGAACCCGCGGCCGCCGCGCCCTCCGCGGTGCTGCCCGGCGCGCTGGTGCTGCGCGTCGACCACACCGGCGGTTTCGTCGCGCCGGAGACGGTCGCCACCCGGCTGCCGATGATCAGCGTGTACGCGGACGGCCGGGTCATCACCGAGGGGCCGGTCACGATGCAGTACCCGGCCAAGGCGCTGCCGAACGTGCTGCTGCAGCAGATCACGCCCGAGGACGTCACGCAGCTCGTCGAGCGGGCCCGCTCGGCCGGTGTGCAGAACGGCGCCGACCTGGGCCGCCCCGGCGTCACGGACGTGCCGACCACCCGTTTCACGCTGCTGACCGAGGAGGGCCTGCAGGTCACCGAGGCGTACGCGCTGTCCGAGGCGGCCGGTGCCGACGCGGGCCTGACCGCCGATCAGGTGCGCGACCGCCGCCTGCTCACCGAGCTGGTCACCGCGCTGCAGGACCTGCCCGCCACGCTCGGCGCGGACCGGATCGGTGACGCCGTCCCGTACCGGCCCACCGAGATCGCCGCGGTCGCCGCGCCGTGGCGGCCCGACGACACCGTCCCGGGCCAGCCGGAGGTCGCCTGGCCCGGGCCGGAGCTGCCCGGTACCTCCCTCGGCGACGGTCTCGACCTCGGCTGCGTGACCGCGACCGGCCAGGCCGCGGCCGACGTGCTCGCCGCCGCCGCGAACGCCACCGCCATCACGCCGTGGACCTCCGCCGGCAAGAAGTGGACCGTCCACCTGCGCCCGCTCCTACCCGACGAGCACGCCTGCGCCGACCTGACCGGGAAGTCCTGATCCATCGCGGGTCCCCGGCCGGGTCGTGAGTGCGAGCGGCCGGGGACCCGCCGAGGTCACCAGACCGGCCGGACGGGGGTGCGGCCGTTCGCGTGGGCGTCGAGGTAGGTGGTGAGGGCGGCGCGGACCGTGTCGAGGTCCGGCACGTGCCGTTCCTCGGTGGACCAGATCTCGGCGACGCGGGTGACCAGGTCGTGGCCGCGGGCGGTGGCGACGACGAGCTGCGCCCGGCCGTCCGTGGGGTGCCGGGTGCGTTCCGCGTACCCCCAGGTCTCGAGCTCGGTGATGAGGTGGGCGGCGCCCTGCTTGGTGACGCCGAGGTGGGCGGCGAGGTCGACCGCGGTGACGCCGCCGGTGTGCACCAGGTGGCCGAGCGCGTAGCCGTGGGCGGGGCGGACGTCCGGGTGGCCCTCCTCGGCGAGGCGGGCGTGCAGCCGGTCGGTGAACAGGCGGAACGCCATGGCGAGCAGCAGCGGGAGCGGGGTCGGCACAACCCGAGAATAGACAAGTCACTGGTCCACTTCCTACGATAGACAAGTGACTGGTCCAAAAACCGAGATCGTGAACGTACGTGTCTTCGACGGCACCGGGCTGACCGCGCCACGCACCGTGCACCTCGGCGGCGGGCTGATCACCGCGTCGCCGGAGCCGGGCGGCACGGCCGAGCGGGTCGACGGCCGCGGCGGCGTGCTGCTGCCCGGCCTGATCGACACCCACGTGCACGTGGAGCACCGCGACCAGCTCGCCGAACTGGCCTGCTGGGGCGTGACCACCGCGCTGGACATGGGCACGCCGCGCCCGGCCGACACGCTGCCGCTGCGGCACCTGACCGGGACGGCCGACCTGTTCAGCGCGGTGCATCCGGCGGTCGCCCCGGGCTCGGGCGCGATCCGGCGGATGGGCTACCCCGCGCGTGCCGCGGTCGCCGGCGCGGGGGAGGCGGACGCCTGGGTGGCGGCCCGGGTGACGGACGGCGCCGACTACATCAAGATCGCCGTGGAGGACCGGCGCCGGCCTGGCACCACCGCGCTGTCGCCGGGGACGGTGACCGCGCTGGTGGCCGCGGCCCGCGCCCGGGGCCTGCTGACGATCGCGCACGCGGTCACGCCGGCGACCTACGCCACGGCCGTGGCCGCCGGCGCGGACGTGATCACACACGTGCCGGTCCAGGGCGTCGTGGACGGCGCCCGGATCGTCTCGCCCACGCTCGGCATGATGCGCGGCATCGCCGCGACCGTCGGCCGCACGCCCGTGCTGCGCCTGCTCGGCGCGCTGCGGATCGCACCCCGGATGGAGTTCGCGCACGCGCTGGCGTCCGTGCGGCTGATGCACGGGCGGGGCGCGACGATCCTGGCCGGCACGGACGCCAACGGCGACACCACCGCGCCGTACTCACCGCGGTTCGGCGCCTCGATGCACGAGGAACTGGCCTGCTCACCGAGGCCGGCCTCACCCCCGCCCAGGCACTGCACGCGGCCACCGCCGCGCCGGCCGCGGTCTTCGGCCTCGCCGACCGTGGCGTGGTCGGTCCTGGGCGGCGCGCCGACCTGGTGCTCGTCGACGGCGACCCGACGACCGACATCCACGCCACGGCCCGCATCCGGCACGTCTGGATCGCCGGCTCCCGGGTGGTCCGGGACGGCGGGATCAGCGGCACCCGGCCGCCGGCGGCGGAAGCTCCCTGATCCGGATGTGGCGGAACGACACGGTGTCGCCGTCGCCGTGGTTCTGGATGCCGACGTGGCCGGCCAGCGACCGTACCGGGTCGGTGTCGGTGAAGTCGTTGATCTCCGTGCCGTTGAGCAGGATCCGCAGGCGATCGCCCTCGACCAGCAGCTCGAACGTGTTCCACTCGCCGGGCGGGTTCAGCGCGGCGTCGCGGGCGGCCCGGTCGGCGGCGCGGAACGTGTAGACGGAACCGGTGGTCCGGTCCGCGGCGTCGGTCGCGTCGATCTGGATCTCGTAGCCGTTGTCGACGGCCGACCACGGATCGTCCGACGGCGGGAACCCGATGAACACGCCGCTGTTGTCGTCGCCGGACATCCGCCAGTCCAGCTTCAGCGAGTAGTGGGTGAACCGCCGCGCCGAGTACCAGAGCAGGCCCATGCCGCCGGTCGAGGTGAGCGTGCCGTCCGTGTTCGTGAACGAGCCCGGCCCGGCCTGCGACCAGCCGGCGACCGCACCGTCGTAGAGCGCGGTGTAGCCGGTCTCCGGCCGGCAGTCGGCACGCGCCGCGCCGGCCGCGTACCGGATGCCGCCGAGCAGGTGCTGCCGGAAGGCCGGGTCGGCGAACGACTCCGGGGTGTGGCCGCCGCCGGTGTAGAACGACCGGCCGCCGTCGAGCGTCTTGCACCAGGCGATCGGGTGGTCCGCGCCCATCGTGCCGCCGGTGTACGTGGACTCGTCCAGTGTGGACAGCACGTGCGCCGTGGCCCGCGGGTTGGTGCGGTAGTCGTACCACTCGTCGGTGCGGGTCCAGGCCTGCGGCAGGTGCGCGGTGGCGGGATGCGCGCGGTCCTCGGTGCGGACCACGGCGGGCTGGACCGCCGGGTGCGACGCGAAGTACGCGCCGACCAGCTCGCCGTAGAACGGCCAGTCGTACTCGGTGTCCGCGGCCGCGTGCACGCCCACGTAGCCGTGCCCGCCGCGGACGTACTGCTCGAACGCGGTCTGCTGGCCGGCGTCCAGCACGTCACCGGTGGTGCTCAAGAAGACCACGGCCTCGTAGCGGTCGAGCTCCGCAGCGGTGAACACGCCCGGGTCCTCGGTCGCGGTCACCGTGAACCCGCCGCCCTCGCCCAGGTCGCGGATCGCCTGCACGCCGGCCGGGATGGAGTCGTGCCGGAACCCGGCCGTCCTGGAGAAGACCAGTACGTCGTAGGGGTCGTCGGGGAGCGGCGCCGGTGCCGGCAGCAGCAGCGCGGCCGCGAGGATTCGACCGATCATGGCAACACCCACTTGTCGTCGTCGATGTGCGGGTTGTCCGGTCCCAGCATGCCCGATCCGGAAGCGGTCAATCTCGAGACTTCTGTAACTACTGGTATGTACGTAAGATCGGCCGCATGGACGCGCGGGACCGACTGATCGAGGCGACCCGGGAGCTGCTGTGGGACCGCGGATACGTGGGCACCAGCCCGCGGGACATCCTGGCCCGCGCCGGCGTCGGGCAGGGCAGCATGTACCACCACTTCCGCGGCAAGGCCGACCTGGCCGCGGCCGCGCTGCGGCGCAACGCCGACGAGATGCGCGCGTCCGGTGAGACCGTGTTCGCGGACGGCACCGGCGTGCTGGACCGGCTGGTCGCCTACCTGACGCGGCGCCGGCCGGCGCTCCGGGGCTGCCGGATCGGCCGGATGTCCGAGGATCCGGACGTCCTGGCCGACCCGCGGTTGCGCGCCCCGGTCGAGGAGACGCTCGGCTGGTACCGCGAGCGGGTGGCCGACCTGCTCGCCGAGGGCCAGGCCAGCGGCGAGCTCACCACCGGTTTCGCGCCCCGGCAGGTCGCCGCGACCGTCGTCGCCGTCGTCCAGGGCGGATACGTCCTGGCCAAGGCCGCACAGTCGGCCGAACCGTTCGACGACGCGATCGCGGGCGCGGTCGCGTTGCTGACCGCACTGCGCACCGAGGAGGAGCACGCGTGATCGCCATGCAGTACCGGATGTCGTTGCCCGCCGACTACGACATGGACATCATCCGCCGCCGGATCGCGGCCGGCGGACCGCGCTTCGACGGTACACCGGGACTCGGCCTCAAGGCGTTCCTGATGCGCGAGAGCGGCGTCGACGGCTCGCCGGTGCACCAGTACGCGCCGTTCTACCTGTGGACCGACAGCGCCGCGGCCGCCCGGTTCCTGTGGGCGGGCGGCGGGTTCGCCGGGGTCGTCGCCTCGTTCGGCCGGCCGGTCGTGCAGACCTGGATCGGCGGCGGCTACCACCGCGGGGCGGCGTTCCACGAGCCGATCACCCACGCGGTACGGCAGGTCGCGCCGATCCCGGTGGACGCCGACCCGGCCGGCACCGCGGCCGAGGTCGGCGCGGCCGTGCGGGACCGGCTCGGCGAGGACGGCCTGCACTCGATCGCCTGGGCCGTCGACCCGCGCACCTGGGAGACGATGACGTTCGCGCTGCACGCCGGCCGGCCGGACCCGCGCGGGGGCGAGCTCTACCAGGCACCGTACGTCTGCGCGCCGCACGAGCCCGAGCTCGCGGTGGGGAGGCCGCGGTGAGACGTCGACGGACGCACCGGGCCGTGTTCGCGGCCGCGGGGGCGTACAACATCGGCTGGGGCTGCTACGCGGTGCTGGATCCACAGTGGTTCTTCCGGGTCACCGGGCTGCCGCTGTCCAACGCGCCGCAGATCTTCGCCTGCCTCGGCATGGTGCTCGGTCTCTACGGCCTGCTCTACCTCGAGGTCGCGCGCCGTCCGGAGGCGGGCTGGCCGATCGCCGCGGTCGGCCTGACCGGCAAGCTCCTCGGCCCGGCCGGACTGGCGTGGCTGATCGTGACCGGGGTCTGGCCACCCACCACGGTCATCATGATCATCACTAACGACCTGATCTGGTGGATCCCGTTCGCGCTCTACCTGCGCGACGCCTGGCCGTCGTTCCGGGCGACGCTCACCGGTCCGGCCGCTGCGGCAGCACCTCCCCGGTGATCTGCGGCCGCCGCCCGCCGAACCGGCCGCGAACCGGCCGCCGGCCCAGCGGCGGGAGCGACCCGGCTGCTCGACTACGAGGTCACCGCGGACGCGATCGCGCTCGTCCGAAGAGGCGCCTCGCGCCGGGGGACACACGAGGCACCGGTGCGGCTAGGATCGCCGCATGTCCGAAGCGTTCGGCCCAGGTGCTCTCCCGGCGGAACTCGTCGGCCGGTTCGTCGACGCGCTCGACGGCACCGACGGGTGGACGGCCGGTGACGACACGTGGGCGCGGGTCGAGGAGATCATCGAGCGGGCCCGCGTGTCCGCGCTGATCGGTGACGTCGAGGCGTTCGAGTGGACCGTGCGGGACCTGGAGATCGTCGGCGGCCGGCGGGGCGCCGGCCCGGCCCGGGGACGCCCGCAGCCGGAGCGGATCGCGCACAGCAAGCGGACCCTGAAGCACACGCTGAGACCGGCCCAGGCCCGCTGAGATGACCGGCCGCGGCTCCGGTCCGCTCCGCGAACCGGACTTCCGCCGGTTCTTCGCGGCGACCGTGGCCGGGCAGCTCGCCGACCGGTTCGTGTTCCTGGTGCTGCCGCTGGTGGCGATCGTCTGGCTGGACGCGGACGAGTTCCGGGTCGGCGCGCTCACGGCCATGACCACGGCCGGGTCGCTGCTGATCGGGCTGCCGGCCGGTGCCTGGCTGGACCGGCGGCGGAGGCGGCCGGTCATGATCGGCGCGGACGTGCTCCGCGCCGCGCTGCTGCTGGCCGTGCCGCTGGCCTGGTGGGCGGGCCTGCTGACGATCTGGGTGCTGTTCGCGGTGGCGCTCGGCCACGGCCTGCTGACCGTGCTGTTCGACGTCGGCTACGCCAGCCACCTGCCGAGCGTCACCGGCCGCGACCGGCTGGTGCAGGGCAATGCCCTGATCGCGGCGGTACGGTCGGCGGTCAGCGTCGGCGGACCCGGCCTGGCCGGCCCGCTGGTCGCCTGGCTGGGCGCGCCGCTGACGCTGATCGTGAGCGCCGCCGGGCTGCTGCTGTCCGCGCTCGGCCTGCTCCGGATCCGCCGCCCCGAGCCGGTGCCGGCACCGGCGGCCGGCCGGCACCTGCTCCGGGAGGTCGCGGACGGGCTGCGGTTCGTCCTCCGCCATCCGCTGCTGCGCCCGATGCTGCTGACCGACGGCGTCTTCAGCCTGTTCCTGGTCACGTACCAGACGATGCTGCTGGTGTTCCTGGCCCGGCACGCGGGCCTGGGGCCGGGCGGCATCGGCCCGGTGCTGTCCGTGATGGCGGGCGGCGGGCTCGCGGGCGCGCTGCTGGCCCGGCCGCTGATCGTCCGGTACGGGCCGGGCCCGGTCGTCTGGCTCGCGCCGCTGTGCACGGCACCGGCGGCCGCGCTGATGCCGGCGGCCCGGCCCGGCTGGCCACTGTGGATCGCGGTGGCCGGGCTGGCGCTGGTCTCGGCGGGCGGCGTGGTCCGGCTGATCGCCCAGACGGGCCTGCAGCAGGCAACCACGCCGGAGCGGCTGCTCGGCCGGATGAACGCCACCGTCCGCTTCGTCCAGTGGGGCAGCATGCCGGTCGCGGGCCTGCTCGGCGGCGCACTCGGCGGCCTGCTCGGCGCACCCGCGGTGCTGTGGATCGGCGCGGCCGGAATGACCGCCGCGTTCCTCCCCGCGCTGCTGTCGCCCCCATTGCGGGCAACCCGCGAGATGCCGGTCACGGTCGTCGAAACGGCCTGACCCCGCCCCGCCACCGGCACCACCCACCCGAACGGCGCCGCAGGCCGCCGACGGCGGTTGCGGGGGCGCCTGAACGCCGTGCGCGGCTCTGTCGCCGTTCCTGCGGGCATTCCCGCCGGACGCCGATAGCGGTGGGGGAGGCGTGATGCCGTGCGCCGTCCGGTTGCCGTTCGCACGGCACTTCCGCCGGACGCGGACAGCGGCCGGCGGGGGGCGCGTGGCGTCGTGCGTCGTCCGGTCGCCGTCTCCGCAGGCATCTTGCGCGGGACGCGGACAGCGGTGGTGGGGCGCCTGACGCCGTGCACGGTCCTGTCGCCGTCCCTGCGGGCATGCCCGCCGGACGCCGGTAGCGGTGGTGGCGCGGTTCGGCGCCGGTGTCGCCCGTCGTGGCGGCCCATGAAATGCCGGGGCGCGGCGGGTGACCGGGGCAGGGCTGTCGCGGCAGCAGGTCGCGGTGGTGGGGGCGACCGGCTGCCGGGTGTGGTGCCGTTGCCGGCGTCTCGGGGAGCCGGTGACTCAGCACGGCGGTGGCCTCACGCACGGGTCGTTCGGAGCCGCGCGGGATCGCGGCCGGACCACTGTGGGCGGTGTCGCCTCCGCCGAAAGTCGTAGGGTGGTCGGCGCGCGGATATGGCTGCGGATAGATGTGCGGGACCGGCCCGCGCCGCGATGATCGCCGCGTGATGTCTTCGCGGAGCCGGTCAACACGCGTGCGGCGGTCGTCCGGCCGGCGGTGTGCGGCGCTGTCGCCGGCCGGCGGGCGGTGCCGGTCGTGACCCGGACGGCGGCGGTCCGCCCGACGGCGATGCCGAGCCCGGTGCGCGCGCTCGACCGTTTCCGGCGGGCCCGCCCGGTCGCGTGGCGGACGGCCGGATACGCGATCTCCGCCGGGTTCGCCGGTGGCGTCGGCGCGTTCGCCGGCCAGGAGGTGCAGGCGTCCTGGGGCCGCTGGGCCGCCGGCGGATACGTGCTGGCCACGCTGGTCACGCTGCTGTGGCGGCACCCCGCGGCCCGGTCCACGGCCACGCTGACCGCGCTGCTCGGCGCGGTCGTGGCGCCGCTGGTGTGGATGGTGACCGGCGGCCGGGGCAAGTCGACCGTCGGGATGGGCCCGCTGACCGTCGTCAAGCGGGCCGGCCGGCTGCTGGTCGAGTCCGGCAGCCCGTACCTGCCGGTGGCCGAGCTGACCGGGCCGGAGTCGCTGAACCCGTACGGCCCGCCACTCGCGGTCTTCGGGCTGCCGCACGCGCTGGGCCTGGACGGCTGGGCGGGCAACCCGCGCACCTGGTTCGTGCTCAGCGCGGCCCTGCTCGGCTACGCGGCGCTGCGCCTGGTCCGGGCCGTCCGCCCGATGTGGACGCTGGCGGCCGCGTTCGCGTCACCCGTGCTGGCGCTGCCGGTCGTCCTGGGCAGCACCGACCTGCCGGTCCTCGGCCTGCTCGTGCTCGGCGTCGCGCTGCTGACCGGCGTCTCACACGCCGGCGCTTCGCACGCCCGTGCTCCGCACGCCGGCGCTTCGCACGCCCGTGCTCCGCAGGCCGGCGGCTCGCACGCCCGTGCTCCGCACCCCGGCGCTTCGCACGCCGACCGGGCGGCCGGGATGGACGCCTCGCACCTCGGCGGCATGAGCGGCTCGCGGGCCGGTGACGTGGATGGTCTGCGGGCCGGGCCGGTGGGCGTGGTGCTCGCGGGTGCGGCGCTGGGGGTGGCGTGCGCGATGAAGGCGACCGCCCTGCCCGCCCTGCTCGTGCTGCTGCCGATGCTGTTGGCCCGGGGCGGCCGGCGCCCGGTCCGCTGGTTCGCCGTCTCGGGCGTGCTCGCGGCGCTCGGCGCGGCCGCCGTCACCGCTCCCGCGATGCTGGCCGGCGTGCGCGACCTGGTGCACAACATGATCATGTTCCCGCTGCGGCTGACGTCGCAGCAGACCACCGCGGCCAGCCCGATGCCCGGGCAGGTGGTGGCGACGGACGGCTCCGGCGGCAAGCTGCTGATGATCGGCCTGTTGGCGGCGGCGCTGGTCGGGGTCTGCGCCCACCTGTGGCGCCGACCCCCACGTGACCTTCCCGCGGCCGTCCTGCGGATGACCGTGATCTGGTCCCTGATCTTCACGCTCGCCCCGTCGACCCGGTTCGGCTACTTCGTCTACCCACTGCTGATGCTCGGCCTGCGCAACGTCCTCCGAGACGGAGACCGAGACGCGGACCGAAACGCAGACCGAGACGCGGAGCGAGACGCGGACCGAAACGCGGAGCGAGACAGCAACAGCGGCCGGGGCTCACCGCGGGAGCACGGCGAGCCCCGGCCGGGTCAGGCGACGTCGATCGCGTCGACCTCGGCGTAGTTCGCGCCCTTGCCGTACGAGACGGTGTTGTCGCCGGCCCGCAGCGTCACGTCCCGCTCCGTCACCTGCCAGTTGTCCCACCCGGTGACCGGGTAGTCCACGGTTCCGGCCGCCGCGCCGTTGACGGTCAGCGTGTGACTCGCCGCCCCGGCGTCGGAACCGTTCGCGAAGCGGGTGTACAGCCGGTACGTGCCGGCCCGCGGCACGTGCACGGTGAACGTGACCCGGCTGTCCGCGAAGTCGATGCCGCCGACCACCGCGCCGTTGCTGGCGCCGCCTGCCGCGTACCGGGCGTTGGCGCGCGCGAAGTCCGCGTCCTCGGCCTCGTACCTGATCTTGGCGCCCTCGACGATCGGCCGGCTGCCCTGCCAGTCGAGCCGCTGCGAGTACATGGCCCGGTAGGTGAAGTCCGCGTTCCAGCCGTGGAAGACGATCCGGTCCCGGCCGTCCGGGCCGGTCACCACGTCCTGGCCGCCCGGTCCGCGCACCGACCCGGCGAACGCGTCCGTGGTCATCAGCGGCGTGGCCGCCTTGGTGTACGGCCCGCGCAGGCTCGTCGAGGTGGCGTAGCTGCTCACGTAGCTGCCGTTGCCGAAGAAGTTCGCGGAGTAGAACAACACGTACGTCCCGCCGCGCTTCCACAGCGTCGGCGCCTCCACCAACGTACCCTCGAACGGCTTGTTCTGTTTGATCAGCTGGGTCTCGGTGCCGGTGCGGCGCAGCCCGTCCGCGCTGACCTGCTGCAGGCGCAGCCAGGTGTCCTGCGCGCAGCAGTTGCCGTCGTTCTTCCACAGGATGTAGCGGCGCCCGTTCTCGGTGTACGACGACGCGTCGATCGCGCCGCCGATCTCCGGCGTGCAGACCAGTGCGGTGTCCCGGGGGACGAACGGGCCGCCGGGCGCGGTCGCGGTGGCCGCACCGATGCACTGCTTGCCGGAGGCGCGGTCGTGCGCCGTGTACCACATGACGAAGCTGCGCGGGCCGGTGGCGAACACCTCCGGCGCCCAGACGCCGTGGTCGCCGGAGCCGCCGGGTGGGAACGACCAGTCCGGGTCCGCCCAGGCGCCGAGCGTGGGGAGCGCGTCGGTGCCCTGCACGGTCCAGGTCACCAGGTCGGTGGAGGTGGCCCACTTGATGTTCCGGCCGTCGCTGTTGGTGGCGTAGGCGTAGTAGGTCCGGCCGACCTTCATCACGTCCGGGTCGGCGAAGTTCTGGTCGATGACCGGCCCGGACGCGACCGCGACCGCCGGGGCGGCCGTGGCCGTGAGCAGGCCCACGGTCATGAGCAGGGCGGTGGCGGCCGCGATCGCGCGTCGCCGTGGTGCATCAGCACGCATAGTCACTCCACAGGGGTCGGTCGGTGGGGTTTCAACTTCGATCGATACCGGCGTTCTGTCAAGAGAACCAGCGGGCCAGATGGTCGTTCAGGTCGCGTTGGTCGTCGCCGATCCAGGCGACGTGGCCGTCCGGGCGGAGCAGCACGGCGGGCACGTCCAGCGCGGCGGTGCGGTCGGTCAGCAGGTCGACCCGGTCCGGCCGGCCGCCCGTGTCGAGGCCGCCGGTGCGGTCCAGCAGCAGGCCACGGCCGCGGCGCAGGTGGTCGTAGAGGCGGCCGTCGCGCACGTCGACGTCCGGCATGCGGCGGCCGAGCAGGTCCGGGCCGGGGCCGAGGTCGTACCGGACGCCGATCGCGGTGATCTTCTCCATCAGGTGGCGGTTCACCGACGGCAGTGCGATCAGTTCGGTGAGCAGCCGGCGGACCGGCCCGTCGGCGTCCAGTTCCGTCTGGGCGCGGGTGTTGTCCAGCACCGCGGCGGCGACCGGGCGGCGTTCGGCCTGGTAGGTGTCGAGCAGCGTGGCGGGTGCCCAGCCGCGGACCTGCCCGGCCAGTTTCCAGCCGAGGTTGACCGCGTCCTGGACGCCGAGGTTGAGGCCCTGGCCGCCGATCGGCGGGTGGATGTGCGCCGCGTCGCCGGCCAGCAGCACCCGCCCGGCCCGGTACCGGTCGGCCAGCCGGGTGGCGTCGCCGAAGCGGGACAGCCAGCGCGGCGAGTGCACGCCGAGGTCGGTGCCGGCGACCGCGCGCAGCCCGGCCCGGACGTCCTCGATCGTGGGCGGGTCCGCCGGGACGCCGGCGGCCGCGACGACGACGCGGCAGGTGTTGCCGCCGGCCGGCCGGACGTCCAGCCCGGCGGGGACGTCCGACGGCGGCACCCCCAGCTCCATCTCGCCCATCAGCGTGTGGTGGCGCGCGGGTTCGCCTGGGAAGCCGACGCCGAGCAGCTTGCGTACCGTGCTCCGGGCACCGTCGCAGCCGACCAGGTAACGCGTGCGCAGCCGTTCCCCGCCGGCCAGTTCCACGGTCACCCCGGCGTCGTCCTGCGCCAGGCCGGTCACCGCGCACCCGTGCCGGACCCGCGCCCCCAGCGCGACCGCGTGCTCCTCGAGCAGCCGGACGACGACGGGTTGCGGGATGCCGAGCAGGAACGCGTACGGGGAGTCCAGGCCGTCCGGTTCGGGCGCGTCGACGGCGGCGAAGAAGCCGCGGGCCGGGCGCTTCCGGCCGTGGGCGACGAGCCGGTCCAGCAGCCCGCGCATCGCCATCAGTTCGAGGGTGCGGATGTGCAGGCCGACGATCCGGGCCGCGGACGCGGGCTCGGTGTCCCGCTCCAGCACGAGCACGCGCACGTCGTGCAGCCGCAGCTCGGCGGCGAGCACGGCGCCGGTCGGACCGCAGCCTGCGATGATCACGTCAAACAAGGGTGGTGCCTTTCGGGAGGCGGGGGGCGCTCCCGGCGACACCTACGTCAGTCGCCCGGCGAGGCCCCACATCGACAGATTCCGCACGGGGTTCTCACCTCCTCGGCCGGCGACACGATCGTCCGCACGCTATCGTCCGCGGCACCGTCGCGTCCAGCGACATGCGCTCCGGCCCGCGTCCGACGAGGACCGAGAAGCGGATCGTCCCGCTTCCGGCGTGGGCGCGTTCCGAGTGCTCCCGCGGGCACCGGTCGTCGCTGGCGCTCCTCCCTGCCGGTCCCGCCGTGGCCGACTTCGACACCCGAACCCGGCGGGCCGTGGCCGCGGCGCCGATGTGCGCGGGTGGGCGGACGGTGACGGTGTGCGGGTGGGCGGACGGTGACGGTGTGCGGGTGGGTGGCGTCAGGCGAGCGGCAGGCGGACGGTGAACGTGGCGCCCTCGCCCGGTCGGCCGGCGGCCCGGACCGTGCCGCCGTGCTTCTCGACGACCTCGCGGACCAGCGCGAGCCCGATCCCGAACCCGGGGCGGGTGGACGTGCCGCGGTGGAAGCGGTGGAAGAGCCGCTCGGTGTCCGCCGGTGCGAGGCCCTGCCCGGTGTCCGCCACCTCCAGCACCGCGGTGCCGCCGGACGTGGTGGCGCGCACCAGGACCGTACCCCCGGGCGGGGTGTGCGCTAGCGCGTTGCCGACCAGTTCGCTCACCACCCGGCGCAGCGCGGACGGGATGCCCGGCACGGCCAGCGGCGCCGCCACGCCGTCCGCGACCAGCGTGATCCCGCGGGCGGCCGCGCGTTCCGCGTCCTGCGAGACCGCGTCGCGGGCGAGCGCGGCCAGGTCGATCCGGGACGCGGTCGCCAGCCGGTCGTCCGCGCCGAGCCGGGCGGACAGCAGCAGGTCGTCGACGATCTCGCCGAGCAGCCGGGTGTTGCCGATCAACCGGTCCAGGTCGGTGCGGTGCTCCGGCGGCAGCGCGGGCCGGCGGGCCATCAGCTGGGCGCGGGTGTGCACCCGGGCGATCGGCGTGCGCAGCTCGTGGCTGGCGTCCGCGACGAACCGGCGCTGCCGGCTGAGCGCGTCGGCCAGCGGCGCCACCGACCGGCCGCCGACGAACAGGCCGGTGAGCACCGCGGTGACCAGGCCGATCGACTCGGCGACGCCGAGCGCGCGGAGCAGCAGGCGGCGGTCCGCGAGCTGGTACCGGGTGTCGAACACGGCCTGGACCGTGTCCGCGCCGCGGCGTTCGGTGAGCACCACGTAGACCGTGCCGTTGCGGGCGACCGTGACCTCCTGCGCACGGCCGGACCCGGCGACCGCGTCGAGCGCGTCGCGGAGCGGGAACCCCGGCGGGGGCGGTACGGCGCCGGTGTCCAGCGCGCCGCCGGAGAGCAGGATCAGCCAGGTGCAGCCGGGTGGCCCGCTCGGCACGCCGTGTTGCGCGTTCCAGTGCAGCTCGCGGCGGATCTGCACGTGCTGCCCCTGCACGAGCAGCGCGTAGGAGACGCCGCCGACCAGCGCGACCAGGCCGGCGACGACGAGCCCGGCGAGCAGCCCGATCTGCCGGCGGGCCCGGCTGACGGCCCGGCGTTCGGCAACGGTCCAGCCGTCCCGCCGGACCGGGACGCTCACAGCTCACCGAGCCGGTAGCCGAGCCCGTGCACGGTGCGGATCGCGGCCCGGCCGAGCTTGCGGCGCAGGTAGTAGACGTACGTGTCCACGATGGACGGCGCGGGCGCCTCGTCGAAGACCCGGCGGCGCAGCTCCGCGCGGGAGTGCACGGTGGACGGCCGGGCCGCCAGGATGCGCAGCAGTTCGAACTCGCGCGCGGACAGCGGCACCCGGTCGCCGCTGGGCAGCACCGCGTCGCGCAGCGCCAGGTCGAGCAGGCCGCCGCCGATCCGCAGCGCCTCCGTGGCGTCCGCGGCGCGCCGGCACAGCGCGCGCAGCCGGGCACTCAGCTCGTCCAGGTCGAACGGCTTCGGCAGGTAGTCGTCGGCGCCGGAGTCGAGCCCGGCGATCCGGTCGTCGACCGCGCCGAGCGCCGTGAGCATCAGGGCTCTGGCCGGCACGGCCCGGGACCGCAGCCGGACGAGCAGGTCCAGCCCGTCGATCGCGGGCAGGCAGCGGTCGATGACCATCACGTCGTACGGCCGGCTGAGCCCGAGATGCAGGCCGCGATGCCCGTCCGAGGCGTGGTCGACGAGGTATCCCTCGCCGGCCAGCGCCTCGGTCAGGGTGCCGGAGAGATCGGCGTCATCCTCGACCAGCAACAGGCGGTGCGGCATGCGAAGAGAATGGCACAATTCAATCAGGCAATGACAGTGGTAAATGTCTCTAGCTTCGGAGGGAACCAACAACGGGTGCCGGCGAAACCGGGATCGCCCGTCCCGCCTCGCGCCGCTCGATCCAGGACAGCAGCGGCGTCGTCATCAGCGTGGTCACCAGCGCGACCAGCACCAGCGCGGTGAACAGCGCCGGGCCGACGATCCCGGCCTCCAGTCCCACGTTCAGCGCGATCAGCTGCATCAGGCCGCGCGCGTTCATCAGCGTGCCGACGCGCAGCGCGACCGGCTGCGGCTCGCCGCGCAGCCGGGCCGCGGCCCAGCAGCCGCCGAACTTGCCGGCCACCGCGACCGCCACGCAGGCCAGCGCGAACAGCAGCACGACCGGGTCGGACAGCAGCGCGAACTCGGTGCGCAGCCCGGAGAACGTGAAGAACAGCGGCAGGAACACGATCTGGCAGATCGGGTTGAGCGTGTTCACCACGCTCTCGGTCCGCTCGGTGCGCGGCATGACGGCGCCGACCGAGAACGCGCCGAACACCGCGTAGAGGCCGATCTCGTCCGTGTACCAGGCGATCAGGAACAGCAGCGCGACCGTGCCGAGCAGCCGCCCGGAGTCGCCGATCCGGTCGCCGGTCATCAGCAGCCGGGCGGCCGGGCGGGCGCCGTACCGGATCAGGACGCCGAAGAACGCGGCGCCGCCGATCGTGACCAGCGCGGGCAGCACGGCACCGGACGCGACCGCGAGCACGCAGGCGAGCAGCAGCCAGGCGACCCCGTCGTCGATCGCGCCGGCGGCCAGCGAGACCGCGCCGTGCCGGGTGCCGGCGTGCCCCTTCTCCGTGATGATCCGCGCCATCATCGGGAACGCGGTGATGGCCAGCGCCACGCCCACGAACGCGGCGGACACGCCGATCGGGACGCCGTCCTCGAGCACCGCGACGCGGTCGCCGGTGAGCAGCACCAACAGCACGCCGAGCGCGAGCGGCACGGCCACCCCGGCGGCGGAGACCGCGCCCGCGGTGCCGGCCAGCCCGTGGATGCGGTGCGAGCGGAACGCGTACCCGGCCTGGAACATGAAGATGACCAGGCCGACCTGCCCGATCACGTACAGCACCGGGTAGAGGTCGGGCGGGAACAGCGCGGCCTGCACGTCCGGCAGGAACAGGCCGAGCAGCGACGGGCCGAGCAGCACCCCGGCCAGCATCTCGCTGACCACGGCCGGCTGACCGGCCCGGCCGAGCAGCCACGAGACTCCCCGGCAGAAGAGCAGGATGACGGCGACCGCGACGAAGAACCGCGGCGCCAGGTCGACGGGACTCACAGGCCTCCCCTTTCGAAGTGGGTGGTGCACAACCGCTGCCGCCGCGCGTCGACCACCATCACGGTGCCCAGCACCAGCTGGGTGAGACTCCGGCCGACGTCCGCCCACCGGTCGCGGAACCGCATCGCGGCCAGCCGGGTCCGGCCCGGCGGGCGGGCGCCGGACGGGGTCAGGAAGCACGGGCCGCGCGACGGCAGCGACCGGGTGTGCGCGACGGACGAGGCGAGCGTGTGCCGGCGCAGCACCTCGCGGACCGCGGCGCGCAGCATCACCGGCGCGGAGCCGCGGGCCGGGCAGGCCCGGTTCGCGACCACGCCGAACGGGATGAAGTGCGCGTCCCGCCGCCGCAGCGCGCGCCACCGGTCCGGGTCGAACGCGTCGTCCGCGGCCGGGCCGGTGCGCTGGTAGGCGAGATAGTTGAACAGCAGCACGGAACCGGCCGGGAGCGTGACGTCCGGGGTGACCTCGATCGGCGCGGACGTGATCCGGTGCGCCACGCCGAAGAGCGGGTGCACCCGCAGCGTCTCGTCGATGATCCGGTCCAGCTCGTCGTCGTCCCGGGTGCCGAGCACGCCGGGGTGCCGGGCGATCGCGAGCAGCACGTGCGCGGCGGCCTCGGACATCTGCACGACCGCGGTGTTGAAGAACGCGCCCTGCAGGTACCACGCGGTCTCCTGCGCGGTGAACGGCGGCGGCAGCGTGACCGGCGCGGTCCCGTCCTCGACCCGGCCGCGTAGGTACCGGGTGAGCCGGTCCCGCCGGTCCAGGTGCCGCAGCCCGCAGCACTTCAGCGCCGTGACCACGTCGTCCGCGTTCGCCACGATCATGGCGCGCACGTCCGGCGGGCAGTCCTCGCCGAAGACCAGCTCGTGGTAGACCTCGGCCCAGACCGGCATCATCGCGTCGCGCAGCCGCACGTGGGCGGTGCGGCCGGCCGGCAGCGTGTCCAGCATGCGCCGGGTCGCGGCCGTGGCCAGCTCGTCGGCGCGCGCGTGCGGCACGGCCAGGATCCGCCGGCTGGCCCGGGCGACCGTGGTGTAGCGCTCGCCGGGTTCCAGGTGCTCCTGGTGCATCTGCGGGCCGGGCGCGAGCCAGTACCAGAACAGGTCGGACAGCCCGGCACCGCGGCTGCGCCCGTCCGCGGCCGGATGCTCGTACACGCGCTGGAAGTGCTCGGCGCCGACCAGCGGGCCCGGCACCGGCACGCCCTCGGTCCCGTTCACCCGCGCGAAGATCCACTCCCGGAGCCGCACCACCGTGGCCGGCAGCCACCGGGGCAGGGACCACACGCCGAGCAACAACGACAGCAACAGCAGCAGCGGTACGGCGGGCGCGGTCACGGCCGCACCTCGCGCAGCAGGTCCGGCGTGAGCTCCGCGAGCGTGGCCGCGCCGCACAGCGCCATCACCCGCACCACGTCCTCGTGCAGCCGGCGCAGCACCGTGGCGACGCCGTCCCGGCCGCCCGCCGCCAGCCCCCAGATCACCGGCCGTCCGATCAGGACCGCCGTGGCGCCGCGGGCCAGCGCGGTGACCACGTCGGTGCCCCGCCGGACGCCGCCGTCCAGCAGCACCGGGACCCGGCCGCGGACCGCCTCCGCCACGGCCGGCAGCGCGTCGATCGAGGCGACCGCGCCGTCCAGCTGCCGGCCGCCGTGGTTGGAGACGATCACGCCGTCCAGGCCGCGGGCCACCGCCTCGGCCGCGTCCGCCGGGTGCAGCACGCCCTTGACCAGGATCGGCAGCCGGGTCACGGCGCGCAGCCGCAACACGTCGTCCCAGCCGAGCGACGGGTCCAGCACGATGTCCCGGACCCGGCCGGTCACCGGGTCGCGCAGGTTCTCGCACGCCAGCCCGGACGGCAGGTCCAGGAAGCCGTTGCGCAGGTCGCGTTCGCGGCGGCCGAACACCGGCGAATCCACGGTCACCACCAGCGCGGTCACGCCGGCCGCGGCCGCGCGCCCGGCCAGGTGCGCGGTGAAGTCCCGGTCCGGCTGCGGGTAGAGCTGGAACCACAGCCGCGCGCCGGTGCCCGCGATCTTCTCGATCGGCGTGGTCGCGGCCATGCTGACCGTCATGACCGTGCCGGTGTCCCGGGCCGCGTGCGCGGTGGCGGTCTCGCCGTCCGGGTGGGCGAGCCGGTGGAACGCGGTCGGCGCGATCAGCACCGGGCCGGGCAGCACGGTGCCGAACAGCGTCAGGCGCGGATCCGGCACGCCGGTCGCGCGCAGCACCCGGGGGAGCAGCCGCAGCCGGTCGAACGCGGTCTCGTTGGCGTGCACGGTCCGCTCGTCGCCCGCGCCGCCGGCGAAGAAGTCCCGGTGCACCGGGTCGAGGCCGGCCACGGTGCTCAGGCCGCGAGCCGGTCGGCGACGAACGCGCGCAGCGGCGCGACGTGCACGTCCGGCCGGTCCCAGCGGTTCTCCAGGTTCTCCGCCAGGTGATGGACGCCGCCCGGCGCGCCGTCCCGGTAGTAGCGGACCACCGGGTGCAGGTAGGCCGCGTCGTGCGCCACACCGGGCGTGTCCTGCGCGATCCGGGACACCTCGATGTCGAACGGGTCCACCGTGTCGTGGTCCGGGCCGTACTCCAGCGTGACCACGAACGCGTGCGCGGCCGGGCCCAGCCCGCCCTCCCGGTGATGGGCAACCGGCACCTCCTCGTGATACGCGGCGCCGGAGTCCGACACCGTCACCACGTCGCCGAGCACGCCGAACTGCTGCCACAACCCGGACGAGCGGTTCACCCGGGCGATGATCGCACCGGTGACCGCGGCCGGGTCCGGCGACAGCGCCGCCGCCGGCCACGGCACCCCCGCGTACCGGCGGCGAAGGATCCGGTGCAGCGCGCGCACCGTGTAACGGAAGCCGTGGATGAAACCGTTGGTGGACTTCTTGAAGTCGCGCTCCTGGCTGAGCGTGCCCGCGACGAACAGGCCCGGCACGTCGACCGACTCGAACGCCGGGGTCTGCGCCGGGAAACGATCCTTGATCACCAGCGCGGGGCGGGCGGCGGCGTCGAAGATCGAGGCGTCGAACGCGAAACCGGTGCAGGCGATCACCCGGTCGTAGCGTAGCTCTTTGACCAGCTCGTTCGCCCGGGAGAACGCGAACGCGACGCGGAATCCGTCCGCGTCCTTCTCGATGCCGCGGACCGTGCCGTCCAGCACCGCGTTCGCGGACTTCAGCTGGTACGTGTCCAGGAAGTTGTTGTTCACGGCGCGCAGGTGCCCGACGTAGTGGGTGCGCCACGCCATCCGCACCGGGCTCGGCCCGGCCACGTGGATCAGCGTGGTCGTCTCCATCAGCGCGTCCGCGGTCTCGAACGCGGAGTTGCCCTTGCCGATGATCAGCACCCGCTGGTCCCGGTAGTCCCTCGGGTCGGTGGAGATGTCCGCGTAGTTCTCGGCCAGCTCGATGCCGGGGATCTCGGTCGCCCGGTACGGCCGGGACACACCGGTCGCGACGATCAGCGCCCGCCCGCGCCACACGTCGCCGCGCTGGTCGGTCACCTCGAACACGCCGTCGTCCGCGCGGCCCACCCGGACCGCCTCGGTGTCGTAGCGGATCCGGTGGGCCAGCGGGGCCGCCACGTCCGCGAGGTAGCGCACCATGTCGTCCGCGTGCGGGAAGTAGCGTTCGCTGTAGCGGGTGAAGCGCAGCGCCGGATCGTCGGTCAGCAGCGAGTTCCAGTCGAACCGCAGGTTCAGTTCCGGGTCGTCGGACCCGGTCCGCGGCTTGTTGATCGAGATCAGCGTCCGGTGCCGCGGGTAGCGGGTGAAGAAGGCACCGGGCGCCGCGGCCCGCTCCAGCACGAGATGGTCGTCGCCACTCGCCTCCAGCAGGGTGGCCAGCTGCAGCCCCGCCGGCCCGGCACCGAGGATGAGGTAATCGCGCGTCGCTTCGGTCACGAGAGGCGACGCTAGGCAGCACGATTCAGAAAAAACTCAGCCGTCAGGTCCGCGGCGCGCCGGACGTCGCCGTCGAGCGGCCGGTCCGGGTCGACCGGCGGGATCGCGTGCTCCAGCCGGTCGAGCAGCGCCGCGCAGGCCGGTGCGGTGGGCTGCCGGGCGCCGACGTGCGCGGCCTGGCGCAGGCCGAGCGCGAGCGAGCCGCACAGCAGGTGCAGCAGCCCGGCCCCGTCGTAGGCGCGCAGCGCGGCCTGCGTACCGAACGGCACCACGTCCTGGTTGTGCAGGTTCGTCGGCAGGCTCTGCACGCTGGCCGGCGTCGCGTCCCGCCGCAGCTGCGCGACGAACGCGGTGGTGGCCAGCTGCACGCCCTGCAACCCGTGCTGCTGCCCCGGCCCGGCCGCCAGCATCGGTGGCAGGCCGGTGTTGCGGGCCGGGTCGACCAGCAGGTCCAGCTGCCGTTCCGCGAGCGTGCCGAGCTGGGCGGTGACCGCGGCCAGCAGGTCCGCGGCGAACGCGGCCGGCTGGCCGAAGAAGTTCCCACCGTGCACCACGCCCTCGCCCGGGAACAGCAACGGGTTGTCGCTGACCGCGCGCAGATCCCAGGCGACCACGCCGTCGACATAGGACAGCGCGTCCTCGGCGGCGCCGAGCAGCTGGGGCGCGCAGCGGATGCTGTACGGCTCCTGCAGCGGGCGCGTCCCGGACGGCGCCGCACCGGCCAGCCGGGACCGCATGCGGGCGGCGACCACGGCCGCGCCCGGGTGCGCGTACGCCGCGATCAGCCGCGCGTCCAGGAACTGCGGGTCGCAGCCGAGCAGGTCGGCCAGCAGCGCGGTCAGGTGCTGCAGCGCGTGGTGCGAGCGGCGGACCGCGTGCTGGGCGAGCGCGAGCGCGGCCGTGGTCACCGAGACGCCGTTGACCAGCGCGAGCGCGTCCCGGCCGTCCAGCGTCAGCGGCGTCAGGCCGGCCTGCGCCAGCGCCACCGCGGCCGGCAGCCGCTCACCGGACAGGTAGGCGTGGCCGCGGCCGCGCAACGCCTGCGCCGCGTAGGCGAGCGGGATCAGGTCACCGGACGCGCCGACCGAACCGTACCGGGGCACGGCCGGCGTGAAACCGGTGCCGAGCGCGGCGGCCAGCGCGTCGATCACGTGCGGGGACACGCCGGACAGGCCGCGGGCCAGCGAACCGGCCCGGACCAGCAGCGCGGCCCGGACCAGCGGCACCGGCAGATCCGGGCCCTGACCGGCGCCGAGGTGGGCGAGCGTGTTGTCGGCCTGGTCCGCGTCCGTGGCTCGGCCGGCGTAGCCGACCAGCGCGCCGAAGCCGGTGGTCTGGCCGTAGATCGGGGTGTCGCCGTTGCGGGACTCGGCGAGGAAGCGGCGGCCGGCGGCGACGGACTCCCGGACCGGCGCCGGGACGTCCACCGGGATCGGCGCGGCGGCCGCGTGCAGGTCGTCGGCGGTCAGCGGCCCGGGCAGCGAGATCGGCATGCGCGAAGGCTAGGGAGCGCTTCTCAGAACGGTTCTGAGAACCCGCCACTAGCGTCGCCCGGCATGACGCGCGACTACCTGATCATCGGTGCCGGTCCGGCCGGCTTGCAGCTCGCCGCGCTGCTGGACCGCGACGGGCGGGACTTCGCGGTGCTGGAGGCCGGCCCGGCGCCCGGCACGTTCTTCACCACCTACCCCCGGCACCGGCAGCTGATCTCCATCAACAAGGTCTACACCGGGCACCCGGACCCGGAGCGGAACCTGCGGATGGACTGGAACTCGCTGCTGACCGACGACCCGGCGCTGCGCTTCGGCAACTACAGCCGCCGCTACTTCCCGGCCGCGGACGACCTGCTGCGCTACCTCGCGGACTTCGCGGCGCCGCTGGCCCACCGGATCCGCTACGACACCGAGGTGGTCCGGGTGTCCCGCGCGGACGGCGTCTTCGTGGTCGAGGACGCCGCCGGCACCGTGCACCGGTCCCGCGCGCTGGTGGTCGCGACCGGCGTCCCGAAGCTCCACGTGCCGCCGATCCCGGGCGCGGAGCTGGCCGAGCGCTACGACACGGTCAGCGTGGACCCGGCGGACTTCACGAACCAGCGGGTGCTGATCATCGGCAAGGGCAACTCCGCGTTCGAGACCGCGGACGCGCTGCTGGAGACGACCGCGGTCACCCACGTGGCCGGGCCGCACGCGGTGCGCTTCGCCTGGCAGACGCACTACGTCGGGCACCTGCGGGCCGTGAACAACAACTTCCTGGACACGTACCAGCTGAAGTCCGGCAACGCGGTGCTGGACGGCACGGTCGAGCGGATCGAGGCGCGACCGGACGGCGGGTTCCGGGTCGAGTTCCGCTACGCCCGCACCCGTGAGGCGGTCCGGGTGCTGCACTACGACCGGGTCGTGCTGTGCACCGGCTTCCGCTTCGACGCCTCGATCTTCGACGCGAGCGCCCGCCCGGCCCTGGTGATCGACGACCGGTTCCCGGAACAGACGCCCGCGTTCGAGTCGGTGAACGTGCCCGGCCTGTTCTTCGCGGGCACGCTCACCCAGCAGCGCGACTTCAAGAAGTCGACCAGCGGCTTCATCCACGGCTTCCGGTATGCGGTGCGCGCGCTGCACCGCATCCTGGCCCACCGGTACGAGCGGGCGCCGTGGCCCGCGACCGCGCTCTCCCGGGACGCGATCAGCGACGCGATCATCGCCCGGGTCAACCGCTCCTCCGGCCTGTGGCAGCAGTTCGCCGTGCTCGGCGACGTGATCACGGTGACGGACGCCGGCGCGGCCTACCACGAGGAGGTTCCGGTGGCCTACCACCGCGACGGCGGGCTGGGCACGCCCGCGCACGCGTTCGTGGTCACGCTCGAGTACGGCCCGGACCACGACACGGTCGACCCGTTCGACATCACCGTGCCGCGGATCGCGGAGAACGACCCGCTCGCCGCGCACGACGCCAGCTACCTGCACCCGGTCGTCCGGCACTACCGCGACGGCGCGCCGGCCGGCGAGCACCACCTGGCGGAGAACCTGGAGAACGAGTGGGACCTGCCCGCGGTGCACCGGATGCCGCTGGAGGTCTTCGTGAAGGAGCGCCTCGCGGATGGCTGACCGGCCGTACCCCGGCGTGCTGCTGGATCTGCTGCGCGCGGCCGGCGACCGGGTCGTCTTCGAGGAACCGGACCGGGTGACCACCGGCGCGCAGCTGCTGGCGCTGACCGGCCGGATCGGCGGCGGGCTCGCGCGGGCCGGCATCAAGCCCGGCGACGGCGTGGCGCTCGCGGTCGGCGTCACGGCCGAGGCGCTCGCCACCGTGCTCGCGGCGCACGCGGCCGGCGCGCGGGTGACCGGGATCCGGCCCGGCCTGCCCGGCCGGCACCTCGCGCACGTGCTCGGCCAGGGCGACGCGGCCGTGATCGTGGACGCGGGCCGGGCCGCGTCGGTGCCCGCCGTGCCGCACCTGCGCACCGTGGCGTCGCTGCGGGACGGCCCGGACGAGGAGCCGGTGCCGCTCGCGCGGCCGGACGACATCGCACGGGTGATCCACACCAGCGGCAGCACCGGACTGCCGAAAGGCGCGCTGCAGACCTACGCCGCGCTCGCCGCCGGCTGGGCACCGCACCCGGAACGGTGGCCGCTCGCGCTGCGCCGGCTGGCCCCGCGGCTCGGCCGGCACCTGGTCTTCGGCACGCTCGCCAGCCAGGTGATGTTCGAGTACGGCACGATGGCGCTCGCGGCCGGCGGCACGCTGGTCGCGGCGGCACCGGACCTGCCCGGCGCGATCATCCGGCACCGCGCCACGTCCACCGTGATCACCGTGCCGAAGCTGCGGGCCGTGGTGGCGGCGGCCCGCGCGGCCCGGGCCGGCCCGGCGACGCTGCGCGCGTTGATGGTGTCCGGGTCACCGCTCGACCCCGCGCTGCTCGCCGAGGCGCTGGACGTGCTCGGCCCGGTGGTCTTCCACGGGTACGGGCAGACCGAGGCCGGCATGATCTCGATGGCGGCGCCGGAGGAGATGGCGGACCCGCGGGTGCGCGCCTCGGTCGGCCGGCCGCCGGCGGAGAACACGGTCGAGATCCGGGACGCGGCCGGCCACCCGGTGCCGCCCGGCGACATCGGTGAGGTGTTCGTCCGCACGCCCGTGCAGGCCTGCGGCTACCTCGGCGACCCGGCGGAGAGCGCCGCGGTCTTCACGGACGGCTGGGTGCGCACCCGCGACCTCGGCCGGGTCGACCCGGACGGCTATCTGCACCTGGCCGGCCGCACCCGCGACGTGATCATCGTGAACGCGAACGTGCAGTACGCGGTCCCGATCGAACGGGTCCTCGCGGCCCACCCGTCGGTCGCGGAGGCGTGCGTGGTGGGCGTGCCGTCCGCGGCGACCGGTGAGGCCGTGCACGCGTACGTCGTACCGGCGGCGGGGGACCTCGATCTGGCCCTGCTGCGCGGCCTGGTCCGCGCGGAACTGGGCGCGGACGCGGTACCGGACCGGATCACCGTGATCGACCGGGTGCCGCTGACCCCGGCCGGGAAACCGGACCGGGACGCGCTCCGCCGGTGGACGTAAGGAATCCGAAAGACCCGGGGCCGGCCGCGCTGGGTAGCCTGACCCGGGTGGGACACCTGGTGCTGGTCGTCGACGACGATCCGATCGTCAGCGACGTCGTGCGGCGCTACCTGGAGCAGGACGGCTGCGAGGTGCGGCTCGCCGCCGACGGCGCGGCCGGCCTGGCCGCGATCGAGGCGCGTCGGCCCGACCTCGTCGTGCTCGACCTGATGATGCCGGGCGTGGACGGCCTCGAGGTCTGCCGCCGGCTGCGGCGTGACCTGCCCGATCTGCCGGTCGTCATGCTGACCGCACTCGGCGAGGAGGCCGACCGGGTGCTCGGCCTGGAGGTGGGCGCGGACGACTACGTCACCAAGCCGTTCTCGCCGCGCGAGCTGGTGCTGCGCATCCGGTCCGTGCTGCGCCGCACCACCGGGTCCGCGGCCGGCGCGCCGGACGGGCCGGCCGTGCTCACCGACGGCGACCTGGTGGTCGACACCGCGCGCCGGATCGTCACCCGCGGCGGCGCGCCGCTGTCGCTGACCGTGCGCGAGTTCGACCTGCTGGCGTTCCTGCTCGGCAGCCCCGGCCGGGCCTGGTCCCGCACCGACCTGCTGAGCCGGGTGTGGGGCTGGCGGTTCGGCGACCAGTCGACCGTGACCGTGCACGTCCGCCGGCTGCGGGAGAAGATCGAGGACGACCCGGCCGCGCCGCGCCGCATCCACACCGTCTGGGGCGTCGGCTACCGCTACGAGACGGCCGGCGGATGACCGACCTGCTGCTGATCGGCGGGTACGCGTTGCTGGCCGGCGGCGTCGTCGGTGCCGGCGGAGCGCTGGCCCTGCGCCTGCTGCGCGGCCGGTCGATCCTGGTGCACATCGTGCTGCTGCTGGCCGTCACCGTGCTCGCGGTCGTCGCCGGCGTGGTCACGGTCGCCTACGCGATGTTCCTGTCCGGCCACGACCTGAGCGTCGTGCTGGTCACGGTCGGCGCCTCGGCCGTGGTCAGCCTGCTCGTCGGCGGCCTGTTCGGGCGCCGGCTGGCCGCGGCCGCGGTCTGGGCCCGCGCGGCCCGTGACCGGGAACGCCGGCTGGAGGCCGGCCGCCGGGAGCTCGTCGCCTGGGTCTCGCACGACCTGCGCACGCCGCTGGCCGGGCTGCGCGCGATGGCGGAGGCACTCGAGGACGGCGTGGTCGGCGACCCGGCCACCGCGGCCGAGTACCACCGGCGCATCCGGGTCGAGGCGGACCGGATGACGCAGCTGGTCGACGACCTGTTCGAGCTGTCCCGGATCAACGCGGGCGCGCTGCGGCTGGCGCTCACCGCCGTACCGCTGCGGGATCTGGTCTCGGACGCGCTGGCCGGGGTGGCGCCGCTGGCCGTGAGCCGCCGGATCACGCTGGACGCGCTGGAGACGGGCTGGCCGGTCGTGCACGCCTCGGAACGGGAACTGGCCCGGGTGATCAGCAACCTGCTGGTCAACTCGGTGCGGTACACGCCGGCCGGCGGCACGGTCCGCGTCGAGGCGGGCCGGGACCACGCCGACGTGTGGCTCGCGGTCTCCGACACCTGCGGCGGCATCCCGGAACCGGACCTGGCCCGGGTCTTCGACGTCGCCTTCCGCGGTGAGCGGTCGCGCACCCCGGACCCGGCGCACACCGGCGGCGGCCTCGGGCTGGCGATCGTCCGCGGGCTGGTCGAGGCGCACGGCGGACGGGTCGGCGTGCGCAACACCGGGGGCGGTTGCCGGTTCGAGGTGCGCCTGCCGGCCGCCGTCATCGAACGGTAAGGGTCGGTGCCGGCCGGCGTGCGATCTACTGAGGACATGCTGATCCGACTTCTTCGCGCGCCGGCGACCTGGGCCGTGGCAGTGTGCCTGACGGTCGTCGCCGGAGCCGCCCTCTACTGGTTCCAGCCCTGGAAGGCGTTCACCGACCGTGAGGTGAACGACCGGCTCGCGGCCGTCCCGGCACCCATGACGTCCGCGGCACCGATGATGTCCGGGGAACCGATGATGTCCGGGGAGCCGATGACGCCGACGGCGCCGCCGGCGGGGCCGGTGGTCGTGCGCCAGGGCACGTTCATCAGCCACGAGCACGCGACCGAGGGCAGCGCCCGCGTCGTGCGCCACCCGGACGGCTCGCACACGCTCGAGATCGTCGGCCTCGACACGTCCGACGGCCCCGACCTGCGGGTCTGGCTCTCCGACCAGCCGGTCCGTCCCGGCACCGGCGGCTGGTACGTCTTCGACGACGGCGACCGGGTGGAGCTCGGCGCGCTCAAGGGCAACCGGGGCGACCAGACGTACGACATCCCGGCCGGCACCGACCTGGACGACCTCGGCAGCGTCGCCATCTGGTGCATCCGGTTCTCCGTGTCGTTCGGTGCGGCCGCGCTCACACCCGCGGGCTGACCGAGGCCTTTACCCGGTGATCGTTTCAGGCGAGGCTGGAACGATCACACCACGGGGAGGCCGCACAGATGGACCGGGCACAGCTCGCCGACTTCCTCCGGACGCGCCGGGAGGCGTTGCAGCCGGAGGACGTCGGCCTGCCCCGTGGCCCGCGCCGCCGGGCCGGAGGGCTGCGGCGGGAGGAGGTCGCGGCGCTGGCCGGCATGTCGGCCGACTACTACAACCGGATCGAGCAGCAGCGCGGGTCGATCCCGTCGGAGCCGATGCTCGCCGCGCTCGCCCAGGCGCTGCAGCTCACGTTGAGCGAGCGCGACCACCTCTTCCACCTCGGCGGGCACCCGGCGCCGCAGCGGGTCCGGGACGACCGGATCAGCCCGATCATGGCGCGGATCGTGGAGAGCCTGTCGGACATACCGGCGCTGGTGATGACGGACCTCGGCGAGACGCTGGTGCAGACGCCGCCCGCGGTCGCGCTGCTCGGCGACTACACCCGGTTCACCGGCCTGTCCCGGTACCTGGTCTACCGCTACTACACCGATCCGGCCACGCGTGAGCTCTACCCGGTCGCGGACCAGGAGAAGCGCGGCCGGGTCTTCACCGCGGACCTGCGGGTGGAGTACCGCAAGGATCCGGACGGCGTGCCCGGCGAGATCGTCACGGCGCTGCTCGCGGCCAGCCCGGAGTTCGCCGAGGTGTGGGGGCGGCACGAGGTCGACGTCGCGCACCACCACGACCTGAAGCGGTACCGGCACGACGAGCTGGGCGAGCTGGAGCTCTACGCCCAGCCGCTGCTGGACCTGGACAAGGACCAGTACCTGCTGGTGTTCACGGCCGTGCCCGGCTCGCCGAGCCACGAGAAGCTCCAGCGCCTCGCCGCCGGTATCCCGGGATGATCTCTCCCTGGATGAAGTCGGCCTTCAACCGGTGATCGCCCCCGGACACCATTGATCCGTCGAGGACGGGAGGTGGACGATGGCGGACCGGGCGGAACTGGCCGGTTTTCTCCGGGCGCGGCGCGAGGCGTTGCGGCCGGAGGACGTCGGGCTGCCTCGCGGGCCGCGGCGGCGCACCGGCGGGCTGCGCCGCGAGGAGGTCGCGGCGCTGGCCGGCATGTCGGCGGACTACTACAACCGGATCGAGCGGCAACGCGGCTCGGTGCCGTCCGCGCGGATGCTGGCCGGGCTGGCCCGCGGGCTGCGGCTGACCCTCGCGGAGCGGGACCACGTGTTCCGTCTCGCCGGGCTGCCGGCGCCGGACCCCGGCGACCATCCCAGCCCGATCGTGATGCGCGTGGTGGACAGCCTCGCGGACGTACCCGCGCTGCTGTTCTCCCGCCGTGGGGCGGTGCTGTTGCAGACCCGCCCGGCGGTGGCGCTGCTCGGTGACCGGACCGGGTCCACCGGCCCGCCGGGCGCCGATCCGCGGCAGGACGGCGTCTGGCGTCTCCGGCATCCCCAGCTGGGGGAGCTGGAGCTGCGCCGCACGTGGCTGTTCGATCCGGTCCAGTCGCACCACCTGCTGGTCCTCACCGCCGTGCCGGGCTCGGCGAGCGACGAGAAGCTCCGGCTGCTGGCCGCCGTCTAGCGCGTAACCGGCGTCACACCCCCGACCGCAGTGCTTCGAATCCGAAGCGTGCTACGGTCTCAAACAGCTTCGAAATCGAAGCAAAAGCGAGAGAAGGTCCGTCATGAAGGCGATGCGATTCCACGAGTACGGCGACCCGTCCGTCCTGCGCCTCGAGGACGTGGAGCAGCCGGTCCCCGGCGCCGGGCAGGTTCGGATCAGGGTGGCCGGCACCTCGTTCAACGGGGTCGACGCGAACATCCGCGCCGGCTACATGCAGGGCCCGATCCCGGTCGCGCTGCCGCACACGCCGGGCTCGGACGTCGCCGGCACGGTCGACGCGCTCGGCGAGGGCGTGGACCGCTTCGCGGTCGGCGACGCGGTGATCGGCTTCCTGGGGCTGGCCGCGGTCGGCGCGTCCGCCGAGTACGTGCTCGCCCCGGCCGAGATCCTGGCACCCGCGCCCACGAGCATCCCGCTGGCCGACGCGGCCGCGCTGCCGGTGGTCGGCCTCACGGCGTGGCAGGCGCTGTTCGACCACGCGAAGCTGACCACCGGCCAGCGCGTGCTGATCAACGGTGCCGGCGGCGCGGTCGGTGCCTACGCGGTGCAGCTGGCCAAGCGCGCCGGCGCGTACGTGATCGGCGTGGTCGGCCCGCGCAGCGCGGACCGGGCCCGGGCCGCGGGCGCCGACGAGGTCCTCGACGGCGACGCGGGCACCGAGCCGGTCGACGTCGTGCTCAACCTCGCACCGGTCGCCCCGGAGCGGCTGGCCGCGCTGGTCGCGCTGATCTCGGACGGCGGCGTGCTGGTGAACACCACGGTGTGGATGCCGGCGCCGTCCGACGAGGCGCGCGGCGTGCGCGGGATCAACCTGTTCGTCCAGGGCGACGCCGCGCAGCTGGCCGGCCTGGCCGCCCGGGTCGACGCCGGCGAGCTGCGCGTCGACGTCGCCCGCCGGGTGCCGCTTGCCGAGCTGGCCTCGGTGCACGCCGAGCCGGGCGCGGTCTCCGGCAAGACGGTCATCGTGATCTAGTTCTTCCGCTTGACCCGGGGCCTGGCCGACCGGGGCGGCGTGGCCCGCATGTGCCGGCGGACCCGGCCGAGCACGTCGTTGAGCGTGGCCAGGTCGCCGGCCGTCATCGGGTCCAGCAGCAGGCGCCGGACGTCGGCCACGTGCCCCGGCAGCACCCGGCCGACCAGGGCGCGGCCGGCGTCGGTGACGGTCACCATCACGCTGCGCTCGTCGTCCGGCGACGGCGCGCGGGTGATCAGGCCGCGCTTGTCCAGCAGCCCGGCCTGGTAGGTCAGGCCGCTCCGGCTGTGCACCAGCCCGTCGGCCAGGTCGGTCATCCGCAGCCGGCCCCCGGGCGCGTCGGTCAGCGTGGCCAGGATCTGGAACTGCAGGTAGCTGAGGTCGCCCTCGGCGCGCAGGTGCCCGTCGACCGCGTACTGCAGCAGGTTGGCGACCTCCACCAGCGCGAAGTACGCGCCGAGCTCCTCGGGGGTCAGGCCGGATGTCGCATCACTCACCACGTCATCCTACTTGCTTTGAATTCGAAACGCGTTATGGTTCGTGAGTGCTTCGAATCGGAAGCACCACCTCGTACGGCAGGAGACCACCATGTCCGGCAAGAAACTGATCACGGTGCTCGGCGCGACCGGTGCGCAGGGCGGCGGCGTCGCCCGGGCGCTGCTCGCCGACGGCGGATTCGCGGTGCGGGCCGTCACCCGCGACGCCTCGTCACCGAAGGCGCAGGCCCTGGCCGCGCTCGGCGCCGAGGTGACCGAGGCGACGCTCGACGACCGGGACACCCTGCGCGCCGCGTTCGACGGTGCGTACGGCGCGTTCCTGGTCACCCCGTACTGGGAGCACCGCTCGCCCGAACGGGAACTGGTGGAGGTGGCGAACCTGATCGCCGCCGCCCAGGAGACCGGCCTCCAGCACGTGCTGTGGTCCACGCTCGAGGACACCCGCGAGGCCATCCCGGCCGGCGACGACCGGATGCCGATGCTCGACGGCGGCTACCGGGTGCCGCACTTCGACGTGAAGGGCGGCGCGGCCGACGCGCTGTTCGCCGCGTCCGGCCTGCCCGTCACGTACCTGCTGATGTCGTTCTACTGGGAGAACCTGCTCGGCGACCTCGCGCCGCAGCGGGACCCGGACGGCACGCTCGCCCTGCACCTGGCGGCCGGTGACGCCCCGATCGCCGGTGTCTCGGTGGACGACCTCGGCCCGATCGCGGTCCGCGCGCTCCGGGAACCGGCCACCACGATCGGCGCCACCGTCCCGGTGGCGACCGAACACCTGACCGGGCAGCAGATCGCGGACGCGTTCGGCACCGTGCTCGGCGAGCCGGTCGCCTACCGGCCGCCGACCCACGACCAGCTGCGCGGCTTCGGCTTCCCGGGCGCGGAGGAACTGGGCAACATGTTCCAGTACTACGCCGAGTTCCCCGAGTCCTACCTCGGACGGCGGGACACCACGGTCGCGCGGCAGATGCACCCGGGCTGGCGTCCCCTGACCGACTTCCTGGCCGCGCACCGCGCCGAGCTGACGGTGCCGGCGTGACACCGTTCCGCGCACCCGGCACGCCGGAGTACGTGGCGGCCGGCGCCGCGTTCCAGCTCGCGGCGCCGGTCGACCCGGCCGGGGCGTTCACTGCCCGCTCGGTCGCCGACGTGACCGACGCGGTCGCCGCGGCCCGCCGGGCCGGCCGGCCACTGCGCGTGCACACCACCGGCCACGCGCTCGGCCGGGCCGCGCCGCTGACCGGATCGCTGCTGGTCCGGCCGATCATCGACGCGCCGGTCGAGGTCGACCCCGGCACCCGCACCGCGCGGGTGCCGGCCGGGAAGACCTGGGCCGACGTGCTGACCGAGACGCTGCCGCACGGGCTGACCGGCCTGCACGGCTCGTCCGGCACGGTCGGCGTCATCGGGTACCTGCTCGGTGGCGGCCTGAGCTTCTACGGTCGGCGCTTCGGCCTCGCCGCGAACGCGGTCCGGTCGTTCACCGTCGTGCGCGCGGACGGCGCGGTCGTCGAGGCCGACGCGACCCGCCACCCGGAGCTGTTCTGGGCGCTGCGCGGCGGCGGAGGCGGATTCGGCGTCGTGGTGGCGGCGGAGATCGACCTGGTGCCGATGCACGCGGTCGTCACCGGCATGGCGGTCTGGGACGCGGCCGACGCGCCCCGGATCGCACCGGCCTGGCAACGGTGGGCGCGCACCGCACCACCGGAGATCACCACGTCGCTGCGCATGCTGTCGCTGCCACCGCTGCCCACGCTGCCGCCGCACCTGGCCGGCCGCCGGGTGCTCGCGCTGGACGGCGCGGTCACCGCCACCACCCAGGCCGACCTGCCCGCCGCGGTACGCGTCGCGGACGAGCTGCTGTCGCCGCTGACCGCGCTGGCCGCGCCGGTGTCGAACACCTGGGCACCGGCGGCACCGGCGGCCGTACCGCTGGTCCACCTGGACCCGCCGCGCCCGGTCCCGTTCCGGTCCGGGTCCGCGCTGGTCGACGAGCTCGACGAGGCCGGCTGGGCGGCGGTGTGCAACGCCGGGCCGAGCCTGCTCGCGCTCGAGTTCCGGCAGCTCGGCGGCGCGTTCGCCGCACCTGCGGCCGGCGGCGGCGCGCTCGACCGGTTCGCCGCGCCGCTGCTGCACTACGCGGTCGGCCTGGCCGGCGACGACACCGCGCGCGACCTGCGCGCGGTCCGGGCCGCGATCGAGCCGTACCGCACCGGCTACACCGCGCCGAACTTCGTCGAACACGCCGACGCTCCACAGCGGACGTTCGACGACGACGTCCGCGACCGGGTCGACCGGGTGCGGCGCGCCGCCGACCCGGACGGACTGTTCCGCGGCGACCACACCGCACCGGTGCGGGGCTGAGCACCTGATCGTGCGCGAAGCCGCTCGCCGGGCGGCCGCGCGAGCCGCCGGCCGGCGACGCGACGCCGGCCGTGCCGGTTCCCGGCCCGACCCGGGTCCCTGACGGAACGCGCCCACGTGCCCGGCGACGGCACGTGGGTGCCCGCCGGCGGCCCCGATCCCGCCGGGCCTACGGCGCGGTGGCGCGGATGCCGGCCAGCACGACGTCGACGATCGTCTCGGCCACCTCGCGGGTGAAGGGCCGGCGTCGCCGGTTGACGTAGAGGAACACCGGGCCGGACAGCAGCTCGGTGAGCAGGTAGCCGTCGACGGGCGGGATCTCTCCCGTGGCCACGGCATCGTCGAATCGCCGGCGCACGGTGGCGAGCCGTTGGTCGTGAGCGGCCCGGACGGCCTCGTCGAGCTCCGCGTTCCCGGGAGCGGAGACGGTGGCCTGGAACAGGGCCCGGTCGACCGGGCTCGCCAGGCGCTCGGCGAACAGCAGCAGGAAGTCGACCAGGTCCCGGCGCAGATCGCCGGAGTCACGCAGCGGCGCGGCGTCGTCCGCGTACTGCGACAGTGCGGCGCTGACGAGCTCGGCGCGGTCCGGCCAGTTGCGGTAGACGCTGTTCCGGTTGACCCCGGCGAGCTCGGCGACCTCCTCGTAGCGCAGGCCGGCCACGCCGTCGCGGGCGACGAGCTCGGTCGTCGCCGCGAGGATCTGCGACCGGACCCGCGCGTTGCGGCCGCCCGGCCGCGCCGCCTGCCGTGCACCGGCGTCGTCCGTCCCAGCGATCCCCGCGTTCTCCGGCACGCCCCTGATTCTCACACCGCGCTCGCTCTGGACACCACGGTGGATCCGCCCTAGCCTTAAAGAGACATAAATTCTCTTTAACGGCGTACGGGGCGGTCGGGCTTCGGCGGGCCGTCCGCCCGCGACGTCGTGCTCGCCCGTCCATCGCAGCCGGCGCGGTAGCTCCCGGCTCGTCGTCACCGTTTGTGGGGTACGCATGAAAATTCTGGTCTCCGGCGCGGGCGTCGCCGGTCTCGCTCTCGGACGCGTGCTCGGCACGAGCGGCCACCACGTCACCGTCGTCGAGCGGGCCGGCCGGCTCCGGGGCAACGGGTCGCCCATCGACATCCGCGGGGACGCGATCGAGGTCGCGGGGAGGATGGGCATCCTCCCCGCGGTGCGCGACGCGCGGATCCGGATGACCGAGCAGGTGCACTTCGTCGACGAGAACGGCGTGGCCGTCGGCCGGCTCCCCGCCGACATCGGCGATTCGCCCGACGACCTCGAGATCG
Organism: Catenuloplanes niger; assembly: GCF_031458255.1. Lineage (NCBI taxonomy): Bacteria > Bacillati > Actinomycetota > Actinomycetes > Micromonosporales > Micromonosporaceae > Catenuloplanes > Catenuloplanes niger. Next base: position 9,198,933 of record NZ_JAVDYC010000001.1, read on the forward strand.
CCCGCGAGGACCTGTCCCGGATCCTGGCCGACGCGCAGCCCGAGACGGTACGCCTGCGCCTCGGCGAGTCGGTCACCTCGATCGCCGCGCACGACGACCGCGTGGACGTCGGGTTCGCCTCCGGCACCGCGGAGCGCTTCGACCTCGTCCTCGGGGCCGACGGCGTGCACTCGGCGGTGCGGCGGCTCGTGTTCGGCCCGGAGCGCGACTGGATCCGGCATCTCGGGCTCTACGTCGCCATCGCCGACATGCCGGGTGAGGCCGACGCCGGCGCCGAGCGGATCAATCCGATGTACAGCTATCCGGGGCACCTGGCCGGCGTCGCCCGGTTCAAGGACCGGGCGATCGGTCTGCTGATGTTCGCGTCGGACCCGATCGACTACGACCACCGCGACGTGGATGCGCAGAAGGCGATCCTGGCCGACCGGTTCGGCGACTGCCGGGCGTGGAAGGTGCCGGCGATCCTCGACGCGGTGCGCGCCGACCCCGACGTCTACTTCGACTCGATCAGTCAGATCCACCTGCCCGGGTGGCACCGGGGCCGGGTCGCGCTGGTGGGCGACGCCGCGCACTGCGCGTCGCCCCTCGCGGGCCGGGGCACGTCGCTGGCGCTGACCGGGGCGCAATTCCTCGCCGAGGAACTGGAGCGCGCGGACGGCGACCACGTCACGGCGTTCCCGCGCTACGAGGCCCGCCAGCGGCCCTACGTCACGTTCGCCCAGGGCACGGTCGAGGGCGGCGGCGCGCTCCTGGTGCCGCCCACCGCGCAGGCGATCGCCGCCCGGAACCGGCTGCTCCAGCCGGTCGCGGCCGGCCGGTAACGCGAGCGGCCGGCCGGTGGCGCGGGGCGGTCGGCCGAATGGCGGTCGGCCGCCGCCGGGCGTCCCGGTGGCCGGCGCCGTGCCGGGACGCGGGTCAGGTGGCCGGCTTCAGGCAGGCGAGCAGGGCCGGGCCGGCCTCGGCTGGAAGTCCGACCACGTCATCCTCACCCGTGCGTTGCGGCGCCAGGACCTCAAGGACGGGTTTGGCAAGGTGGTGCAGGACAAGGAGGTCTGACCCGTTTGCCAGGGCATGTTCGACGAAGGTAATTTCGTGTCCGGCGTTCTCCACTGACGCAAAGAAGCGTGATGAATGAGTGCCGGGACATTGGCGCTGGCGGAACTGGACCGGCACGACCGGGGTCGATTCCGCTGTGGCTGTGCGGCCGGTACGGCGGAGACGCACGTGCCGGCCATGCTCCGGGCGCTGATGCGTGAGGGCATCTGGCTGCCGCCGCGGGAGGGATTCGGCAAGAACCATGAGGAGGCGGAGGCGATCGCCGAGACGGTCGAATCCGATTCCGCCCGCCGAAGCTATTACCGGCATCAATTCGCCGGCCGGAAGAAGCGTCCGAAGCAATAGCGAGCGGAAAGGACGACATGGGGCCGATCGCCGTGCTGCGGAGCCTCGCCGAGGTGGCGCGCCTGCCCGGACCGGCCGCGCTGCCGGACCGGCTGGCCGCGGCCGAGGAACATCTCGGCCCGGCCGACTTCCGCGGGGTCTGGGGCGACGACGGCTTCCCGGCGGAGGAGGCCGAGGCCGTCGAGGCCGCGCGATGGCATCTCGGCGCCGGATCGGCCGGGATCAACCTGATGCACGAGGACCAGGGTGTGCCGTTCCGGCTCACCGTGACGGCGACCTGAACGGTGCGACACCCGGGCGGCCGGGCGCCGCGGGCACGGGACGGGAGAATTCGATGCGCAGCGTGCAGTCCCTCGGCGGACCGCTGATCCTGCTGCCGTACGACGCGGTCCGGTCGTGGACCGGGTCCTGCGGGCCCGGCGGCGAGGACGAGGTGGACGAGGAGGAGACCGAGTACTGGCGGGTCAGTGAGCTGGTGCGGGACTACGCGGAACCGGTGGACGCGGCCGGGGTGCAGGCGCTGGTGCTGGCCAACGGCCGGGCGCCCACCGCCTTCATGGCCGACCTCGGGCTGCTGGTCCAGGTGCTGGCGCACGGCGGCCGTACCCCGCCGCTCGACCGGGCGCGCGAGGTGCTGCCCCGGCTGGAACCTGCCCGCGTCACCGAGTGGTCGTGCGGCGGGCCGGGGCTGCTCTTCGACTCGGCTCGGTGCGGCCGGGGCGTGCACGACGGGGACGGCCTGCCGGTCGCCCTCCCCGCCGGCCGGTACCGGGTCTCGTCCGGGTACTGGCTCCCGGCGGACGACACGGACAGCTCGCTGGCACTCACCACGGTCGAGTGGCTGCCCTGACCACGACGAGGCACCGGTACGCGGCGTCCTGACGAGACAGCGCGAACGGTGTCCGGGCGCGCACCGCTGACACGGAGGAGCAGGCGGCCGACCCGCGGGTGGAGGCGGACGCGGTCGTGCGCGGCGCGGACACCCGGTGGTACCCGATCTCCCGGCGGCGTGTGGCGTGCCGGACGTCCGCCGAAACGTCCGCGTCCGGCCGGGCCGGCGTCGGCCGGGAACGGCAGCGGGTGACGTGACCGGTGTCCGCCCGGGGAGGCGGCGTCTGCTAGAACAGCGAGGTGCCGGATCAATCGTTCGGGACCCGGTTACGCGCGCTGCGGCGGACGGCCGGGCTGACCATGGAGCAGCTGGCGGAGGCGTCCGGGGTCAGCGCGCGAGCGATCAGCGACATGGAACGCGGGCACAGCCGCGCGCCGCAGGCCCGCACCCGCGCCGCGCTGGCTGCCGCGCTCGGTGCCGGTGCGGACGCGCTCGCCGGCGACCTGCCGGCCCGGACCGACGGCCGCCCCCGCGCGCACGACCTGCCCCGCGCGATCACCGACTTCGTCGGCCGGGACGACGAGATCCGGCGGGTACGCGCGCACGCGGCCACCGCCGGGACCGGGCCCGCGCCCGTCGTGGTGGTGCACGGCCAGGGCGGCCTCGGCAAGACCGCGCTCGCGCTGCACGTCGCGGGGGAGCTGGCCGGCGAGTACCCGGACGGCCGCTTCCACATCGGCCTGCGCGGTGCCGGCACCGAGCCGCTGCCGCCGGGTGAGGCGCTGGTGCGGGTGCTGCGCGCGCTGGACGTCGCGCCGCGCCGGATCGCCGGTGACGACGACGAGCGCGCCGGCCAGCTCCGGGACGTGCTGCGCGACCGCCGATGCCTGCTGGTGCTGGACGACGCGGCGGACGAGGCCCAGATCCGCCCGCTGCTGCCCGCGGACGGCCCGAGCCTCACGCTGGTCACCAGCCGGCGCGCGCTGGCCGGCCTGGAGGGCGTGCTGCGGATCCCGCTCGCGCCGCTGGCCCCGGCCGAGTCGGCCGCGCTGCTCGCCCGGATCGCCGGGCAGGCCGCGGACCCCGCCTGCGCCGCCGACGTCGACACCGTGGCGGCGCTCTGCGGCCACCTGCCGCTCGCGCTGCGCATCGCCGGGACCCGGCTCGCCAGCCGCCCGTCCTGGACCGTCGGGCACCTGGTCGCGCGGCTCGCCGACGAGGACCGGCGGCTGGCCACGCTGACCGCGGGCGACACCTCGGTCGAGGCCGCGTTCGCGTTGTCGCACGCCCAGGTCTCCCCGGCCGGGCGGGCACTGTTCCGCCGCCTCGGCCACGTGCCCGGCCCCGACTTCGGCGTGCCGATCGCCGCCCTGCTCATCGACGAACCCGGCAGCGATCCGGCCCGCGATCCGGCCCGCGAACCCGGCAGCGATCCGAGCCGGGACCCCGCCCGGCAGTCCCGCGCCGACCCGCTGGCCGCGTTGGACGAGCTGGTGGAGATGGGCCTGATCGAGGACGCGGGCCCGGACCGCTACCGGTTCCACGACCTGATCCGGCTGTTCGCCCGCGACCGGCTGCGCCGGGAGGAGCCGGCCGGTGCCCGGGCCGCCACCGAGCAGGCCATGTCCCGGCGGCTGCTGGACACCGCGATCGTCGCCGGCCGCTGGTTCGAGCCCGGCTACGGCGCGCCGCCGGACGGCTGGACCGGGCTGGTTCCGCTGCCGTCCCAGGACGACGCGGCCGCCTGGCTGCACCTGGAGACGGAGAACTGGTTCGGCGCGTTGCGCGTGATGGCCGCGGCCGGCGACGACCAGCTCGTCGTGGACACGGCCGAGGCGATGCACTGGTACTCCGACCGCACCCACGTCTGGACCGGCTGGTACGAGGTGTACGCCCTGTCCCGGGCCGCGGCCGCCCGGCTGCCGGACCGCCGCCAGGAGGTCACCCACCTCAACTATCTCGCGTGGGCGGCCGTGACCTGCGTGCACCGCACGGACGAGGGCGCCCGCCTGGCGATGGCGGCGTACGACCTCGCGGTGACGCTCGGCGACCTGCGTGAGCAGGCGTGGGCGCTGCAGTACGCGGCCGAGTCGTGGCGGCACGGCGGTCAGCCCGCGCGGTCGCTGGAGACGGTCCGCCGCGCGCTGCCGCTGGCCGACGCCGCCGGTGACCACGACTCGTACGTGCAGCTCTTCCAGCGGATCGGCGTGGCCCTGATGGACCTCGGCCGGTACGACGAGGCACTCGACTCGTTCCGGACCACGTTGCGGGAGCTGGACCGCCGCCCGGTCGCACCCGGGCCCGCGCTCGGCGCCCGGACCGGCGCGCACACGTTCGCCGCGCTCGCGCTCGCCGAGGCGGGCCGCTGGCCGGAGGCGCTGCGCGAGGCGGAACGGGCGCTGCCGCTCGCCACCGAGTTCGGCGGGAACAGCATGCTCAGCATCGTCCACCTGGTGCGCGGCCGGGCCCGCAACGCGCTCGGCACGGACGGCCGGGACGACCTGCACCGCGCGCTGGAGCACATGGACATCGCCGGGTACCACAAGTACGAGGCGATGGCCCGCGCGGAGCTTTCTGCGTAACTTCCTGCGTGGACTGCCGGACCGTACCGCTGATTGCATGGACGCAGTCGCACCACGCACTCAGGGAGCATCATGACCTACGTGACCACGCCCGACGGCACCCAGATCTACGTCAAGGACTGGGGTGCCGGGCGCCCGGTCGTGCTCAGCCACGGCTGGCCGCTCAACTCGGACAGCTGGGAGTCGCAGGCGCTGCACCTCGCCGCGAACGGCTACCGGGTGATCGCGCACGACCGCCGCGGCCACGGCCGGTCCACCCAGACCTGGCACGGCAACGAGATGGACACGTACGCCGACGACCTCGCCGCCGTGATCGAGGCCTTCGACCTGCGCGACGTGACGCTGATCGGCTTCTCCACCGGCGGTGGCGAGGTGGCCCGCTACATCGGCCGGCACGGCACCGCCCGCGTCGCGCAGGCCGTGCTGGTCTCCGCGGTCCCGCCGCTGATGCTCCGGACCGACGACAACCCGGGCGGCGTACCGCTGGAGGTCTTCGACGGTCTGCGGGCCGGCTCGCTGGCCGACCGGTCGCAGCTCTACCGGGACCTCGCGGACGGCCCGTTCTTCGGCAACAACCGGCCCGGCGCGACCGTGTCGCAGGGCATGCGGGACTCGTTCTGGCTGCAGGGCATGGCGTCCGGTCACCGTAACGCGTACGAGTGCATCGCCGCGTTCTCGGCCACCGACTTCCGCCCCGACCTGGCCGCGTTCGACGTGCCGACGCTGGTCGTGCACGGCGACGACGACCAGGTCGTGCCGTTCGAGGTGGGCGGGAAGGCGTCCGCCGCGCTGATCAAGGACGCGGAGCTGATCGTCTACCCGGGCGCGCCGCACGGCATCACCGACACGCACAAGGACCGGCTCAACAGCGACCTGCTGACGTTCCTGAACACCTTCAAGAACTGACAAACACCCCATCGCGGGTACGGCCCGGCAGGTCTCCTATCGTTGACCTCATGGAACACGAACCGTTGGACACCGAGGCAGGCTTCTCCGGGCTGGGTCTGCGCGCGGAACTGCTCCGCGCGCTGACCACCCTCGGCTACGAGGAGCCGACCCCGATCCAGCGGGAGGCGATCCCGCCGCTCGTCGCCGGTCACGACCTGGTCGGCCAGGCCGCGACCGGCACCGGCAAGACCGCCGCGTTCTCGCTGCCGCTGCTGCAGGGGCTGGACGCGAACCGGCGGGAGAACGAACCGTGCGCGCTGGTGCTCGTCCCCACCCGCGAGCTCGCCGAGCAGGTCTCCCAGGCCGTCCACCGCTACGGCCGTGACCTGGGCGTCCGTGTCCTCCCGGTGTACGGCGGGCAGCCGATCGGCCGGCAGCTGCAGGCCCTCGCCCGCGGCGTCGACGTGGTCGTCGGCACGCCCGGCCGCGTCCTCGACCACATCGACCGGGGCACGCTGCAGCTCGGTGACGTGCGCACGGTCGTGCTCGACGAGGCCGACGAGATGCTGGACATGGGGTTCGCCGAGGACATCGAGGCGATCCTGGCGGAGACGCCGGCGGAGCGGCAGACCGTGCTGTTCTCCGCCACGATGCCGCCCCGGATCGACGCGATCGCCCGCCGGCACCTGCGCGAGCCGGTCCGGATCACGATGGGCCGCAAGACCGTCGAGCCGGGCGAGATGCCGCTGGTCCGGCAGAGCGCCTACATGGTCGCCCGGCCGCACCGGGCGGCCGCGCTCGGCCGGATCCTGGACGTGGAGGCGCCGACCGCGGCGATCGTCTTCTGCCGGACCCGGGAAGAGGTCGACCAGGTCACCGAGACGCTGAACGGGCGCGGGTACCGGGCCGAGGCGCTGCACGGCGGGATGAGCCAGGACCAGCGCGACCGGGTGATGAACCGGTTGCGGGCCGGCACCACCGAGCTGCTGGTGGCGACGGACGTGGCCGCCCGCGGCCTGGACGTGGAGCAGCTCACCCACGTGATCAACTTCAACGTGCCGGTCGCGCCGGAGGCGTACGTGCACCGCATCGGCCGGGTCGGCCGGGCCGGCCGCGAGGGCTGCGCGATCACCCTGGCGGAGCCGCGCGAGCAGCGCATGCTGAAGGCGATCGAGCGGCTCACCGGCCAGCGGATAGCGGTGGAGAAGCTGCCGACCGTGACCGACCTGCGCGCCCGGCGGCTGGAGCTGACCCGCGCGTCGCTGGAGGCCGGGCTGGAGGCGGACGACTTCGAGCGGTTCCGGGTCGTCCTCGAGTCGCTGACCGGCGAACACGACGTGGAGAACGTCGCGCTCGCCGCGATCAAGCTGCTGCACGAGGCGGCCGGCGGCGACGAGGACGAGGAGGAGATCCCGTCGCCGGTGCCGCTGCGCGAGCGCACCCCCCGCGACCGCGACGGCCGCCCGGGCGGCCGTGACCGGGACGGCCGCGCCGGTGGCCGGGACTGGGACCGGGACGGCCGCACCGGCGGTCACGGCCGGGACCGCGACGGTCAGCCGGGCGGCCGGGAGGGCGGCCGGCCCGCGCGCGACTCCTCGTCGGACGCCGGCGTGACCCGGCTGTTCGTCGGCCTCGGCCGGCGCGCCGGGCTGCGCCCGCAGGACCTGGTCGGCGCGATCGCCGGCGAGTCCGGCATCAGCTCCCGCGAGATCGGCGCCATCCAGATCACCGACCGGTTCTCCCTGGTCGAGGTGCCGGAGTCGGCCGCCGAGATGATCATCGACGCGCTGCAGCACAGCTTCATCCGCGGCCGCCGCCCGTCCGTGCGCCGGGAGCGCTTCACCCGCTGACCATCGGCATGTCCAGCCGCCAGGCCGGCTCGAGCGACGCGATCGGCCGCCGGAGCCGGCCCCGGATCGCGGAGGTGATGTCCGTCGTCTCGACGGACATCACCTCGAACCCGGCCCGCCCGCAGCGCATCCGCCGCCCCACCCACGGCGGCGTCACGCCGATGAACCCGTCCCGCACCGCCATCGGGTGGACCGCGTCGAACTTGTCCGGTGCCGCGCTGTGCCGGCCGTCGCTCATGAGAGCACTTCCGGCCGCCGCGATGGGGACGGCGGTCGACGCGGAGTGATCGGCTGTGTTGTTGCCGACACGCCGACACGAGATCTAGTGGGTTGCGTGGGACGCGTACCCAGATATGGTGTTGCACGCAGCTGGTTCGGGCGGCGTGGAAACGTGGCGTCCGAGGCAAGAGGGAACCCGGTGTGAGTCCGGGACTGCCCCGCAGCGGTGAGTGGGAACGAAAGCCGTCACAAGCACTGGGTGTCGTCACAGGCGCCTGGGAAGCGACGGCCGGTAGGCGACCGGCACGGTCACGCCCGCGAGTCCGAAGACCTGCCAGCGCACCGCGTCGCCCCTCGGGGGAGGCGCGGTGGTCCGAGGCCGCGCGGGACGGCCGACGCCGACCAGCCGCTGCGGCCGCGATCCACGCGTGCCCGGTGGTGGCCTGCGCCCGCGCGGCCCCGGACCCTGTCGAGGGATTCGGACTCGCGAGGAGCGAATGAGGATGACGGCCACCGAGACCGCGGTACCGGCGCGGACCACACGAACACCAACACCGACGCGGGTACGCACGCGCGACGGCGCGCTCGAACCCGTCGACGCCGACCGGATCGTGCGGGCGGTCGCGCGGTGGGTCGCGGACCTGGGGGAGGTCGACCCGCTGCGCGTGGCGACCAGGACGATCGGCGGCCTGTACGACGGCGCGACCACGGACGAGCTGGGCGAGCTCGTGATCCGGACCGCGGCGGAGCTGATCGGCGAGGAGCCGCAGTACTCCCGGCTCGCGGCCCGGCTGCTGATCACGGCGGTCGAGGAGGAGGTCGCCGGGCAGGACATCGGCACGTTCGCCGAGTCGATCGGCCGGGGGCACGCGCTGGGCCTGATCGGCGACGCCACCGCCGCGTTCGTGGCGGCGCACCGGGACCGGCTCGACGCCGCCGTCGACAGGACCAACGACCTGCGGTTCGAGTACTTCGGGGTGCGCACGGTCGCGGACCGCTACCTGCTGCGCCACCCGCACACCCGCAGGGTCGTCGAGACACCGCAGTACTGGCTGCTGCGCGTCGCCTGCGGCCTGTCCCGGACGGTGGACGAGGCGATCGGGTTCTACCGCCTGATGGCCGGCCTGGCCTACCTGCCCAGCTCGCCGACGCTGTTCAACTCCGGCACCCGGCACACCCAGATGTCGTCGTGCTTCCTGGTCGACTCGCCGCGCGACGAACTGGACTCGATCTACGAGCGCTACCACCAGGTCGCGAAGCTGTCGAAGTTCTCCGGCGGGATCGGCATCTCCTGGTCCCGGGTACGCGGCCGGGGCGCGCTGATCCGCGGCACGAACGGCCGGTCGAACGGGATCGTGCCGTTTTTGAAGACGCTGGACGCGGGCGTGGCCGCGGTCAACCAGGGCGGCCGGCGCAAGGGCGCGGCCTGCGTCTACCTGGAGCCGTGGCACCCGGACGTGGAGGAGTTCCTGGAGCTGCGGGACAACACCGGCGAGGAGTCCCGCCGCACCCACAACCTGAACCTGGCCAACTGGATCCCGGACGAGTTCATGCGCCGGGTCGAGGCGGACGCGGACTGGTCGCTGATCGACCCGTCCGACGCGCCCGAGCTGCCGGACCTGTACGGCGCGGCGTTCGACGAGGCGTACCGCGCGGCGGAGAGGAAGGCGGTCCGGACCGTCCGGGCCCGTGACCTGTACGGCCGGATGATGCGCACGCTCGCGCAGACCGGCAACGGGTGGATGACGTTCAAGGACCCGGCCAACCGGCTGTCCAACCAGACCGGCGCGCCCGGCAACACCATCCACCTGTCCAACCTGTGCACCGAGATCCTCGAGGTGAACTCCGACGACGAGACCGCGGTCTGCAACCTGGGCTCGGTCAACCTGGGCGCGCACGTGACCGCGGCCGGCGTCGACTGGGCACGGCTGCGCGCCACGGTACGGACGGCGGTCGTCTTCCTGGACCGGGTCATCGACATCAACTACTACCCGTCGGCGCAGGCGGCCGCGTCGAACCCGCGCTGGCGGCCGGTCGGGCTCGGGCTGATGGGTCTGCAGGACGCGTTCTTCACGCTCCGGCTGCCGTTCGACTCGGCCGAGGCGCGGGAGCTGTCCACCCGGGTGCAGGAGGAGATCCTGCTGACCGCGCTGGAGACCTCCGCCGGGCTGGCCGAGGAGCACGGCGCGCATCCGGCGTTCCCGGAGACCCGGGCCGCCCGCGGCGATCTGCACCCGGACCTGTGGGGCGCCACGCCGGTGCAGACCGCGCGCTGGGCCGCCGTCCGGGCCCGGGTCGCCGCGACCGGGCTGCGCAACTCGCTGCTGGTGGCGATCGCGCCGACCGCCACGATCGCGTCGATCGCCGGCGCCTACGAGTGCATCGAGCCGCAGGTGTCCAACCTGTTCAAACGCGAGACGATGTCCGGTGAGTTCCTTCAGATCAACACCTATCTGGTACGGGAACTGAAGGCCCGCGGGCTGTGGACCGCGCCGATCCGGGAGCGGATCAAGCGCGCCGAGGGCTCGGTGCAGGGCATCACGGAGCTGCCCGCGGACGTGCGGGAGCTGTTCCGGACCGCGTGGGAGCTGCCGCAGCGGGCGCTGATCGACCTGGCCGCGGCCCGTGCGCCGTACGTCGACCAGTCGCAGTCGCTGAACCTGTTCATGAGCGCGCCGACGATCGGCAAGCTCTCCTCGATGTACCTCCACGCCTGGAAGTCCGGGCTGAAGACCAGCTACTACCTGCGCTCGCGACCGGCGACGCGGATCCAGCAGGCGACCGTCGCGGTCACGGCGCCGGCGGTCACGGCGCCGGCCGTCGCGGCGCCGGCCGTCGCGGTTGCCGACCCGGAGGCGCTCGCCTGCTCGCTGGAGAACCCCGAGTCCTGCGAAGCCTGCCAGTAGCGCCCGCCCGCCGTACCCCCGAAGGACTTGCAGAATGCTCCTGGATCCTGGAATGGACCTGACCCTGCGGCCGATGAAGTACCCGCACTTCTTCGACCGCTTCAAGGACGCCATCAAGAACACGTGGACGGTCGAGGAGGTCGACCTCCACTCCGACCTCGCCGACCTCGCGAAGCTGTCGCCCGCGGAACAGCACCTGGTGTCGCGGCTCGTCGCGTTCTTCGCGACCGGTGACACCATCGTGGCGAACAACCTGGTGCTCAATCTCTACCAGCACGTCAACTCGCCGGAGGGCCGCCTCTACCTGTCCCGGCAGCTGTTCGAGGAGGCCGTGCACGTCCAGTTCTACCTGAACCTGCTCGACACCTACGTGCCGGACGAGAAGGAGCGGTTCGCGGCGTTCGCGGCGGTGGAGAACATCCCGTCGATCGCCCGCAAGGCCGAGTTCTGCTTCCGGTGGATCGACTCGGTCTTCGAACTGCGCGAGCTGCGCACCCGGGACGACCGCCGGAAGTTCCTGCTCAACCTGATCTGCTTCGCCGCCTGCATCGAGGGCCTGTTCTTCTACGGCGCGTTCGCGTACGTCTACTTCCTGCGCTCGCGCGGTCTGCTGCACGGCCTCGCGTCCGGCACCAACTGGGTGTTCCGCGACGAGTCGATGCACATGGCGTTCGCGTTCGACGTGGTCGACACGGTCCGCGCGGAGGAGCCGGAGCTGTTCGACGCGGAGATGGAGCGGCAGGTGCGCGACATGCTCGCCGAGGCGGTCGAGTGCGAGGTGCAGTTCGCGGCCGACCTGCTCGACCAGGGCGTGTCCGGCATGTCACCGGGCGACATGCGGGAGTACCTGCAGCACGTCGCGGACCGCCGGCTCGCGCTGCTCGGCATCGCGCCGATGTACGGGTCGGCGAACCCGTTCGCGTTCATGGAGTTGCAGGACGTGCAGGAGCTGTCCAACTTCTTCGAACGCCGGGTCTCGGCGTACCAGGTCGGCGTGACCGGCTCCGTCGCGTTCGACGACGACTTCTGATGCGGCCGCCACGTGCCCTTTGAGACGATCAAGGGGCACGTGGCACGTCTGCACAACGGAACGGACTCTTCGATGACCCTCCCGGACCTCGCCGGCCGACCGCCGTCCGCGTCCGAGCTCACGCTCTCGCAGATCATGGACCAACACCACACCAACCTGATGGGTACGGTCCACGGCGGGCGCATCCTCAACCTGATCGACTCCGTGGCCGGTGTGGTCGCGGCCCGCCACTCCGACGGCCCCGCGGTCACGGCCGCGATCGACGAGACCGCGTTCCTGCAGGCCGTGCGCGTCGGCGACGTGGTGCACGTGCGGGCGCGGATCACCTGGGCCGGGCGCAGTTCGATGGAGGTCGCGGTGCGCTGCACCGCGGACCGCTGGGACCGCGCGGTGCCGCCGACCGTGGTCGCGACCGCGCATCTGGTCATGGTCGCGGTCGACGACCGGGGCAGGCCCCGCCCGGTCCCGCCGCTGGAACTGACCACGGACGAGGAACGGCACGCGTTCCACCTCGCGGAGATCCGCCGCAAGCACCGCCTGGTCCTGCGCGACGAACTCGCGGCCGCCGCGGCCGGCTAGCGAACCGCCCCCGCGACCCCGCGGCGCCCGTTCACGTCGCCGGTGCGACGTGAACGGCGCCGTGGTCGCCTGAGCCCGTGGTCACATGGGCGGCGCCCGTGGCTACGTGAGCGGCGCCGTGGTCACGGAGCGGCGGCGGGGCGCTCGGGACGGCGGGGACGGTGGCGGGACGGATCGTCGCGCGGGCGCTGCCCCGGTGGGGCGAACAGCGGGCGCAGCGCCCGTTCCAGCTCGTCGGCCTCGCGCGCGAACGACAGGTGACGCTGCCGGGTCATCCCGACACCGCACCAGCCGAGCACCGCCGCCAGCGCCAGCGCGAGGTACGGGACCGGGTTGCCGAAGCCGGTCACGAAGGCCAGCAGCGGGAGTGTCGGCAGCCCGACCATCGCGGCGAGGACGTAGTACATGTGCCCGTAGAACAGCGGGTACCAGGACTCGACGATCCGGCCGGTCACGACCGTGCTCCGCGCGCGGGGGCCGATGTGCGCCGTCAGGTACGGCGACGGGTGGGTCGACGAGTTCGCCGGCATCCGCGCGCGGACCCGGCCGGAGTCGGAGACCCGGGACGACAGCCCCGTGCTCTCCCGGAGCCGAGCCGAACGCTCCCGGACGGTGGCGATCGTCTCCGCGGGCGTCGCGCCGCGGACCGTGATCTCGACGGCCCGCCGTATTCGCCGGACACTCACCCTCGCCGCCCCCTCGATCGTCCCGCCACCCTACGACACCGCTGCCGGTGGCGCCGCCGCCGTGCGCCCGCCGTCGGTGCGCCGCGGTCGAGGCCCGTCCGGGCGAGCGGTCACTCCGGCGTCGCGGGACGCAGGCCGGACGGGCGCGGACGCCCCGGTGCCGGGTCGCCCGGCGCCGCCGCATGCTCGCGTGCGTCGCGCGGCGGACCGTCGGGTGGTGCCGGACCGTCGGGCGGTGCCGGCGGACCGTCGGGTGACGGCCCGGTGGGGAGCGGCGGGGTGGGCTCCGGGTGGCCGCCGGGCCGGGGGCGGTCGCGGAGGGCGAGCAGGAGGTGAGCCGCGCGGTCCAGGTCGGGGGCGTTCGCCGCGAACGCCACGCGACGGTGGCGGGTGGTCAGGAAGCCGACGTGGCCGAGCAGCAGCGCGCCCACCCCGCACACGTAGAGACCGGGATTGCGCGGGCCGCCCTCGAACGCCAGGATCGGCAGCACGGCCAGCGCGAGCAGCCCGGCGAGGCCGTAGTAGAGGTAGGAGTAGGCCACCTCCAGGTAGGACTCGCGGATCTGGCCGGTCAGCACCGTGCCGCGGTCGGCGGCGACGAGCCGCGCGGTGAGGTGCGGCGCCATGTGGGTCGGCGAGGGCACCGGCAGCCGGGCGCGCACCCGGCCCGCGTCGGAGACGTGGAACGACACGCGCGTGCCGCCCACCACGACGGCGCCCCGCTCGCGGACGGCGGCGATCACCTCGGCGGGGCCGGCGCCGGCCACCTCGATCGTGATCGGCCGTCGATGCCGCCGGAAACCCATGTGCCCCGCCTCCCGTGTCCGCAGCCACCCTACGTGATGATCGCTGACGCGCGCGTCGAGCAGCGGGCCGGGGGAGTGCGGGCGCGGTGGCGAGCGGGTCCGCCGTACCGGTGCCGGTTTCGGGGTGTTCGGGTCTGAAATGTGCCCTGATCAGCGAGAATGACGGGATGACGGTGCGGCGGGGGATGCGGCGGTCGGCGGTGCTCGGCCTCGCGGTCGCGATGGCCGCGGGATGCGGCGGCGGGCCGGGGGCGCCGGTCGCGCAGCCGGGCGCCACGGCCGGCCCGCAGGCGTGGCCGAGCGGCCCGCCGCGGTTCACCGGTGCGCCCACGCCGGTCCGGCCGCCGGCAGGTTCCGCCGCTCCCTCCCTCCCGGCCGCGACACCGGGCGGCACCGCCTGGCCGACCGGTGTCCCGGCGTCGACCGGCACCCTGGCGCCGACCGGAACCCCGGTGTGGCCCGGGATGCCCGTGCCGACCGGAACCCCGGTGCCGCCCGGGATGCCCGTGCCGGGGCAGACGGCGACACCGGCGCCCGGGGGCACGCCGAGCGGCACGCCCACCGCGGGCGGCGACGGGGTGCTGAAGCGGGGCGAGAGCGGGCCGGAGATCGTGGCGCTGCAGCGGCGGCTGGACGCGCTCGGCTACTGGAACGGGCCGGCCGACGGGCGGTTCGGCGCGCTCACGCTGCAGGCGGTGTACGCGGTGCAGAAGGCGGCCGGGATCGCGCGCACCGGGCGGGCCGACGCCGAGACGCTCGCGGCGCTGGCCGGTGGCGTGCGGCCGGTCGCGCGGAGCCGCAGCGGGCACAAGGTCGAGATCGACCTGGAGCGGCAGCTGCTGATGCTGGTCGACGACGGCGCGGTCACCCGGATCCTCAACACCTCGACCGGGTCGGACGAGTACTACCGCCACCGGGGGCGGCGCTACCTCGCGGACACGCCGGCCGGGCGGTTCACGGTCGGCCGGCAGATCGACGGCTGGCGGTACGGTCCGCTCGGCCCGCTCTACCGGCCGAAGTACTTCAACGGCGGGATCGCGGTGCACGGCGCGCACGACATCCCGCCCTACCCGGCGTCGCACGGCTGCGCGCGGTTGTCGATCGCGGCGATGGACTGGGTGTGGAGCAGCGGCGAGATGCCGGTCGGCACCCGGGTCTGGGTCTACTGAGGACGGACCCGGCCATCGGCTCGGAACGTCGCGGGCGTCCATCATGGACGGCGGGGAATCCGTGCGGATTGGCCGGCACCTGAGCGAGTATCCGGTCCGGCACGGTGTGCGGGTCCATGGTTTTGTCGGAATTACCGTTCCGAACGCCGCGCTGCTACCAACGGTGACCTTGCCGCGCGTCGAGCGCGTCAGGGCTCCGGGTACGCCCGGCGCGCGATCGCCTGTACCCGGGCGAGCGCGCGTCGGGCTCGGCTGTTGCGGTCGCTTCCGAACGGTGGCGCGACCCACCGGCCGGGGTCAGCGGTCCAGCAGCTGGGCCAGGTGGACGGCGGGGCGGTCGCGCAGGTCGGCGACCTGGGTGCGGCAGGAGAAGCCGTCGGCCAGGACCACGGCGCCGGGGGCGGCGTCCAGCGCGGGCAGCAGGTTCTGCTCCGCGACCGCGACCGAGACCTCGTAGTGGCCGATCTCCACGCCGAAGTTGCCGGCCAGGCCGCAGCAGCCGGCCAGCCGGGTCACCCGGGCGCCGGTCGTGGCGAGCAGGTCCGCGTCGGTCTTCCAGCCGATCACCGCGTGGTGGTGACAGTGCGGCTGCGCGACCACCTCCACGTCGGACAGGTCCGGCGGCGTCCAGCCGGGCGTCTGCGACAGCAGCTCGGCCAGCGTGCGCACCGAGCCGGCCACGGCCTCCGCGTCCGGGTCGCCGGGCAGCAGCTCGCGCACGTCGGAGCGCAGCACCGCGGTGCAGGACGGCTCGATGCCGACGATCGGCACGCCGGCCCGGGCGTCCGGGGCCAGCGCCGCCACGGTACGGCCGAGGATCTTCTTCGCCGAGTCGAGCTGGCCGGTGGTGATCCAGGTCAGGCCGCAGCACACCGACCCGGACGGCAGCCGCGGCTCGTACCCGGCGGCGCGCAGCACCCGTACCGTGGCGTCCGCGACCTCGGGGGAGAACGCGTCCGAGAACGAGTCCGCGAACAGCACGACCGGTTTCCGGTCCGTCTCCGCCGGCCGGAACGTGCGCCGGAACGGCTTGCGGGCGAACGCGGGCACGGACCGCCGCCCGTCGACCCCGGCCAGCCACAGCGCGAGCCGCCCGACGCCGGGCAGTCGCACGCCGAGGTTCGCCAGCCGCGGCACCCACCCGGCCAGCCGCGCCCAGAACGGCAGCTTGCCGAGCGTGTAGTGCGACCGGGGCCGGATCTTCCCCCGGTACGTCTGGTGCAGCACCTCGGACTTGTACGTGGCCATGTCGATGCCGGTCGGGCAGTCCGACGCGCAGCCCTTGCAGGACAGGCACAGGTCCATCGCGTCGTGCACGGACGGGTGCGACCAGGCCAGCTCGCCGCGCACCACCTCCTGCAGCACCCGGGCCCGCCCGCGGGTGGAGTCCTTCTCCTCGCGGGTGGCGAGGTAGGACGGGCACATCACGCCACCGGCCGCGGAGTTGTCCGCCCGGCACTTGCCGACGCCGGTGCAGCGGTGCACGGCCTGGCCGAGGTCACCGTCGTCGTGCGGGTACGCCATCGCGAGCGTCGTCAGCGGGAACCGGCCGGCCGGGCGCACGTCCGCGTCGATCGGGTCCGGGTCGACCAGCACGCCCGGGTTGAGCAGGTTGTCCGGGTCGAACGCGGCCTTCACGCCGGCGAACAGCGCGATCGCGTCCGCGGAGTACATGTGCGGCAGCAGCTCGGAGCGGGCCCGGCCGTCGCCGTGCTCACCGGACAGCGACCCGCCGAACTCGCCGACCAGCTTCGCCGCGTCGGTCAGGAACTCCCGCATGATCTTCGTACCGCCGGGCTGGTCCAGCGGCAGGTCCAGGCGCACGTGCATGCAGCCGTCGCCGAAGTGCCCGAACGGCGCCGAGGTCATGTCGTACGACGCGACCAGCTCGTCGAACCGGGCCAGGTACGCGCCGAGCCGCTCCGGCGGGACGGCCGCGTCCTCCCAGCCGGGCCAGGCCGGCTTGTCGGACGGGGCGCGCCCGGCCAGGCCCGCGCCGTCCTCCCGGATGCGCCACAGCCGGGCCTGGACGGCCGGGTCCGTGACGACCAGGCTGGACTCGCCGATGCCGTCCGCCGCGAGCGTGCGGGCGCGCGACTCGACCTCGCCGGCGTCGTCGCCGGCCAGCTCCACGAAGAGCCAGGCGGCACCGGACGGCAGCGGCGGCACCGCGTCCGGCCCGCGGCGGGCGCGCAGCACGTCCAGCAACCGGGAGTCGAGGCCCTCGCACGACGTCGGGCCGTGCGCGACCACGGCGGGGGAGGCCTCACCGGCCGCGACGATGTCCGGGAAGCCGAGCACGACCACCACCCGGACCGGCGCGTCCACGACCAGCCGCACGGTCGCCTGCGTGATCACCGCGAGCGTGCCCTCGGAGCCGACCAGCGCGCGGGTCAGGTCGAAGCGCTCCGGCAGCAGGTGCTGCACGGCGTAGCCGGAGACCTGCCGGCCGAACCGGTCGAACTCGGTGCGCGCGGTGGCGAGGTGCCGGTTCATGGTCTGCCGCACCGCGCCGAGCACCGCGTCGGCACCGCGGGCGAACGCGCCGCTCCCGTCGTACCCGGTGATCAGCTTTTGACCGCCGGCCGTCAGCAGCTCGAGGCCGGCCACGTTGTCGGAGGTGCGGCCGTAGGCCAGCGACCGCGAGCCGCACGCGTTGTTGCCGATCATGCCGCCGATCGTGCAGCGCGGATGGGTGGACGGGTCCGGGCCGAAGCGCACCCCGTGCGGCGTCGCGGCCTTCTGCAGGACCGCGTGCACGGTGCCGGGCTCGACCACCGCGGTCCGCGCCTCCGGGTCGACGCCGAGCACCCGGTTGAGGTGCCGGGAGAAGTCGAGCACGATGCCGCGGCCGACCGCGTTGCCGGCGACGGACGTGCCGGCGCCCCGGCTGGTCAGCGGCACGCCGGCCGCCCGGGCCACCTCGAGCGCGGCCGCGACCTCGTCGGTGTGCCGCGGGCGGACCACGGCCAGCGGCGGGATGCGGTAGAGCGAGGCGTCGGACGCGTACATGCCACGCGTGCCGGCGTCGGCACGCACCTCGAGCCCGGCCCGCTCCAGCGCCGCCACTACATCAGTCATAGGTAACATGTTACTCGTGCCCCAGCTCAGCCTGCCGCCAGAGGCCCCCACCCTCGCCGACGCGGTCGCCCGCGCGGTCCGTGACGGCGTCGCCGCCGGCCAGCTCGTGCCGGACACCACCTACTCCGTCTACCAGCTGGCCGAGCTGCTCGGCGTGTCCCGCAGCCCGGTCCGCGAGGGCCTGCTCCGGCTCGCCGAGGCCGGGCTGATCGAGATCCGCCGCAACCGGGGCTTCCGGGTGCTGCCACCGCGGGTCGCGGACGTCGAGGAGATCATCGGCATCCGGCTCGCGCTGGAGCCGGACGCGGCACGCCGGGCCGCGTCCGACGGCACGGACGCGCAGCACGCGGCCGTCGCGACCGCGCTGGACCAGATGGCCGGCGCGGCCGCGCACGACGACGAGGCCGCGTTCTGGGCCGCCGACCGCGCGCTGCACGACCTGCTGCTGCGCGCCGCCGGCAAGCCGCGCACCGCCGCGATCGTCGACGGGCTGCGCTCCACCACCGCGCTGCTCGGCCCGCCCACCACGGCGAGCGGGCGCACCCTCGCCCAGATCCACGCCGAGCACCAGCCGGTCGTCGCCGCGGTCCTGGCCCGGGACGGCGACGCCGCCTTCACCGCGATGCACGCCCACCTCGAGGCGACCGGCGCGCTGCTGGTGCGGAATCTGCGTCGCGTTTCGTAACCTGGTCGAAATGGACCTTGACCTGCCCCGGGGGCCGCTTCGGGCGGGCTGGGCGGTGTCGGTCCGCTTGACGGTAATGTGTCGGAAATTTACGATCCTCATCGCTCTTAACACGATCTAGTGCGAGACGGTGGGACAAACGTGGGTACACCCGGCTATCGGGACCATCCCGTTGCTGACTGGGATCCGGACGCGCCGATCGACGTGGCGGAGGCCGAGGAGTTCCTGGTGCAGTACCACGCCGAGAACCCCGGCGTGGGCGACGTGGCGGCCCGGCTGGCCGAGGTCCGCACGGAGATCGCGGCCACCGGCACCTACGAGCACACGCTGGACGAGGTCACCTACGGCGCGAAGCTGGCCTGGCGCAACGCCAGCCGGTGCATCGGCCGGCTCTACTGGCGCAGCCTGCACGTGCTGGACCGGCGCTCGGCCCGCACGCCGCACGAGATCTACGCCGGCCTGGTGCGGCACCTGGAGATAGCCAGCGGCACCGACGTCCGCCCCGGCGCCCGCGCGGTTCGCCAGGGCGCGATCCGGCCGGTGCTCAGCGTGTTCGCCCCCGCGAAGCCCGGCCGGCCGTACGCCCGGGTGTGGAACGACCAGCTCATCCGGTACGCCGGATACCGCATGCCGGACGGCACCACGCTCGGCGACCCGGCGCAGGTGGACTTCACCGAGTCGATGGAGCTGCTCGGCTGGAAGGGCGAGAAGACGCCGTTCGACGTGCTGCCGCTGATGGTGGAGACACCCGAACACGGCCTGCACATGTACGACCTGCCGGAGAACGTGGTCCTCGAGGTCCCGCTGACCCACCCGGACCACGGCTGGTTCGCCGAGCTGGGCCTGCGCTGGTACGCGGTGCCGGCCATCGCGAACCAGCGGCTCCGGATCGGCGGCGTCGACTACCCGCTGGCGCCGTTCAACGGCTGGTACATGGGCACCGAGATAGGCGCCCGCAACCTGGCCGACACCGACCGTTACGACCTGCTCCCGGTCGTCGCGCAGCGGCTCGGCCTGGACATGAGCTCCGAGACCACGCTGTGGCGGGACCGGGCGCTGGTCGAGCTGAACCGGGCGGTGCTGCACTCGTACGAGCGGGCCGGCGTGAAGATCACCGACCATCACACCGAGGCCGCCCGGTTCCTCGAGCACGTGCGCCGCGAACAGCGGGCCGGCCGCGAGGTGCCGGCCGACTGGAGCTGGATCGTGCCGCCGATGTCCGGCGCGGCCACGCCGGTCTTCCACCGCTACTACCACGAGGCCGACCAGCGCCCCAACTTCTACCTCGACGAGGAGGCGCGGCTGCTCGCCCGGTACGGCCACGCCCGGGCGAGCATGCCGCTGCACTCATGACCGGGCGCCGTGCCCGGCCTGACCCAGCATGTGCGCGGCCATCCAGTCGTAGACCCAGATCCACGCCGCGCTGGTCGACGACGACCAGTCGTCGGAGACGTCGCCGACCGCGCGGACCAGCGCATGCCCGACGTACGGGTAGTGCTCCGGCAGCACGCCGTACCGGTCCGCGTGGTGCGCGCCGAGCCGGTGCAGCGACCGCTCCATCTGCACCGCGTACCGCTCCGGCTCCACGAGCGCGCGGATGCCGTCGAGCAGCGCCCGGCACAGCTTCTCGTTCTGCGCCGTCATGTCGTCCGGGAACATCGCCCGCACCCCGGGAGCCATCGCGAACAGGTGCCGGTAGAACGCCTCCGCCAGCGCGACCGGCCGCTCGGCCACCGACGCGGCGGTCCGCTGCACGATCCGCATGGCCTCGGCGTCCGGCCGGGGATGGTCGCCGGGCGCACCCGACGGCGCCCGGGAGACGCTCGCCGCGTAGACAGCTCCGGTGCCGCGGCCCGTACCTCCGAAATCGATCACCGATGCACTATAACGTCCGCTCTCGATAGGTTGTGCGGCTGTACATGGTTTTTGTCCGAAAACCCGGATCAACCAGCAGTTTCAGCCGTGTTACGCGGTGCGGCACCGTCCACACCGGAAATGGTTTGTCCCGCCGGCCGGTGCCGCCGATGATGCGGGGATGGGGACGACACGACGTGCCGACATGTTCACCGCGGACGGGCGGCCGTCCGACGACGACCCGCGGGAGCACGGGCCGACCATGGCGGACGAGCGCACCACGCTGATGGAATCGTTGCGGGTGGCGCGGCTGACGGTGGAGATGAAGTGCGCCGGGCTGGACGCGGCCGCGATGGCCCGGCGCAGCGTCCCGCCGTCGACGATGTCGCTGCTCGGGCTGATCCGGCACCTCGCCGACGTCGAACGCGCCACCTTCCGCGTCCTGCTGGCCGGCCAGGACGCACCGCCGCTGTTCAGCACGCCCGGCGACCGGGACGGCGACTTCGACGGCGCGGTCGCGGACCCGGCGGTGGTCACGCAGGCGTGGTCGGCGTGGCGATCGGAGATCGAGTTCGCCGACCGTCTGGTGGCCGCGGCGCCCAGCCTCGACATCACCGCCGACGACCCGGACAACCGGCACGGCAGCGGCGGCGGCTCGCTGTCCCTGCGCGACGTCCTGATCGGCACCGTCTACGAATACGCCCGCCACGCCGGCCACGCCGACCTCCTCCGCGAACGCATCGACGGCCGCGTCGGACAATAGGCGGCCCGTCGCCGGAGGTCGCCGCCCTCGCCCGCGACGCCGACCTGCTGATCGCCGAGGCCTCCTACGCGGACGACGTGCCCGGCGACGCGCGCTGCTGCCTGTCAAGCGCCCGGATCGCGGCCCGCCGGGCGGCCCGGGCCGGTGCCGGCCGGCTGCTGCTCACCCACCTGATGCCCGGCACCGACCCCACCGCGGCGCTCGCCACCGCCACCGCCACCGCGGAGTTCACCGGGTCGGTCGACGTGGCCGGTGCCGGCCGTACGCTCGATCTGGCCTGAGCGCGGGGCCGGTCACCGGTTACCCTCGGCGGTGATGGCACATGATGGTGACGCCGAGGCGGTGGGCAGCAGGTTTCCGCGGTTCGCGGCCGAGCTGGCGGCCGCACTGCGGGCGCGGGGCGACGGGCGGCTGGCGGATCAGGTGGCCGGCCTGCGTGTCGTGCGGGAGTGCGACTGCGGCGACGACTTCTGCCGGAGCTTTCACACCGCGCCACCGCCGGACGGGCCGTACGGTCCGGGTCACCGGTGCGTCACCGTCACGCCGGAGCGGGACGGGACGTTCGTGCTGGACGTGGTCGACGACGTGATCGTGTATGTCGAGGCGCTCACCCGGGCCCGCCTCGACTGACCGCTCACCCGCCGAACAGGTCCCGGTGGCGGACGCTCCACGCGATGTGCGCCTCGGTCGCCGCGACCGTGCCGTCCGTCAGCCAGGACGCCTGCGGCTGCTGCCCGGCCGCGGCGAGCCGCCGGACGAGCGCGAGCACCTGCCGCTGCTGGTCGATCACCTCGTCGGCCAGGCCGTCCAGCGAGGTCAAGCCGTACCCGGCGGCGAAGATCTCCAGGCGGCGACGCCGGTCCGGCGGACTCGGGTGGTGCATCGACCGCATGCTCTCCGCGTCGTCGCGGAACGGCGCCACGTACTCCAGCGCGTAGGCCACGTCGAAGATCGGGCGGCGCGGCCCCGCATGGTCCCAGTCGAGGACGCCGACCGGCCGGGTGCCGCGCCACACCAGGTTCCACGGTCCGAAGTCACCGTGACAGACCAGCTCGCCGGGCCGCGGCGGCGCCGAACCCGAGGACCAGACCGCGTCGGTACGGGGACGGAAGCCCGCGATCGCGTCGTGGTAGTCGCGCAGCAGCCGCGCCATCGCCCGCAGCCCGGACTCGTCCACCACCCGCGCCCAGCCGTCACCGCCGGAGTCACCGTTGACATAGGACAGCACTTCCCGGCCCTGGTCGTCGATCCCGAGCACCCGCGGCGCGAACGGGAACCCCACGTCGGCCAGATACCCCAGGACCTCGTGCACGGACGCCGACCACGGATGCATCGGCCGCCGCACGGTGTCCCCGATCCGCACCACCCGCCGGTGCGCGTCCGCCTGCAACACCTCGTGCTCCACCACGCCCCGACGCTACCGCCGCACCACCGCCCCGGGCGATCGGATTCCAGCCGCTTCAGGAACCGCCGTCGGTGGTCTCCCGGAGCGTGCCGTCCGGCGCGAATCGGTAACGGCGGGGCGGGTCCATCAGCGCGACCAGCCGTTCCATGGCGGCCTGCCGGTCGGCCCGCTCGCGCCCGCTCGGGTCGGCGACGCGGAACGCGAGCAGCGGCACGCCGAACGGGTCGATGTCGCCGGCCGCGGGGGCGCCCTCCTCGGCGAAGCCGAACAGCGCGCGCAGCACCGGGCCGCCGCCGAGCTCCAGCGGGTGGAACGGCAGTGGGTACGGCTCACCCGTGACCGTCGATCGCACCGGGTGCTCGCCGGCCCAGTAGGGCAGCGAGCCGGTGCCGAGCGGGGTCACGTCGTATTCCGGGTGCAGCTCGCGTACCCGGGCGACGACCTGCGCCGGATCCGGCCGGGCGGCGCCGCGCAGGGCGGGACGCGGATCTCCGGCACTGAACGCGAGCAGCGCGGTCTTCGAACCCATGGTCCACAGGGTACGGCGTCCACAGTGGAGCCGAAGATCGGTGTAAGGTCGCGGGGACGCCGGCTTCGGAGGTTCGCGGTGGAACGTCGTGGTGAGGATCTGCAGACGGACCGGGCGCACGGTGCGCGGATCTACGATTACATCCTGGGTGGCGGCGACAACTTCGCGGTCGACCGGGAGGCCGCGGAGAACTCGCTGCGGATCTGGCCGGCGCTGCGGCCGCACATGCGGGCCAACCGGGACTTCATGCACCGCGTGGTTCGCTACCTGGCGGCCGAGTGCGGGATCCGGCAGTTCCTGGACATCGGCACCGGGCTGCCGACGTCGCCGAACCTGCACGAGATCGCGCAGCGGGTCGACCCGGCCGCGCGGGTGGTCTACACGGACAACGACCCGCTGGTGCTGGCGCACGCGCGGGCGCTGATGTCCGGCACCGCGCGGGGGCGCA
Organism: Catenuloplanes niger; assembly: GCF_031458255.1. Taxonomy (NCBI): domain Bacteria; kingdom Bacillati; phylum Actinomycetota; class Actinomycetes; order Micromonosporales; family Micromonosporaceae; genus Catenuloplanes; species Catenuloplanes niger. The sequence continues at coordinate 9,222,646 of NZ_JAVDYC010000001.1, forward strand.
CCGCCTACGTCGACGCGGACATGCGGGACCCGCGGACGATCCTGTCCGCGCCGGAGTTCCGGGCGACGCTGGACCTGAACGAGCCGGTCGGACTGCTGCTGATCGCGATCGTGCACTTCATCGAGGACGACGCGGAGGCGCTGCGCGTCGTCCGGCAGGTGCTGGACGTGCTGCCGTCCGGCAGCTACCTGGCGATGTCGATCGCCACGGACGAGTTCGACCCGGTGCCGCTGGCCGAGGTGCGGCGGGAGTACAACCGGCTCGGTGAGACGTTGGTCTTCCGCGACCGGGCGACCGCGCTGGGCTTCTTCGACGGCCTCGACCTGGTCGAGCCGGGCCTGGTCCAGGTGCACAAGTGGCGCCCGGACGGCGGCGGGGACGCGGGCGTCGCGGACCGGGACATCGCCATGTACGGCGCGGTCGCCCGCAAGCGGTAGCCCGCGCCGGTTCGTGGTGACCGGCGGCGCTGACCGGCAGGGAGGCCGCCCGCGGCCGACCGGTGCCCGCGGGAGCACCGTGACGCGCCCGGGCCGGAAGCGGGCACCTCATTCTCGTGGATTCTCGCGGAGCGGGCGGACCGCGGCCGGGACCGGCGCGTGCTCGTCGACGTACTGCGTGGTGAAGCTGCCGGAGTAGCCGAAGATCGGGCCGAAGCGGCGGTTCGCCACGGTGACCTCGATCCGGAAGCGGCCGGCGTCCTCGTCGTACCACTCGTGCAGTCCGGCCTCCCCGCTGAACAGGCGCGGGCAGCGGACACCGCCGCGGAAGCGCTGCTGCCCGCTGCGGATGTGCAGGCCACCGGCCGCGTCCACGGTCAGGTGCAGGTCGACCGCGATGTGCTGGTGGGTGCCCAGGTAGTCGACGAGCACCTGCCGGCGCTCGCTGAAGACCATGGTGGCGTCGAACCGGCGCCGGCGGGCGGCCGCGACCTCGAACGTGCGCACGAACGTGAGCGTGGGCCGGCCGTACGAGTCGGCGTAGGCGTAGTTCTCGATGGTGAACGGGATGTCGGTGCCGGTCTCCGGGAAGAGCACGTGCCGGGCCGTGCCCAGGTGCAGGAACGGCGTGACGAACGCGGGGCCGCGCCAGACGCGGTCCATCACGCCGGTGCCGACGCAGCCGCGGGCCGCACCGAACCGTTCCCGCAGGCGCGGGTGCAGGCGGTCGAAGTCGGCGCCGAGCGCGCGGGCGAAGATGTCGGTCACAGTGTCTCCAGCAGGGTGGGCGCGGTGGCGGCGCGGCGGTCGGACGGGTGGCGGAGGCAGCGGCGGGCGGCCGGGGTGTCCCGGCCGGGCGGCAGCAGCAGGGCGGCGAGCGCGGTCAGCGCGACGATCAGCGGGTGCGGGCCGAGAGCGGCGGCACCGGCCACGACGGCGACCCGCACGATCACCTCCAGCCAGGCGTTGCGCAGCGCGCGCCCGGGTGGGACACCGCGTTCCAGCCACAGCCGCAGCCGGTCGAACGACCACGCGGTGGCCCAGCCGAAGACCGGGCGGAAGACCAGATCGATCAAGGGCCACCGCGGCGTGTACGTGTACCCGGTGAGGAACCGCACGCCGCCGGCGACCGGCACGTAGCGCCAGTAGCCGCGGCCGTCCCCGATCGGCGACCGCGGGTCGGCGGAGCCGAAGCGCAGCGCGGACGTGCGGGTGCCGTCCGGCCGGTCGCGCTGCCCGGCGTGCACGCCGTAGCCGCCGATCTCGACGCCGGGCAGCACGGTGGTCACATAGCGGAACTCGGCCGGCGCGGTGCCCGGGACCGGGTCGATGCGCCCGAAGCGCACGTCCCACCGGCAGTGCCGCACCGGGTCCTGAGTCGCCGCCCAGACGTCGTCGAGCGGTGCCGAGATCACCGCTTCCACGTAGATCGAACGCACGCCGGCCTCCCCGTTTGAGCAGTTGCTCAACGGAGCGTACGAGGTTTTGAGCACATGCTCAAGAGCGGGTCAGAGCAGCGTACGCAGGATCCGGTCGAGCGCGGCGCGGTCGTCGTCCGGGAGCGCGCCGAAGAGCCGGTCGGCCTCGGCGCGGCGGGCCGCCTTGATCGCCTCACCGGCCGCGGCGCCGGCGTCGGTCAGCGAGACCAGCGTGGCGCGCCGGTCGTCCGGGTCGGGGTGCCGGGCCGCGTACCCCAGCGTCTCCAGACCGTCGATCACCTCGGTCGCGGACCGGGGCGCGATGTGCAGGTGTTCCGCGACCGCGCTGAGCCGCAACGGGCCGTGGTGGGACAGCACGCCGAGCGCCCGCGACTGACTGGGCGTGATCGAGAACGGCGCGAGCGTCTCCCGGCTGGCGTGCCGCAGCCGGCGGGCGACGGCCCAGAACAGTTCAGGAAGCGAGTCGGGCGACGGTGAGGACACGGGGGACAGCTTGCCATCCCGGTGCCGACCGCCGAGAAGCGCGCGCCGAGCCGGAATAACGGTGGCGGGTGATGGGGTTGCAGCCTCATGATGAGGTAACCTCAGTAAAAGGAGAACGCGTTGCCACGAGACCGACAGAAACCCTCCGAGGCCGAGAAGGCCCAGGCGCGCGCCGTGTCGCTGCGCCGCATCACCGCACTGTTCGCCCCGCACCGCGCGTCCCTGACGGTCGTCACCGCGATCATCGTGGTCTCCGCCGCGGCCGGGATGGCGTCACCGTTCCTGCTCCGCGAGGTCATCGACACAGCGCTTCCCCGGCAGGACCTGACGCTGCTGTCCTGGCTGGTCGGCGGCATGATCGCGGTCGCGGCCGTGACCGCGGCGCTCGGCGTCGTGCAGACCTGGATCTCCACCCGCGTCGGCCAGGAGGTCATGCACCGGCTGCGCGTCGACGTCTTCACCCACCTGCAACGGCAGTCCGTCGGGTTCTTCACCCGCACCCGCACCGGCGAGGTGCAGTCCCGGATCACCAACGACATCGGCGGCATGGAGACCGTGGTGACCAACACCGCGGCCGGCATCGCGGCGAACCTGACCACCGCGGTCGCCACGATCGTCGCGATGGTCGCGCTGTCCTGGCAGCTGTCGCTCGCGTCCCTGGTCGTGCTGCCGCCCGCGATCTACTTCACCCGCAAGGTCGCCGGCATGCGCCGGGAGATCGTCGCCGAACGCCAGCGCGAGCTCGCCGACCTGAACGTCACCATCGAGGAGGGCCTGTCCGTCAGCGGCGTCCGGCTCAGCAAGACGATGGGCGCCGGAAGCCACCAGATCGCCCGGTTCACCGGCTCGTCCGCCCGCCTGATCGACCTCGAACTGCGCTCCGAACTGGCCGGCCGCTGGCGGATGGCCACGATGAGCATCATCTTCGCCGCGATCCCCGCGCTCATCTACCTCTCCGCCGGACTGCCGGGCAGCGCCGGCGCGGTCAGCATCGGCACGCTCGTCGCGTTCACCGCGCTGCAGAACGGCCTGTTCCGCCCGCTGATGGGCCTGCTCAGCGTGGGCGTGCAGATCACCGCGTCACTCGCGTTGTTCGCCCGCATCTTCGAATACCTGGACCTGCCGGTCGAGGTGGCCGACCCGGCCCGCCCGGTGACGCTGACCGCGCCGCGCGGCCACCTGCGCCTCGAGGACGTCACCTACGCGTACCCGGGCAGCGACACCGCGGCCGTGGCCGGCGTGACGCTCGACGTGCCCGCGGGCAGCAGTCTCGCGTTGGTCGGCGAGACCGGCTCCGGCAAGAGCACGCTCGCCGCGCTGATCTCCCGCCTGCACGACCCCGACTCCGGCCGCGTCACCATCGACGGCGTCGACCTGCGCGACCTGCGCCTCGACGACCTGGCCGGCATCATCGGCGTCGTCAGCCAGGAGACCTACCTGCTGCACACCACGATCCGGGAGAACCTGCGCTACGCGAAACCGGACGCCACCGACGCCGAGCTCGAGGCCGCCGCCCGGGCCGCCCAGATCCACGACCACATCCAGACCCTGCCCGACGGGTACGACACGGTCGTCGGCTCCCGCGGCTACCGCTTCTCCGGCGGCGAACAGCAGCGCATCGCGATCGCCCGCACGCTGCTCCGCGACCCCCGCGTCCTGGTCCTCGACGAGGCCACCTCCGCCCTCGACACGTCCACCGAACGCGCGGTCCAGCGCGCCTTCGACACGCTCGCCGAGGGCCGCACCACCATCACCATCGCGCACCGCCTGTCCACCGTCCGCGACGCGGACCAGATCGCGGTGATAGACCACGGCCGCGTCATCGAGTCCGGCACCCACACCTCCCTGCTCGCCCGCAACGGCCGCTACGCCGCCCTGGCCGGCTGACCGGTCCACTGTTCCTGACCGGTCCACTGTCCCCTGAGCAGGGACTGGCCGGCCGGCCCGGCGCGCGTCACCGTGGAGCGATGAACCCGGACGACGGCTCGCTGGACGACCAGACGCAGGCCGCGGAGACCGATCCGGAGACGCTCCGCGGGTGGACCGCCACCGCGCTGCTGCTCGGCGTGGTCGGGGCCGTGTGCAGCCTGCCGGTCCTGGGCTGGCGCCCGCAGTACGACCTGTCGGTCGTCGCCGGGATCGCCGGTGCCGGACTCGTCTTCGGACTGTGGCTGCGCCGCGCCCGCGAGGACGACGTGAACCTGCAACGGTCGCTGGGACGCGTGGCGCTCCAGTCGATCGCCCTGGCGCTGCTGGTCCAGGTGGTGGTGCTGAACACCATGCTCGACGCGGTGGTGCCGCGGCTCGACGCGCTGCTGCTGATCAGCGGGGCGGTGTTCACCGGCATCGTGGCCGGGTCCGCCGAGGCGCTGGTGGAGATTCTGGTCGCCGGCCTGACCGGGCTCGTGATCGGCGGTCTCCTGCCGATGTGGGTGCCCGGAAACCCGTACCACCCGCTCCTGTCGTTCCTGGCGGTCATGGTCCCGCTGATCGTCGGCGGACAGGTGCTGCCGCTGCTGCTCGAACGCCACCCCGGAAACCTGGCCTCGGCGGGCCTGCTCGCGGTCTTCTGGACGACCCTCGGCCAGCAGCGGTGGGCCGCACCGGCGTTCCGCCCATGGCCGTTCGCCGTACTCGCCGCGATATTCGGGCTGGTCCTGCTCCGGATCTGGTTCGGCCGCTGGCCGGTGCCCCAGCGCACCAAGTTCGCCACCCTTCACGCCCTCGCCACCCTCGGCGCCGGCGCCCTCCTCGTCCTCCACTGACCACTCCGGCATCCGCGGTCACGGGCAGGCCTCGACCGGCGTCACCCGGGTGGTCGCGGTCAACGCCACGGTGGTCGTCAGACGCGGCTTCTCGCTCACGACGACACTCAGGTGGCCGACGGTGAGGGAGGAGTCCAACGCACCACACACCGTGCCGGATGCCGACTGGATCAGCACGAGCGCCTGTCCCGGCTTGGCGGTGGGGCTCAGCCAGGCGACCCCGACGGCGAGGGCCACCAGCACGATGCCGCCCAATGTCAGAGCCCGGGCCAGGCGGATGGCCCGCCGTGCCTTTCCGACTTCCCTCTCGGTCCAGTCCCGGAGATCTTCTCCGGTGAGCAATGTGTCGTCGCCAGGGTTGCCCGATGCCGCGCGCAACGCCGACAGGGTCGCGGTCACCAGAACCGCGAAGGCCGACGCCAGCAGCACGATGACCAGTACCTTGCGCTCCTGGGCCAGGTCGGCGATGGTGTCCCGGCCCTTCACGATCAGCACCGCCCCGAGCAGGCTCGTCAGACCCGCCAGACCGGTCCGCCACGTCTCGGCCTGCTTCCGGGTCGACGGGAGCTGGTTGAAGGCCAGGTCGTCAGCGAGCGCGTCCCACCGCAGTCTCGGATCGCTCACGGCAGGTTGACCATCCAGTAGGCCCCGCAGCCCTCCAGCGTCTCCTCGGCCGGCCGGTCGGCGTGGAAGTGACCGCAACAGCAGCGTACGGTCCGCGGGCCGGGCTTCGGCCGGGGCGGCTGACGGTGTTTGAAGATGCCCTTGTAGCCGTTGCCGGAGCCGTATCGCCACTCCCGTCGGATGCGTCCGCCGCAGCCCGGGCAGACACCGTTCACTTCGAATCCCTTGTTCTCCGCGATCGGCGTGACGGTGAAACCGTCCGGGACGGCATGATCATGTCGGGTCCAGGGGATCGGCCGGTGCTGCACGGGTGGAGTGTCGTCAGGCATCCGGTGTCTCCTCGGAAGCGATGTCCGGCACGGTGAAGCCGATCAGGTTCGCGTACGGCCGTAGCCGTTCCCGGATGCGTACGGTCGGTTCGCCCACCGCATCCGCGGCGGCGGCGAGGTGGTCGTCGGTCACCGGGCCGGACAGGGTCGGTGGCTGCCCGTCGAGGTACGTGGTCAGTGCAAGCAGGTCCTGCCAGTGCACGAGCTGATCGGCGCAGTCGTCGGTGTCGAAGTGCAGCGTCAAGCCGAGCGGTGCAAAACGACGCAGGCGCGTGTCGGCATGCTGCACCGTCCAGCCGTAACGGCCCGCGATGCGGACCAGGTCGAACGGCCAGAACTCGGTGATCGGCACCTCATCGCCGTGCCCATCCCGCTGCACGAGCATCTCGGAGTCGTGCGGCGTCACCGGTATGGCGAGCATGGCCGCCCGTTCGGCGTCGTCGAGGTGCGGCACCGGAGCACCGAACTCGCCGAAGGGCGCGATCCGGTCGATGATCTCCGGAACCGTTTGCCGGCCGGCTAGCGCGGCCTGCACCAGGTTGTGAGCGTCCAGGCACCAGTCGATCGGCCGCCCTTCCAGAACCATGCCGTACTGACTTCCGAGCAGGGCGAGCCGCTCGTCATAGCGCTTGAGTCTGATTGATGACCCGCGCAAGTTGGCCGACAGGCCACTGAGCACATCGGAACCGGGTAACACCTTGGCCAGGAAATCAACTGTATCCGCTAGCGAGTACTCGTAGCGGTACGCGACGCTCACCATCTCCGGCGGTGTCATCCGCCGGCCGGCGCAGATGATTTCGAGCAATGGCCGCATTATGGCCAGCTCGTCGGCGAACCGATGATCGTCGAGCGCGGGCAGGCGATTGATGAGGGAGACGAATACACGTGACTCGTCGGGTTTGCGATATCCACCGCTCCAGACGTTGTACTGGCCCTGTGCAGCCTGTCGCATCGCGTCGATCTGGTCCGATGTCGGCACCTGGTCGGGTACCGGATCGACCTCGGGCAGGCGGATCAGTCCGCTGTCCGCAAGGCGGGACAGATCCTCTCTGAGCTTCCGCACGGTGCAGCTTCGTCGGCCGGCGAGAAAAAACATGTCGAAAGGCGTGAGTTCTCGCCCGGCTGTGAAGACGTCTCGTAACGTCTCGAGCTCGGTCGCCGTGACGTCTTCTGGATAGGCGTCGCGTGCCTCTACGTGATAGCCGAGTGCCGCGAACCGGTCGAACCGTTGCAGGATCTCGTTTACCGGCTGATTGAGCGCCGTGGCCAGTGCCGCGACATGCGACGGTGAAACGGTCGCCCCGATCGTGGGGGCGTAGGGGAAGCCTGACTCGTGAAAGAGCCGCACATCGCCTGCGGCGAAGACGTAGTCATGGAGCGTCTCGGATCCGACACGCGGTGCCACCCAGCCGGCGGGCACCAACCGGCCTGCTCGATCGATCACCGTGCGCAGTGGTGCCCGCATGGCCTGAGAAACGGCTGCGAGAGGTCCGCCGACTGCCTCGCGGGGTGGTTCGCCGGGACGTGCCCATGCGGCCACCGCCGGGAGCAGGGCGAGGTCCTCCTTGCTCAGAGCGCGATCGATGTGTGGGAGATCTCGGGCGGCCCTCAGATCCATGCCGACGATCGCGAAGCGACGGAGCCGCGCCAGCCTGGCGGCGGGAGCCTGCTCGACCGCTGCGGCGACCGCGAGCAGTTCAGCCGGTAAGGGTGCGTCCCGGCCCCTGATCGGCATTCCTTCGTAGAGTGCTTCGATCACCTCTGCCTCGAAGGGGTCCACGACGGGGAGACCGTCGGTCCGCTCGGGCGGTGAGGCCTGCCACCAGCGAGGCAGCTGAATATGATCGCGCCATACGCCGAGGCGCCAGCGCACGAGCCAGTCGTCCCCGCCGTATCGGAACAACTCGCCGCTGAGCAGCTGGGCATCCAGTGGGAGGCATCCGACCCTGGAGAGCGGCGCCAGGACGCCATGACCGACCGCACCTTCCACCGGAAGCTCTCGGCCGTCCTGGCGCAGCCGTTGGAAGATGTCGTTCGCGACGTCGGGCGTCCGCTTCGCCACCTCCCACAGCCAGGAAAGGGTGAGACCCGGCCAGTTCATCAGTTCGGGCAGCGCCGACCGCACCCGCTCGGCCACCCACTCGCGGTCCCAGCGGCGCAGGCTCTTGCGGTCGACGGTGAACTGCGGTTGCCGCGCCTCACGTAGGTTCACCAGAAAGCCGTAACGCTTCTCGCCGGTGGCGATACCGTCGGCGGCCAGACACCCTTCACCGGGCACCCACCAGAAATCGTCGCCCACCTTCAGCGGCTGCAACCCGGAGTCGGTGTGGTGCAACTCGTCCGGGTGCCAGGTGTCCCGCCCGATGCCGTCGTGTTCGACGTCGACGCGGAACTCGGCCACGCGCAGGAGATCGCGCATCGTCCGTAGCACCGACACGTCGTCCTCGCCGGTCAGGTACAGGCGCACGCGGGTGCCGCCCGGACCCGCGTCGGTGGTCTCGGTGATCCGGAAGAGGCTGCCGCTGCTGGCGATACTGACCCGGAATCCGGTGGGCATCGGAAGGTCGTCCCGGGTCACCGGGCGGGTGAAGATCTCGATCTCCTCGGCCAGCATGAAGTAGCTGAAGACGCCGACCCCGAACTGGCTGTTGGGTACGAGGCGGAGGGGCGGGGTGAGCTCCTGCCAGTCCGCCTGCTCCTGCCGGAACGCGGCCCGGTAGATGAATCGCTCACCCGCGTTCGCGAAGGTCTTCTCCAGCGTCTCCCGGTCCATCCCGACACCGTTGTCCGTGCACTCGATGTAGTCGCGTCCCTCCGGCGTCCGGCCCTGGCTGAACTCGATCAGGCCCTGCCACTCGCCGGGCCGGTGGTTGGTGCTGCGGAGAAACGTGCGTCGGACGCTGCGGTAGCGACATGCGTCCAGCGCGTTCTGGTACAGCTCGCGGATCGCCAACTCCGGCTCGCCGTAGAGCTGCCGGCCCATCAGCAGCTCGCGGACCTTGTCCTCGGACAGCTGGAAGCGCAGCAACGGCGTGACGTAGACCGGGACGCCGTCACACAGCTCCGCGCGCAGGCCCGCGTCGCCGAAACGCCCCGGCAGTTCCGCCGCGACGTCCAGGGCCGACGCCAACCTTTCCCTGACGAACTGGGCGCGGGACACGACGTCGGTCAAGGCGTCATGGATCGCGGGATGATCGCAGATCGCTCCCAGCTCCATCGCGTTCACGGTGCGGTCCCAGCGGGTCGACCGGGCGGCGTCATGGACCCCGGGCACCGTCAGGTCCGAGCCGACCCCCAGGTGATCGACGATGACCGGCGGCATGCGCCGGGGATCGGCCGCCATCGACCCGCCCAGCCAGAGGACGGCCGCCAAGAGGCGGCTGGTCTCGGTGAAATCTCGGTATCCGAGCCGGCCGACGAGCCTGGGATCGTCCGGCTCGGCGCCCGCGCAGCGGGCGAGCACCTTCAGCAGTGTGGCACGCTCACCCGGCTTCAGGCGATCGCCCGCCAGCGGCGCAAGCGCTGCCGCCAACTGGTCGCAGGCATGGGTGGCCGCAGGCTCGTCCCACAGTGCCGCGCGGCCACCGAGCCAACGATGCACCAGCCACATCGCGAGCGCGTTGCGCAGCTCCTCGTGGCCGCGCTTGGCCAGACCTTCGGCCCGTCGGCACACATGTTCGTGCACCTGGTGGGTGATCTCCAGGTCGTACCGCACGGTCTCGGCGTAGGTGCGATGAAACGCGGTGGGCTCGACCTCGGCGGCGAGACGGATGCCTGCGCTGTAGGCCACCTCGCGCAGGAAGGGTGCCGCCACCACCATAGCGACCTCCACCGACGTGAACGTGGTGGTGTCCGGTAGGCACTGTTCAGCGCAGGCGAGAACCCGGACGGGCACCTCGTAGGGTGCCCACGGATCGTCGAACCCCACCACCGACGCGAAATGCGCGTGTGCGTCGAGCCAGGTCACGGCGGCCGCTTCGACGGCCCGTACGACGAGGTCCCGAGCCTGTTCACGCACCTCGGGCCGGCACGTCACCCGATTCCACAGGGTGCTGGACGCGACGGCGGTACGCCACTGCTCACTGACCCGCTCGCCCTCGCAGATCACGACGGTGCCCGGCGGCCTGTTGCCCGGCCCACCACGCCGGGTCATGGCCATTCTCGGTGTCTGCGGACCGTCCTCCTCCGGAAGGCCGGTCGTCGCGAGCCGCCGCACCACCCGATCGAACACCTCGTCGACCGTCCGAGCGGGATTTCTGCGGCCGAGCACGTCCGCGAGTGCCTGGGTGAAGTGGCTACCGGTGTCCGTGTAACCACTGAACTGCCCGGCCGCACAGCTGCTGACGAGTGCGAAGTCACCGCTCGCCGGTAGCGGCAGCTCGTCCCGCGGCGGTACGACCAACCCGGCCGCATCCTCCCGGCACGCGTCCACGCAGAAGACGACCATCTTGGCTCGGCAGTATTCGATGCCGGGCGGCATGATCGGCACGAGACTGCCCGGATCGAGAGATCCGTCGCGATGAGCGATGGGATCCTGCGGTACCAGATAGCTCTTGCCATCGATCACCACGCCGTGACCGGAGAAGTACAGCAACAGGATGCCGCCGTCGGCTACCTGGTCGCAGGCCTCCAGGATGGCGCCCCGGATCCGGTTCCGGCTCGGCACCGCCTCCGAGGCGTCACCGGCACCGCAGTGGCGGATCGTGTAGCCGGACGACGCGAGGGCCTCACTCATCCGCGCTACGTCCGCCGCGACGACGTGGGGGATGGCCGGGAACAGATCACGATCACACGACGGCACGCCGATCAGGACCGCCAGCCGGTCTGTCAAAGGAGGCCTCCGCAGCGCGACCGTCTCAAAAGGTGACCAACAGCATACGTATTGCTATTGGATTCGGAGCCGGAATCACTCGGCCGGACGGCCAGCATTTCCTGGTGTGCCGTCCGAGTGTCGCTACGTCCGGCTTCCGTGGCGGACGCCGTCGTACCGCGGGATCGCCGGTGGTCAGATCTTCAGCACCGCGCGGAGTGCGGTGAGGGTGTCGCCGATGATGTCGGCGAGGGGGCGGTCGTCGTCGCGGTCGAGCCATTCGTCGACGGAGACGAAGAGCAGCGTGGTGCAGATTTCGGCGAGCAGCGCGGCGGTGGTGGAGGGGAGGCCACGGGCCAGGAGGCCGGTGCGGACCGCTTCCCGGAGGGCGGCGTGTTTGTGCAGCTCGCGTTCGCGGAGGCCGTCGTCGGTGCGGATGATGGCGCGCAGCGCGCGGAGGTGTTCGCGCTTGGGCTCGAAGCGTTCGGTGGCGACCGCGCGCAGGCCGTCGAGGATCAGCGTCAGCGGGGCGGCGTCCGGTGGTGCCGTGGTCAGCAGGCGTTCGGCGGCCTCGGCGGCCTGGTCCTCGGCGAACAGCACCTCGCGCTTGTCGGCGAAGTGGCGGAAGAACGTGCGGGTGGTCAGGCCGGCCCGCGCGGTGATCTCGGGCACGGTCGTCGCGGCGAAGCCCTGCTCGGCGAAGAGTTCGAGCGCCGCCTGCTCCAGCCGTTGCCGTGCGTCCGGTTCCCATCGTCCCACGCCTCCGATCCTAGTGATGACATGACGTGTCATCGCGCGCTACCTTGATGACACGTCATGTCATCAAGGAACGGAGACGCGCGTGGAGACCTGGATCCTGGGCGGGACCGGCCGCAGCGGCCGGGCGATCGCGGCCGAACTGCCGGCTCGCGGAATCACGCCGGTGCTGGTCGGCCGGGACGCGGCACGCCTCGAGCGGGCCGCCGAGCGGGTCGGCGGTGGCGCCCGCACGGTGGTCGCCGGCACGGTCGAGGCGGCGATCGCGCAGATCCGGCGGCAGCGGCCGGCCGTGGTGGTGAGCACGGTCGGGCCGTTCCGCGCGACTGCGGTGCCGATCGCGCGGGCCTGCCTGTCGGCCGGCGCGCACTACGTCGACCTGGCGAACGAGGTGGCGTCGCTCTCCGCGGTGCTGGACCTCGACGACACGGCGACGGCGGCCGGGCGGACCGTGGTGACCGGTGCCGGCTTCGGCGTGACCGCGACCGAGAGCGTGGTGGTCGCGCTGTGCGCGGGGCGTCCCGTGCCGGCCGAGGTGCGCGTGCACATGATCCCGTCGCTGGCGATCGAGGCCGGCGCGGTCGGTGCGGCGCTGGCCGCCACGATGCTCGACGGGCTGCCGGGCGTCGGTGGCGGGCGCCGGTTCCAGGGGCGCAGGTTCCGGGGCGGGCGGCTGGCACCCGCGCGGCTCGGCGGCGACGCCACCCGGCTCACGCTGCCGGACGGGACCGTGGTGCGCACCGTGAGCGTGCCGCTCGGCGAGCTGGTCGCGGCGCAGCGGGCCAGCGGGGCGCCGGACGTGACCGCCGCGTCCAGCGAGATGGCGGCGCTGCGGCACGTCCTGCCGGTGGCGTCCGTGCTGCTGGAGTCCGCGGCGCTGCGCCGGTTCGCGGTCCGGCGGCTGGCCCGCGTGCGGTTCCCGGACCGGCCGCGGCCGCGCGCGCACTCGTGGGGCTACGCGCGGGTGCGCTGGGCGGACGGCACCGTACGGGAGGGCTGGTTGCGGGTGGGTGAGGCGCAGGGATACACCGGTGCGATCCCGGCCGAGGTGGCGCGGCGGCTGCTGGCGGGCGAGGGGCGGCCGGGCGCCCACACCCCGGCGGCGCTGTTCGGCCCGTCGCTGGCGGAGTCGTGCGGCGGGGAGTATCTGCTCCCGGCCGGCGCCGAACGGTAGGCCCGGCTCGGGACCCGCCGCGCCGAGTCACAGTGGACGCGCGCGGATCCCGGTTCCCCGCATGGCATTCATCATATCGACTTGTATCTATATCTATGGCACCCTGTGGAGATCGCGGTGGGTAACCGTTCTCATGCTAGGGAGTGATGATGTTCGAGCGACTGTCCGTACCCGTTACGACATTGTTTCGGGTCGTCGTCGGGCTGATCTTCGCGGTGCACGGTGCCGCTACCGTGTTGGGACTCTTCGGCGGCAGCCGCGGCACCGGCGAGGCCGTCGCGGCCGGCACCTGGCCCGGCTGGTACGCCGGGGTCATCCAGCTCGTCGCGGGCACGCTGGTCGTCGTCGGACTCGGCACCCGGGTCGCGGCGCTGCTCTGCTCCGGCTCGATGGCCTACGCCTACTTCGTGGTGCACCAGCCGGACGCGCTCGCACCGGTCGCGAACGGTGGCGAGTCCGCCGCGCTGTTCTGCTGGTCGTTCTTCCTGATCGCGGTGCTCGGCCCCGGGCCGTACTCGCTGGACGCGCTCCTCACCCGGCGCAGCCGGGAATCCGTACCGGCCCTGCAACCCGCCGCCTGACTGATCGTTCGATCAGGTAGAGGTCCGATCGGGTGGAAAGAGGAAGCGGATGAGGCGTTCCCGGACGGCCGGTGCGATCGTCGCGGCCCTGGCCCTGTCACTGATCGTCGTGCCCGCCACCGCCGTCCGGGCCGCGCCCGCCGACCCGTTCCGGATCATCGACCCGCCGCGCTGGGAGAACCCGGACCACATGACGTGGGACGACTACGTGCCGGTGCCGGGCGCGGACCGGCCGGCCACCGGCTCGGTCCGCAACTTCCGGATCGCGCTGGTCACGCTGGACTATCCGGACCAGCCGTTCGTGGTCACCCAGGCGCCGCACTCCACCGTCTTCGGCAACCCGCAGCCGAGCGCGGCCGGCGTCGCCCGCGCGGACGTGCCCGCGTTCTACCGTGACTTCCTCAACACGCCCGGCCCGCTCAACCACGGGCACACGCTGCACGAGTACTGGATGGAGGACTCGTACGGCCGGTACGGCGTGGACCTGACCGCGTTCGGGCCGTACGAGATGCCACATCCCGCCCACCAGTACGGGATCACGAACGACATGAACCCGGGCGCGTGCCCGGCCGGCGAGACCTGCAACCGCAACCTGCGCACGGACGGGCTGGGTGCGTGGCGCGCGGACGTGGGCGCCGTGGCCGACGGGTACGAGCTGGTCTTCATCCTCTCCGCCGGGCAGGACGAGTCGTCCACCTGGCAGGAGTTCGGCCAGATGCGGTTCGCCGGGCCGGCGGCGGTCACCGAGGACCTCGGGCCGCCCGATCCGGCGCTGCCGAACTCGGCCGCGACCCGCTACGTACCGTGGACGTCCTGGGCGTCCGCGGCCACGATCTGGCCGAACGCGGGCGGCGGATCGTCGACCCAGGCGGAGAGCTCCGGCCAGGCCGTCTACGCCCACGAGCTGAGTCACCTGCTGAGCATCGGCGACAACTACAACAACCCGTACGGTACGCCGCTGCGGCGCGCCTACACGGGACCGTGGAGCATGATGTCCCGCGGCTCGTTCAACGGGCCCGGCGGCCCGCACACGCGCTGGCAGATCCCGCCGGTCAACGGCGGCGCGATGGGTTCGCTGCACACGATCCGCGACAAGCTCAAGATCGAGCTGATCGGCGAGGACCAGGTGCTGCGGCTGTCCGGGGCGGAACTGGCCGCGTCCGGTCCGGTGGTCGCGCGGGTCACCGCCCGCGCCGTGGCCACGCCCGGCCTGAACGGGCTGCACATCGCGCTCGGCACCGACCGTTCGCCCGCCTGCTCGGTCGCCGCCGACGTGCTGTGCGACGGCGGTGGCTACGACAACTACACGGTCGAGGTGGTCGACCGGATGGGCGCGGACTCGTTCACGCCCGACCACGGCGTCCTGATCAGCAAGACCAAGGACGAGGACCGGGCACCGTTCCAGTGGGTGGTCGACGCGCACCCGGAGGACATCGGCATGGTCGACTTCGTCCGGCCGGACGGCACCCCGCAGATGATCACGATGGGCGACTACCGGCAGCTCTCCGACGCCCTGTTCCACGCCGGTACGCGGTCCGGCTCCGCCTACGAGTACGTCGACGAGGCGAACCGGCTGCACTTCTACGTGCTCGACATCCAGCGGTCCGCCGGCCGCGTGCTGTCCTACACGGTGGCGGTCCGCTCGCTCGACGGGCCCGGCGCGTCGGCGCGTGGCGCGTCGCTCTCCCCGGGCCGGCAGACCACGCCCGCCACGTGCACCTTCACCCTGACCAACACCGGGCGGTACGTGCCGGGCGGCGCCCACCCCGAGGACGCGACCGCCTACCTCGGCGCCGACGTGTACCGGCTCTCCGCCTCGGTCGACGGCCGCGGCTGGCGCGCCGAACTGCCGAACGCGCTCGCGGTCGCCCGGTCCGGGGCCCGGACCACGGTCACGGTCGCGATCGACCCGGCGCGCGGCGCCGCCCGTACCGCCGAGGTGTTCCTGAACGCCACGTCCGAGAGCGACCCGGCCGTGACGGCCACCCAGCGCTGCCGGGTGCGCCGCTGATCAGTCCTCCAGCGTGCGCACCTCGACGTCGTTGAAGTGGGCGCCGTACGGCGGGTTCTCGTCGCCCGGGGCGCTGATCATGCCGATCGCGGCCGCGACGCCCTCGGTGATGTCGTCCTCCGGCAGGTCGGCCTCGCCGATCAGCACGCCGTCGTGGCCGAACCGGACCGTGCCGTCCTCGACCACGACCTGCAGGCGCACCGGCTCGTTGCGCGGTAGCGCGCGGTCCAGCCGCACCTCGCGGATCGAGTACCCGCTGCCGTCCTCGCGGTCCACCTCGAACCGGAACGCGGACTCGCAGGCGGTCAGCCGGTAGCTGCGCGGGATCTCCCAGAACAGCCAGATGCCGAGGCAGGAACCGGGCTTCTCGATCGTGCCGGTGACCGCGATCGTGTGGTCGCCGTCGACCTTCTCCTCCGGGCCGGCGCAGATGTACGACCCCGGCGTGACCCGCTGCACGCGCAACGCGCCGTCCCGCACGTCGCAGTTCGAGTCCTCCTCGTCCACGATGTACGTGCCGTTCCACTGCCCGGCGCTGGTCAGCGCGTCCGCGATCAGCGGGTCGCCGGCCGGCAGCGTGAACGCGGGCACGTCCGCGGACGGCTCCGGCGCCGGCGCGTCCGACGTGGGCGTGGCGGTGCGGTCACCCTCGGCGTCGCCGAACGCGCCGGCCGAGTGGGCGGCGAGCAGACCGCCGCCGCCGACGCAGGCCAGCAGCAGCACGCCGGCCAGGATGCCGGCGAGGACCCGGCCGTCACCGCTCCTGCGCGACGCGCCCGGGTCCGGGGCGGCGTTCCAGCCGGGGCCGGCCGGCATCCCGTGCGTTCCGTGGCCCGGCGGCGTCGGGTGCGCCGACGGCATTCCGTGATGCGGCGTTCCCGGGGCGGGCGGCCACGGGCCGGCCGGGGGAGCGGCGCCGGCGTGCGGGCCGGCCGCGGCGCCCGGGGCCGCGCGCAGGCGCAGCGTCTCCGGCTCCACATCGGACGGCCGGCCGGGCCCCGGCTCGAACGCCGGCTGACCCGCCGCGAAAGGTGCACCGGAGCCGGGCCCGTAGGGCGGTGAGCCGGGCCCGTAGGGCGGCGGTGAGCCGGGCGCGAAGGCCTGACCCGGCGCCGCACCGTACGGCGCGCCGGACGCCGGGCCGTAGGGAGCCCCGGACGCCGGATCGAACGGCGCGCCGGACGTCGGGCCGTAGGGTGCGCCGGACGCCGGGGCGAACGGCGGTGCCGAGGCGGGACCGTACGGCGGTGCCGACGCCGGGCCGAACGCCGGGCTGGCCGGTGCGGCCGAGACCGGTGCGTAGGGCGGCGGGGGAGCGGCCGGGCCGAACGCGGACTCCGGCGGCGTCTCCGTCGGCAGCGTGAAGACCGGCGGCGACACCGGTCCCGGTGTGGCCTGCACCTCGATCGCCGCGGTGCGCAGCGCCGGCATGTCGTCCAGCGCCTCCACCGGCTGCGGCGTCCGGGCCGGGCCGCCGCGCAGCAGCAGGTCCAGCAGTTCCCGCGCGGTCGGCCGGTCCCGTGGGTCGCGGCGCAGCGACCGCTCGACCAGCTGCCGCAGCGGCCCGTCGAGCGTGCCCAGTTCCGGCTCCTGGGTCAGGATCCGCCCGAACGTGGCCAGCGGCGAGTCCGCGTGGAACGGTGCCCGCCCGGTCCCGGCGAACGTGACCACGCACCCCCAGGCGAACACGTCCGCGGCCGGCCCGGTCGGCCCGCCGGTCTCGTCGAACCGTTCCGGCGCCATGTAGTTCGCGGTGCCGACGATCTGCCCGGTGCGGGTGTGCTGCGTCGTCGATTCCCAGGCCCGTGCGATCCCGAAATCGATCACCTTGGGCGTGCCCGGCGCGAGCAGCACGTTGTGCGGCTTCAGATCACGGTGGATCACACCGGCCTCGTGGATCGCGGTCAGCGCGGTCGCCACCCCGATCGCGACCGCGTGCAGGTTCGACGTGCTCAGCGGCCCGCGCTGGGCGACCTCGGCCGCGAGCGTCGGCCCGTCCACGAACTCGGTGACGAGGTACGGCCGGGTCGCGTCCGGGTCCGCGTCGAGCACCTCCGCGGTGCAGAACCCGGGCACCTGCCGGACGCGTGCCACCTCGGACCGGAACCGGTTGCGGAACTCGTCGTCGGTGGCCATCTCCGCGTGCACCACCTTGACCGCGACGGGCCGCCCACCGGCGTCGTTCGCCAGGAAGACGACGCCCATGCCGCCGGCCCCGAGCCGGGCGAGCACCCGGTACGGCCCGATGCGCTCCGGGTCCCCCGGCCGCAGCGGCGCTCCGCGCTCGATCACATCCCGCTCCTTCGCCACGCCCGCCCGCCGGCGACAGCCGGAGGGCTTGCGAGCCTAGCGGGCACCGAATGACGTTCCGTTGGCGACCGTCCTTCTTGCGCGCCACTCCCCGGGCTACCGCCCGTGCCCGCCACGGACCGCGATCACCCGCGGGGTCGGGTCGGCCGCGTCCGGGTCCCACAGCCGGTCGGTGAGCAGGAAGCCGTCCAGGACGAGAGCCGGGTGCGCGCGCTCGGAGAGCGTGAACTCGCCACCGCGCCGCGCCGGATCCCACCCGTGCGCGAGCGCGTGGTCGATCAGCGCGCGCACGTGACCGGACGTGGGATAGGAGCCGTCCGTCGCGCAGTATCCCCACGGCGACGGGCCGGCGGTGGAGATCAGGTCCGCCCGCAGCACGCAGCCGGTCTTCCCGGCCGGCCCCCACACGCGGACGAGCACGGCCCGGTGACAGTCCGACGTGCCGCGGACGTGGGTGATCGCGGCGCGCCAGGTGAAGGCGTGGCCGTCGGCGTGCAGGTGCCGGAGGCGGATCCGGGTCATGAACGGGGCTTCTTCGGCTCGGCGAGGGACCAGCCCTTGTCGAGGAGGGCGTCGCAGGCCGCGACGGCGAGGGACATGCGGGTGTCGTGCGGGCCGCGGAGCTCGAGGACCGGGACGCCGAGGGTGGCCAGGTGCGCGCGGAACAGGCCGGTCATCCAGGCGCGCAGGTGCTCGCCGTCGCGCATGCCGTCGTCCTCGAACGGGACGCCCTCGTGGTCGGTGAGCAGGTAGAGGTCGGGTGGGCGGGCGGCGGCCAGGACCGCGGGGGAGGTGCTGCCGAGGTAGCGGCGTTCCCAGATCGCGGTGGCGGCCGCGTCGGTGTCGCCGAACAGGATGGGGGAGCCGAGCGCGGCCGCCTCGTCCTCGGCCCGGTTCTGCTCCGTGACCACCTCGACGAAGTCGTCCCGGTCCCAGGTCAGGTCCGCGACCGGCAGGTCCGGGCGGGCGCGCATCTTGCGGGCGGTCAGTTCGCGGCCGAACTCCGGCACCCAGCGGGTGTCCGCCCAGACGCCGCCGCGGGCGCGGTAGTGCGCGGCCAGCGCGGACGCGATCGTGGTGGTGCCGGTCGACTCCGCGCCGACCGCGATCACGCGGCGGGTGAACCAGGCGCGGACCGGGCCGGACAGGTGCCGCCAGTGCGCGACCGGGTCGGCGCGGATCGCGGTGCCGGAGACCGGAACCGTGGCGCGCTGCGGGTCGACCGGCACGTGCACCGCGTGGAAGCGCCGGGCCAGTTCCGGGCCGTACGCCTCGGAGCTGAACACCGCGTCGAAGCGGTCCCGCCCGGCCGCGTCCCGGAAGACCGCCACGTGCGTGTCCCACGCGTCCGCGCTGCCGTAGTCGATCGGGTGGTCGTCGTGGACGCCCACCACGCGCACGCCCGGGTGCAGCGCGCGCAGCCACTCCACCCGCAGGTCCAGCGGGATGGACTCCTGCCGGGACGGCGCGGCCACCACGGTCAGCTCCGCGCAGGCGCGCGCGGCGGTCGCGATGAGATGGTGGTGCCCGGCGTGCGGCGGATAGAACTTGCCGACCACCAGCCCGGTGGCGAAGCGCGTCATGCCGGGACCGACCGCCGCCAGGTGCGCAGGCCGGCCACGCACAGCGCGAGGAACACGAGGTAGAGCAGCGCGGTCAGCCACAGGCCCTTGTAGCCGTACAGCGGGATGTAGATCAGGTCCGCGGCGATCCACAGCCACCAGCTCTCCAGCAGCTTGCGGGTCTGGCCGTAGGTGGCCAGCAGCGACAGCGCGGTGGTGGCCGCGTCCGGCAGCTCCGTGGTCGAGTCGGTGTGCGCGGCCAGCCACCAGGTGAGCAGCGCGGTGATCGCCACCCCGGCCGCGGCCAGGCCGGCCCACTCCGCCGGTGCGGTCCGGGAGACCCGCAGCGGCCCGTCGTCCCGGCCGCCGCGCGCCCAGTGCCACCAGCCGTACGCGTTGAGCAGCACGTAGACGACCTGCAGCGCCGCGTCCGCGTAGAGCGCGGCGTTGACGAACACCAGCATGAGCAGCAGCACGTTGGCGATGCCGAGCGGCCAGTTCGCGATGTGCTGGCGGACCACCAGCCACACGCAGAGAGCTCCGGTGACGAACCCGAGTGCCTCCGCGCGGCTGGTGGGCGCGCCGAACGCGGTCACGGCCGTGCCGTTCAGCCAGTCCAGCAACACGGCGAGCCCCTCTCCCGGCAAAGATCAAGATCATAACCGAGAGAGGGGGTACGCGTCACCGTCCGTAGGCCTGGAACTCCGCCACCCGCACCTGGTCACGGAACGCGCTGTTGGTGGCGCAGTCCGTACCCGCGGCGGGGTCGTTGTCCTGTTCGCCCGCGTAGCGGGGGTTGCCGGTGCACTGGCTGTGCAGCACCTCGAGGCGCAGGTGTGTGGCCTGCGTCGGCGGGATCCGGAACGTGCGCAGGTTGAGCGACGGCGCGTTCGGCCGGAAGTTCGGCGCCGGGAACGCGTCCCGCGGGCTGATCCAGACCTTGCGGAAGCCGGCGTCCGTGGTGCAGTCCGCGCCGCGGGTCGCGTCGCACGCCCACACCGCGAACGAGCGCAGCGCCGAGAACCGGTTCTGCGGGTTCGCCGGGTCCGCGTCCGTGGTGATCGCCGGGCGCAGCAGCGCGCTCACGTTCACCGACGTGATCACCCGGCGCTGGTCGCCCGCCAGGTCCACGGTGAGCGCCTGCCCGGCCACCCCGGTCAGCGACGCCCAGTTCGTACCCTCGGTGTCGTCGATCAGCTTGTCCAGGTTGACGCCCGGGCCGGTGATCGTCGCGCCGGACGCGGCCGAGGCCAGGTTCGGCTTCAGGTCCACCCGCAGCGTGTCGGTGCGGCCGGGCCGGAACGACGCGGCGAGCCGCTGGTGCCCGTAGCCCGCGCCGGTCGCGACGAAGTCGAACGTCACACCGGGCACGATCTCGAACGTGTCGCCGAGCGGCGTGGCCGGGTCGGTGTCCGCGATCGGCGTGACCCGCGCCTCGTACTGGCCGACGAAGACCTGCACCGGCGCGGACGCCTTGACGGTCACGGTCGCGTTCCGGGAGTGCGGCGAGGCGAAGCTCGGCACCGGCTGCGCGTCCGACGGGCCGCTGGTCGCGTCGCGGCCCATGCCGGACTCCGCGAACACGTCCCACATCAGCTTCTGGTTCGCGCCGCCGAACCGGGTCAGGTCCGCTGCGAGCATGTTGTCGCGCATGTCCAGCATGCTGAACTGACTGCCGGCCTGCAGCAGGAACGAGTCGAACATCAGCTGCATCCAGCGCCGGTTGCCCGGGCAGCGGGACGCCTCGACCTTTCCCTCCGCGCAGCGCTTCTGCAGGTCGGGGGTGCCGTCGCCGTACCGGTTCAGGAAGGCCTTGCGCAGCCGCAGCTGGGTCGCGCTCCAGATCTCGCCGTCCGCGTGCACCTGCTGGCCGACCATGTCGTAGGCGACGTCGGAGAAGTTCAGCGGGCTGCGGCTGGCGTCGTAGTTGCGGATGCCGTTGGTGTCGTTGCCGGTCACGTACGCGCCGGTGACGAACGGCGTGTCGCCGGCCGCGCGCAACCCGTTCTCGTACAGGTACTCCATCGCCAGCAGGTCGCTCCACGACTCGCCCATCGAGCCGCCCTGCACCGAGCCGATGCCGGTGTCCGGGCCGGCGATCATCCGGTTCGTGATCGCGTGCCCGTACTCGTGCCCGATCACGGTCATGTCGTAGTCGCCGTCCACGCACGGCGGGTACGCCGAGCCCGCGATCGGCTGCCACAGGTACATGTTCGTCACCGGCGGCAGCCCGTCGCGGCCGGTGGACTGGTTCGCGTTGTTCCGCGACCCGGCCAGCGCGCCGGACTGCGCCCGCCCGGTCTCCGGGTCACCGCCGAGGCCGGCCCCGGACGTGTTGACCAGCTGCATGTTCCACGCGGACTCGGTGAAGCCCAGGTGGTACGACCAGTCGTGCATCCGGTTGTGCATGGCGAACAGGTTCGCCACCGCCGCGTCCGCGTCGTTGCGCTCCGGCGACGTGTAGACCGCCGGGTCACACCTCGCCTCGCTCCACTGGTCGGTGAACGGGTACGTGTAGTTGCGGTCCTCGCGCGGCGTGGCCGGGAACGGCGCGACGCCACCACCCCAGTTCACCGTGTTCGTCGCGGAGTTGCCCCGGGTGGTGAACGTCGGCGCGCCGGTGGTCGGGTCGACGTCCCACGGCGCGCCGGTGTCCGCGGTCGCCACCGTCCTCGCACAGCCCGGCTTCCGTTCGAAGCACCACAGCGCGCGCTGGTTGCGCTGGTTCGGCGTGGACGGGAACACCGCCCACGTCGGGTTGTCCGAGTCCGCGTCGACCAGGTCCTCGCGGACCAGCACGCCGCCGGTGCGCGCGTCCACGTAGGAGGTGACCGCGGTCGGCGTGCCGGCCGTCGACGTCGCGGTCACCGCGAACGCGGTCCGCGGCCCGTCCGCCGGCGTCGGCACCGCCACGGTCTGCACGCTCGTCTCCGTGCCGGCCGGCAGGCCGACGTCCGCGAGCGCGGTGGTGATCGCCTGCGCCGCGGTGATCGTGGCCGGCTCCGGCGCGGACGTGTCCCGGGCCAGCGAACTCGTCACCCGCAGCACCGTGCCGCCCCGGACCAGCAGCGTGGCCAGGCCGTCGAAGCCGGCCGGCAGGTCACCGTAGCGCTGCCGCAGCGTCACCACGGTCGCGTCGCCGAGCGGCCGTTGCAGCATCACGTCCATCGCGTCGACCGAGGCGGCGTCCAGCCCGTACCCGTTGCCCTTCAGGTAGGCCCGGGCCGCCGCGACCGGGTCGGCCGGCAGCCCGGTGGCGAGCTCGCCCGGGCCTTCCGCGCGTGGCGTGCCCAGCGCGTTGAACCGCGTGTCCGGCGCCGCACCGCGCTGCCCCGCGTCCGGCGCCACCACACCACGCCGGTTGTCCAGGTCCAGGCTGAGGTGCGTGTGCTCGTCGTCGCCGGGCGGCGCCGAGTCGCGCATCGAGGTCCCGGCGCGCGCCGGTGTCGGATCCGGCTCCAGGACCGCGAACATGCTGGTACCGAGCATGAGGGCGACCGCGCTCGCGGTCACCCTCCGTGCCCTGTGGTCTGAGCGTCTGCGCACGATCGTCCCCTCACCCCCGCGTCGCCGCGGGCCACCATCCGATTGCGCGATCTAGATGCGTGGATACGCGATCGCCGTCCGCCGCACAAGGCCCGATCGATGACGGTCGCGTTTCACCGCCGCGTCACCGCAGTTCACGGCGTTGTCCCGGCCCGCGGTATGGCCAAGCTGTTATGGCCCCGGTTCCTTCGCCGGTACGGGATTGACGTGCGACTTCCGTCCTGGAAGGCTGGCCTGGCCGCATGCGAGGTGCGGCCTTCGTGACGAGGGAATGACGCCTGTGATCCAGGTCGGCCAGCGGGCCGCCTGACCCGTCCCGCCGGGGCTTGCCCGGCCGGCGCGTGTGGTGAGTGCGGCCCGGCGTGCTTCGTCGTTCCGTTCCCTCGTCGACAGAGGTCTCATCGTGCATCTGGATCTTCGCGTCCAGCGGTCCGTCGTCGTCAACCTGTCCCGCCGCCCGCTCACAGCGGAGGCCGGACCGTTCGTGCTGGGGCTCGACCCCGGCAGTCGCGACCTCGGCGTCAACTACGCCACCCCGCGCCCCGGCGTGGCGATCACCGCCGCCGACGTGCGGGCGCTGATCACCACGTTCCGCTCACACGACCGGGTGCCCCGCCTGGAGTACGTGACCGCCGCCGCACCCGGCCTGGAATCGTTGCTGGCCGACGCCGGGTTCACGGTCGAGGCCCGGCACGACTACCTGATCTGCGCGCCCGGCTCGCTCGTTGCGCCACCCCGCCCGGCCGATCCGCTCCGCGTGCTCACCGGTTCCGCGGTGACCGCCGGTTCCGTGGCGTCGTCCCGCTCCGCCATGGCCTCCGGGTCCACGGAAGCGGCCGGATCCGGCATGGCCCCCGGTTCCGTTGCGGCCCTCGGTTCTGTGCCGCCGGCTGACCCTGTGCCGCCGACTGACCCTGTGCCGCCGATCAACTCCGTGCCGCCGACCGGGTCCGGGCCGCAGACCGGCCGCGTGGCGGCGGGCGGCGTCGGCGCGAGCGGCTTCGACGTGCGGGAGCCGCGCGACGACGCGGACCGGGCGGCGCTGGTCGCCGCGCAGAACGAGGCGTTCGGCGGTGATCCGGTCGCCACGGCCGCGCACACGGCCCGGCTGGCCCGCGTGCAGGCGCAGGGCGGTGTGGTCCTGATGGCGGTCGCCGCGGACGGCACCTGCGCCGGCGGCGGACTCGCGGTGGCGCCGCACGACGGCGTGAGCGAGGTGGCCGGCATCGCGGTCCGCCCGGCCTTCTGGCGCCGGGGCCTGGCCGCCGCGATCACCGCGGGCATCACCGCGCGCCTGCACGCCGCCGGCGCCGACGTCCCCTGGCTGGAGGCCTCCGGCGCGGACTCCAGCCGCGTCTACGAACGCATCGGCTACCGCCCGGCCGGCCAACGCCTCTACCTGACGCTCACCGGCTGATCAGCCCGGTTCCGCGCACGCCGGGCGCGGCAGACCACTCCCGCCGCGCCCGGCGCATGCCGCGTCGCCGGCCGCGCCGGGCGGTCTGTCACGCCTGGTTGCGCTGGCGTGCGTTGCGGCGCCGTCTGTCGCGCGGGGCAGTGGATTACGCCTGGTTGCGCTGCCGTGCGTTGCGGCGCCGTCTGTCGCGCCGGGCAGCGGATCGCGCCCGGCGCGCCGCCGCGCCGTCACGCCGCCGGGGCGCCGAGGCCCGGGTGCGGATGCTCGGTGGTGGCGCCCGGTGCGGTCGTGCGGCCACGGATCCGGAAGGGAGGCCGCCCGCGGCCGACCGGGGCCCGCGGGAGCATGCGGAACCCGCGCCGCCGGAAGCGGGTATGTCCGGCTCTTCAGGGTTCGCAGCCGACCGGCGAGTCGCCGGAGACGGCGTGCCAGCCCGGTGGCGGGTCCTCGCCGGTCAGGCCGTCGACGGACTCGCGGAGGAGGTCGGCGTGGCCGGTGTGGCGGCCGTACTCCTCGATCAGGTCGCCGAGCAGGCGGCGGAGCGAGGCGTGGTCGCCCTCGTCGGTGGCGACGTGGGCGGGCTGGCCGAGGTCGCCGCCGGCCAGGGCGGACGCGAGTCGGTCGCGTGCGTGGCGGACCTCGTCGTCCCAGTACGCGTAGAGCCGCTCGGGCGGGTCGGCCGCGGCGGAGGTGAACGTCCAGTCGTGCGGGTTCTCGGCCCACGGCGAGCCGGGGGAGGAGCCGTGCAGTTTCCAGGTGAACGTGACCGCCTCGACCGCGGCGAGATGTTTGAGCAGGCCGCCGAGCGTCAGCGTGGACGCGCCGATCGTGGTGGCCAGCTGGGCGGCGTCGAGGCCGTCGGCCTTCCAGCGGAACGTGGTGCGCAGCCGGTCGAGCATGCCGGTGAGGTGGTCCAGCTCGTCTCCGGCGAGTGGCGGCTCCCACGGGGTGTCGTCGGTCATGCCGCCACGGTAGGGCCGGAACCCGCCGCCGTGTGTCCGCAACGCCGCGGCCCGCGCGCCTGCGATCATCGGGAAGTGGAGATCATCTCGCTCACCGGGCCGGACAGCCACCGCCTGACGATGGCACCGGGCGTGGGGAGCTGCACGCTCGGGCCGCGCGGAGAGCTCCGGGTGGCGCCCGGCGACCACATCGACTGGACCGTCTTCGACCGGTTCAGCACGCCCGCCGGGTCGCCGTGGCCGCGCTGGTTCGGCTACGAGGGCGACGACACCGGCTGGGTCGCGTGGTCCCGGAACCGGCCGATCGAGGGTTTCACCTGGACTCCGCGCACCGCTCACGACCTGGACGCCGGGGACGCGCGCGTCGGCGACCTGGCCGTCACGCTGCGGCACGCCCCGCTGCGTCTGGTGCTGCCGCCCGGCCGGTTCGCCGCCGCCGGCGACCTGACGCTGCTCACCCCGCTGCTGCCGGCCGGCGCGGACTGCCCGCCGCTGCACTTCGCACCGGACACCGCGCCCACGCCGGCCGTGCCGTGTGCGCTGCCGCCGCTGCCCGCGCTGGCCGCCGCGACCTCGGTCACCGTCGCCGTACCGCCGCTGCGGCAGCCGTTCGACTGCGCGACCCTGCTGCAGTTCCCCGGCGTCCGCCACCTCGTGCTGTCCGGCAGTCTCACGAACGTCGGCGCGCTCGCCGCGCTCACCGGCCTGACCGGCCTGGAGCTGCGCTACGTACCGGACCTGTCGGACCTTCCGCCGCTGGACGGCTGGCCCGGCCTCACCCGGCTGATCGTCTGGAACGCCGACGACCGGGCCGTCCGGCGGCTGCGCGCCGAGCTGCGCCGTTCCACCCGCGAATGGGCCTACTTCTCGGTCTCGAAACCGCGCACCGCGGAATGGTTCCGCACCGAGTACGGTCTGCCGTTCGCCGGCTGGCCCGTACGGTCGGCCCGCGGTGCCGTGCGGGCGTACCGCGCCGCCGAGGCCTCGATCCGGGACGCGGCCACGGAGGCGGACGTCGAGGCCGCGGTCCACGTCTTCGTCCGGGCGATCAACCGGCTCACCCGGATCGAGACCACCGAACGCGAGGACACCGCGGCCGCCGTCCGCCTGCTCACCGTCGCCACCCCGCTCGGCGACCTCAGCGCGGCCGCCGAGTCCTGGTACGACGCGGTCCGGATGTTCTGACCGTCACGCGCAGGAGATGCAGAACCGGGCGAACGGCCGCGCGGCCAGGCGCGCCGCCGCGATCGGGTGCCGGCAGCGCTCGCAGACGCCGTAGTCGCCGGCGTCCACCCGGCGCAGTGCGTCGTCGACCTCGGCGATCCGCTCCCGGGTGGCCGCCAGCAGCGCGGTCAGCTGGGCGCGTTCGAAACCGATCGTCGTGCCCTCGGGGTCGTGCTCGTCGTCCGCGTTCGAGTCCCGCGACGCGGCGAACAGCGCCTCCAGATCGGCCGCCAGCCGTGCCTCCTCGGCCACCATCCCGGCGCGCAGCCGTCCCAGCTCGTCCCGCACCATCCCCGGAGCGTAACCGCAGCCGCGGGCGCCGATGGGGTACGCTTCGCGGCGAGTCACCTCCGTTCGTCGATGGCCCGCGTGCGCCGCGAAGCGCGTAACACATGACCGTTGGATGCCGGGCCGTCACCGTCGAGTGCTGGAGCGTCGTCGCTCCCGTCCGGTGACGGCCGCGATCCGGGTGCGGACGCCCCGGGAGATCCGGTCGGCCCGCCGCGCCCGCCCGCACCGGTGCTGGGGACATCTGATCGCCGCACCGCTCTGGCCGATGCACGGCGCCAACCTCGGTACGCTGCTGCGCACCTGCGACGCCGTCGGCGCGTGCCTGGCGGTGCCGCCGTTCCGGTGGGTGGACGAGGCGCTGGCCCGCGGCAACACGCTGCGCCGGCCCACCTGCGTGCACCGGGTCGGCAACCCGCTGCGCTGGCTGGCCGAGGAACGTCGCGCGGGCGCGGCCGTGCTCGGCGTGGAACTGGCCGACGAGGCGATCCGCCTGGCCGACCTGCCCACCGCCCGCCGCCGTACCGTCATGGTGCTCGGCCACGAGGCCACCGGCATCCCGCCGGAGGCGCTCGACCTCCTGGACGGCGCCGTGGAGATCCCGATGATCGGCACCGGTTCCAGCCTCAACGTCGCCGTCGCCGGATCACTCGTGCTCTACCGCCTCGCCGGCCTGCTGTGACGCGGATGTGGTGGTTCGGGCGCCGTGGCCCGGCCGGTGGATCAGCCGTCCACCGAGGCCGTCCGGTGCACCGGACGAGGTCCACGGATCACGACGTAGGCGAACAGGGCGGCCATCACCAGGACACCCACCCACATCGCCCGCTGCCAGCCGTCCACGAAGGCCTCCTGGGCGGCCCTGATCACCGTGCTGTCGCCGGTCGCCAGCGCGCCGGCCAGGCCGTCGCGGGCGGCCGGGGCCGCGGACGGGTGGGTGTCGACCGCGGTGCGGTAGCCGGCGGAGAGGACGGCGCCGAGCAGGGCGACGCCGAGCGCGGTGCCGAACTCGCGCGTGACGTCGTTGAGCGCGGACGCCACGCCCTGCCGGGACCGGGGCAGCGCGGACGTGATCGCCTCGGTCGCGGGCGTCATCGTCAGTCCCATGCCGAGACCCATCGCCAGCATGCCCGGCAGCACCGAGGGGTAGCCGCCGTCCACCGAGACCAGGACGGCCATCAGCGCCAGCCCGACGCCGCCGAGCGCGATGCCGGTGGCCATCGTGGCGCGGGCGCCGAGCACCGCGGCCACCCGCGGGGCGAGACCGGACGCGGCCATCATCAGGATCGCCATCGGCATCAGCGCGAGCGTGGACCGCAGGCCGGACCAGCCCAGGACCGCCTGGAGGTACGGGAACAGGACCACGAAGATGCCGGCCTGCACGCCGAAGACCGCCAGCAGCGCCACCGATCCGCCGGCCAGGCCACGGTCGCGGAACAGGCGCACGTCGAGCAGCGGTGCGGGCCGGCGTAGCTCCCAGGCCACGAAACCGGCGGTGCCGAGCGCGCCGGCCAGCAGCCCGGTGAGGGTGAGCGGCGCGGTCCAGCCGTGTTCCGGGCCTTCGTGCAGCGTGACGATCAGGCCGATCGCGGCGACCACGGACGCGAGCGTGCCGACCGTGTCGAAGTCGTGGCCCGTCGTCTCCCGGGAGTTCGGCACGGCGCGCAGCGTCAGCGCGGCGGCCACCACGACCAGCGCGACCGGCAGCAGGAACAGCCACCGCCAGTCGGCCACGTCGACGAGCAGCGCGGACAGGTACATGCCGAGGATCCCGCCGCCGCCCGCGACGCCGGTCCAGACGCCGATCGCCCGGGAGCGTTCCGCGTCCGGGAACGTCGACGTGATCACGGCCAGGGTGACCGGCATGATCATCGCGGCGCCGACGCCGGCCGCGAGCCGGGCTGCGATCATCAGCTCGGCGGACGTGGCCAGGCCGGCGGCCGCGCTCGCGGCGCCGAACAGCGCCAGGCCGGCCAGCAGCACCGGCCGGCGGCCCCAGCGGTCACCGGCTGCGCCGAGCGGGAGCAGCAGCGCGGCCAGGCTGATCGTGTACACGTTGATGATCCACAGGACGGTGCCCTGGGAGGCGCCGAACGCGAGCGCGATCTGCTGCTGGGCGACGTTGAGCCCGGAGACCGAGGCGATCACGGCCATCAGCGCGACGCACACCGCGATCAGGATCGCGCGCCGCTGCCGGGCCTCGGGGACGGTGGAGAGTGTCATGCCGGGAAGCGTGCCACCGGGATTGCGGCGGCAGCACGTACCGTTGCTGAAATTGCAAGATCCTCCGTGCCGGTCTCGATCCGGCTCGGCGTGGACGGGCTGAGCCGGCGGTCAGGGCTCGTCGGGGCCGGCCCGCCGATCCAGCAGCGGAGACCGTTTCCGCAGGTGGGCCAGGGGCCAGGACAGGTCGGTGAGCGCGCCGGCCCGGCCGCTGCGCAGCGCCGCCAGCTCGGCCCGCGCGTCGATGAACAACCACGCCCGGTAGGCCGGCCGGATCAGCTGCCACTCCGTCTCGGACAGCGGGCGCACCTCGTCGTAGCCGCGCAGCACCTCGTCCTGATATCCGCGCCAGGACAGCGCGAAGTCGGCGACCTGGACCGTGTGGTGCGTGCCCTCGAAGTCGAGCACGGCGGTGAGCCGGCCGTCGTCGTACAGCAGGTTCCACGGCGCGAAATCGCCGTGGATCACGCTGCGCGGCGCGTCCGGCGCCGGGTGCGCGGCGAACCAGGCCCGCGTCGCCTCGAGGCACCGCCACATCGTGCGCGCGCCGTCCGGGTCGGTCCGCTCGTGGACCCGCAGCCAGTCGTCGAGCGCGCGATCCGCCACCACCGCGGCCGGGTCGGCGAACCCGCCGCGCTGGCCGGTGATGCCGGTCGCGGCCGCGGACGCGTGCAGCTCGGCCAGCAGCCGGCCCCGCGCGCGCTGCTCGGCCGGACCGGCGTCCGGCGGCCGGCCGGGCAGCCGGTGGAACAGCGCCCACGCGCCGCCGGGCACGTCGATCGGGTCGTCCGCCAGCTCCGGCGTGGGCCAGCCGAGCGCCCGCAGCGCGTCCGCGACCCGCACCGGGTAGCGCCAGTCCGGGAACGCCCCGTCGTCGAAGAACTTCACCACCAGCGGTACGCCGTCGCGCGTCGCCGCCCAGGTGCCGCGCGGCCGGCCGCCGAGCGGCGGCCCGGGCGTGATCCGCCACCGCGCGCCGACCTCCGGATCCACCATGGAAGCCATGGTATGCAGGACGGATGCACACGGACGACGGCCGCTACATCGTGGTCAAGGGCCGCCGCTGGCGCGCCACCGACCCGGAGATCCCGGAGGACGTGGCCGCGACGCTGCGCACGGCGTTGATGTCGGCGCGCCGGGACGTCGGCACGGCCCTGCGCGCCGGCGAGGATCCGGCGCCCGCGCGGGCCCGTGTCCAGTCGGCGAAGGTGGCGCTCGGCGAGCGCGGCACCCCGTGGTGGGAGCAGAGCATCGAGGAGCGCCGCGAGCGCTGGGAACGGGGCCTGCGCGCCCTGGACGCGGCGGGCTGACCGGCGGGTCAGCGAGGGGCCGCCCGGGGGACCGGGTCCCCTTCGAACCAGTACCAGCCGTCCACCACGGTCAGCACCGCCGCGGCCTCGCGCCTGCCGTTGTCCGGAACCGTCCGCGCCGGGCCGTCACTGTCCACATCGGCATTGGATCAAGGTGTGTGCAGCCGGCGCAATCGCCGTTTCGGACGGGCCGGGCCGTCGCGGGACCGGGTGGCTGCCCGGTGCCGGCCGCGGCGGCGGTGACGGGGTGTGAAGGCGGGCCGCGACACGGACTACGATCTTTCGATGCCTCTGGAGCCCGGACACCTTCGCCTGCTGGCCATGATCAGCCGACACAGTTCCACCGCTGCCGCAGCCGGTGAGCTGGGCGTTTCGCCGGCCGAGGCCGCGCAGGAGCTGGCCCGTGCCGAGCGCGACTGCGGGGTGCCGCTGTTGCGGCGCGGGCCGCGCGGTGACTCGCTGACCGCCGCCGGGCATCTGCTCGCCCGGCACGGTGCCGACATCGACCGGCTGACCGCGCAGGCCACCGCGGGCCTCGCGGAACTGCTCGGCCGGGTGTCGCTGCGGCTGCGGCTCGGCGCCTGCGAGACCACGGCGCTGCACCTTCTGCCGCCCGCGCTGGGCGCGTTGCGCCGCCGGCAGCCCGACGCCGACCTGTACGTCGCCGACCTGCGCCTCGATCAGGGACTGGACCGGGCGCTCGCCCAGGTCGAGGACGGTGAGCTGGACCTGGCCGTGTTCGCGGTCTGGGACGACGCGCCGAAGGTGTCCGCCCAGATCACGCTGTATCCGCTGGTCACCGACCCGCTCGTGGTGGTGCTGCCGGAGGGGCACCCGCTCGCGGCCGACGGTCAGCCGCTCGCTCTCGAGGCGCTGGCCGGTGAGCCGTGGATCGCGCTGCCCGCGGGGACCGTGGACCGGGAACAGCTCGACCGTGCGGCCGGTGCCGCGGGGTTCGTGCCGGACGTGCGTTTCCAGGCGGCGTCCTACGCGGCCGCGCAGGCGTTCGCGGGTGCGGATGCCGGTGTCACGCTGGCGCCGCGGCTCGCGTTGACCGGCGCGGCCGGCACCGTCCATCGTGACCTCACGGCGCCCGCGCCGCACCGCACGCTCTACGCCGCGACGCTCACGGACACCCGGCTGGCGCCGCTGGCCACCACCGTCCTCACGTTCCTGGACAAGGCGGTCACCGCTCTCACCGGCCGCTCCTGACACCCGCCCGGCGCCGGACGCGAGGCGATCGGACGCGGGTAATCAATCCAGCCTCCTAGGATGCACAGCGGGTGTGCGACGCGGCACGGCGGTGGCGGGACCGCCGGACGCCGCGATGCGATCGGGCCGCCTTCGTCGTTCGCGGACCGGCCTCGACCATCGGCCGGCTGTGCACGAGCCTCTCGTGCACAGCCGGCCGATGGTCGAGCGGTCAGCGCCGCGTGGCCCGGCTCGGTGAGGCGGGCCCGGAACTCGGCCAGGACGGTGCCGAAGACCTCGTTGAGGCGGGTCAGCTCCTCCGGGGCCGAGGCGGCCCTCGCGCAGCAAGGGCGAAGGCGGTCTCGACCGGGGTGGGGGAGTTCGTCACGGCCGGGAGTGCGGGGCCGCCCACCGACACTTTCGGCGTACCGTCGTGGGTCTTTCGCCCCTGGGCCGGTGATCGGCGAGCCGGGAGGCTGGTGGGGACGAGGGAGGCACGCGATGACGGTGACCGCGGAACGGGCGTCCACACTCGACATGCCGGCGGCGGCGCCGGGCTGGCTGGCGGCCGCGATCGCGGCGCCGTCCGTGCACAACACGCAGCCGTGGCGGTTCGCGCTGGACGGCACGGAGATCCGGGTGCTCGCGGACCGGAGCCGGCGCCTGCGGGTGATCGATCCGGACGGGCGGCAGCTGCTGATGAGCGTGGCCGCGGCCGGGTTCAACCTGCGGCTGGCGGTCCGCGCGCACGGCCGCGTCCCGCTGCACCGGGCGCTGCCGTCACCGGGCGTGGTGCTCGCGGTGGTGCCGGCCGCGAACAGCCGGCCGCGCGCGAGCGTGCTGCGGCTGCGGACCGCGGTGGGGGTGCGGCGCACCAGCCGGGCGCCGTTCGCGGACACGCCGCCGTCCCGGTTCGCGGTGCGCGAGATGTTCGCGGCGGCCGCGATCGAGGGCGCGGAGCTGTCGGTCTGCCCGCCGCTGACCCGCGACTGGCTGCTCACGATCACCCGGGAGGCCGCGGACCGGCTGGTGATGTCCGCGGCGTACCGGGACGAGCTGGCCGCGTGGACCGCGACCGGCGGCCGGTTCGACGGCGTGCCGGAGAGCGCGTTCGGCGTGCGGGACGCGCGCCGGCGGATCCCGGGCCGGTGGGCCGGTGCCGGCCGGGCCGTGCTGTTCGAGTCCGCGCCGACGCTGGCCGTGCTGACCACCCGCACGGACGACCCGCGGGCCTGGG
Organism: Catenuloplanes niger; assembly: GCF_031458255.1. Taxonomy (NCBI): domain Bacteria; kingdom Bacillati; phylum Actinomycetota; class Actinomycetes; order Micromonosporales; family Micromonosporaceae; genus Catenuloplanes; species Catenuloplanes niger. The sequence goes on from NZ_JAVDYC010000001.1 coordinate 9,255,322, forward strand.
TGGACGCCGGTCAGGCGCTGCAGCGGGTGCTGCTGACCGCCGCGGTGTCCGGCCTGTCCGCGCAGCCGCTGCACGCGGCGCTGGAGGTGCCGGAGCTGCGCGCGCGGGTGAACGCGCGGCTCGGCGGCCGGTACACCCAGGCGATCCTGCGGATCGGCTACCCGACGGTCGCGTCCGCGGGCACGCCACGGCGGCCGGTGCCGGACCTGATCACACCAGCCCGGCGGTACGGCGAGCCGGGCTGACCGCCGCGGCCGGGCCGGCGCCGGTTCCCGGTCCGGTGCGTGCCATCCGCACCACCGGACCCGGTCCCGGCGCCGTCCGCCGCCGGCGGTGCTCAGATCCGGCCGACTCCGGCGCCCGCGCGGACCAGCGAGGGCACGGACGCGGCCGGGTCCGGGGTGTACGCATAGTAGGTGCGGGGCTCGGTGACGGTGCCGGCGGTCTGCGGCGTGCCGGAGTTGACGTAGACGTTGCCGCGTTCGACGAGCCGGCCGGGTCCGCTCTTGTCGTAGCCGACGTACGCCGGATGGGCGACGTTCTCGAAGTAGTTCGCCTCGACCAGCACGCCGGCGTCCTCGGTGGACGCGACCGCGTACAGCTCGTTGTTCAGGAAGTAGTTGTTGTAGACGTGCACCGGGTCGCCGAACCGGACGCGCGGGTGGCGCTGGGCGGTGCCCTCGAAGAAGTTGTGGTGGTAGGTGACGCGCAGGTGGCCGCGGTCCGCGGTGTACGTGTCCGAGTGCCCGACCAGCGTGGTCTTGCTGTGGTCGTGGAAGTGGTTCCAGGAGATCGTCACGTAGTCGGACGCGCGCTTGACGTCGAGCAACCCGTCGTAGCCGCGGGACAGGTCGTTGTGGTCGATCCAGACGTGGTGGGCCCCGTTGGTGACGCTGATCGAGTCGTCGGACGCGTTGACGAACGTCAGGTTCCGGATGATCACGTTGTTGCCGGGCCGGGTGGTCGAGCCGAGCTGCAGGCCGCCGCCGTCGATCACCGCGGTCGTGCCGGTGCCGAGGATGGTCTTGTCCGCCACCACCGTGATCATGTCGTCGAACGTGATCCGGCCGCTGACCAGGATCGTGTACGGCGTGTTCCGGCCCGCGTAGTAGGCCAGGTCGGTCGCGTTCGTGACGGTCACGGACGGGCCGGCCGCGCCGCCGGTGGTGCCGGGCAGGCCGAGCGCGGGGACGGCGGCGAAACCGTCCGGGGACGAGGGCGCGGCGAGCGCGGCGGCCGGACGGGCGAGGCTGCCGAGGGTTGCGGCGGCGGCGACACCGGCCAGGAGCGTGCGGCGGGACGTGGGCATGGGTGCGGATCCTCTCGGGTCGGTGGACGGGCGCGCGGGAACCGGCGGCCGTGAGGACGTCAACCTGCCGGAAAGCGCTTTCCCTCTCGCCGACGGTAAGGGCATGCAGCGACGGACGTCAATGACCCAAAAATCGCGCGCGTACGGCGTACCCCCGTGGTGGGATGTGCGGGTGAAGGACGCGCGGCTGATCGAGATCGCGGACCGGCTGGCCGGTGTCGGCGGGGTGGCGGCCGTGGTGCTCGGCGGCAGCCGGGCGCGCGGGACGCACCGCCCCGACTCCGACTACGACCTGGGTCTCTACTACCGCGGCGACCTCGACGTCGCGGCGCTGAGAACGCTGGCCGCGGACGTGACCGGCGCGGACACCGAGGTCACCGCGCGCGGTGGCTGGGGCCCGTGGGTGGACGGCGGTGGCTGGCTGACCGTGGACGGCGCGCGCGTCGACTGGATCTACCGCGACCTCGGCCGTGCCGAGCGGATCCGGGCCGACTGCGAGGCCGGCCGGTTCGAGATCGGGTTCCAGCCCGGTCATCCGCTCGGCTTCTACTCCCATGTGTACGCCGGCGAGGTCGCGCTCTGCCGCCCGCTGGCCGTGACCGACCGATCCTTTCTCGACCTGCGCGCGAAGCCGTATCCGCCCGCGCTCGGCGACGCGCTGGTGGCCGGGCTCTGGGAGGCCGGCTTCATGCTGGAGATCGCGGCCAAGACGCCCGACCCGGTGTACCGCGCCGGCTGCATGTTCCGGCTGGTCGGCGTGGTCTGCCAGGCGATGCACGGGCACGCGGGCCGGTGGCTGATCAACGAGAAGGGCATGGTCGAGTCCGCCGCGGCGCTGCCGGGCGCGCCGGCCGGGTTCGCCGGGACCGCCCGCGCCGCCGTGCGTGACCTGGACGCCGGCTCAGCGCTTCTCGGAATGGCCCAGGCTCATGTCCGGCGCGATACGGTCCCGTACCAATCGCTTTAGTTCGGTTATCTCCGGGTGGCCCGATTCCTTTCGCGACCAGATCAGGTCGCCGTCGAGCCGCACGTCGAAGACGCCACCGGTGCCCGGCACCAGCGCCACCTCGCCCAGCCGCAGACCGAACGTGGTCAGCAGCTCCTGCGCGGTCCAGGCGGCGCGCAGCAGCCAGCGGCACTGCGTGCAGTACTCGATCTCCAGCCTCGGCGTTCGTGTCACGCGTCGAAGTATGCCGGGTGAATCGTCCCGTGGAGCCCGGAATGACGCGGGTCACGATCGGCTGCAAGTGCACATCTTTGCATGTGTGAATAAGAGGGGTAGCGTGCTTCCATCTCGTCACATGGGGAAGGAGTCCCCCTCTTGCACGGTCACATCAAAGCCGTCCTGGCGGGCGTCACCGCGGCCGCGTTCGTCCTCGTCGCACCGGCCGGCGCCGCCACCGCGACGCCGCCGGCCGCCGACGGCGAGCCCCGCACGCCGGTCAAGGCGGACAATCTGGAGCATCCACTCGGCGAGTCCCGCGAGGCGGCCCGCGAGGAGGCGCTCACCAAGCTGCTCAGCGGTGAGGTCACCACGCAGCAGCGCAACGGGTCCGAGGTGGTCCGGCTCGGCGGCGACCGCTGGGTCGAGGTGCGGCAGAAGACCAAGACCGACCCGGTCCTGACGTTCCTCGTCGAGTTCGGCACGCAGACGCTGCCGCAGACCGGCGGCACGCCCGGCCCGCTGCACAACCAGCTCCCTGCGCCGGACCGGGCGAACGACAACACCACGCTGTGGGTGCCGGACTTCAGCCCGGAGTACTACCAGGAGCTCCTCTTCAGCACGAAGAAGGAGTCGATGACCACGTTCTACACCGCGCAGTCCGGCGGGCGTTACACGGTCACCGGCGAGGTCGGCGACTGGGTGCAGGTGCCCTACAACGAGGCGCGGTACGGCAGCAACACCTGGGAGGGCGGCGAGGGCTACCAGGACTTCGTCAAGGACGCCGCCACCGCGTGGTACCAGGCGCAGGTCGCGGCCGGGCAGACCCCGGCGCAGATCACCGCGTCGCTGGCGAAGTACGACGTGTGGGACCGCTACGACTTCGACACCGACGGCGACTTCAACGAGCCGGACGGCTACGTCGACCACTTCCAGGCGATCCACGCCGGTGAGGGCGAGGAGGCCGGCGGCGGTGCCCAGGGCGCGGACGCGATCTGGTCCCACCGCGGCTACACCTACCAGGGCGACTACGGCCAGACCGGGCCGGAGCACAACCGGCTCGGCGGCGTGCCGATCGGCGACAGCGGCCTGTGGATCGGTGACTACACCACCGAGCCGGAGAACGGCGGCCTCGGCGTCTTCGCCCACGAGTACGGGCACGACCTCGGCCTGCCCGACCTCTACGACACGCAGGGCGGCGACAACGGCACCGGCTTCTGGACGCTGATGTCGGCCGGCTCCTGGCTGTCCCACGACCCGCAGAACATCGGCTCCACGCCCGGCTACATGGGCGCCTGGGAGAAGCTGTTCCTCGGCTGGCTCGACTACACCACGGTCGCACCCGGGCAGAAGAAGACCGTCGTGCTCGGCCAGGCCGCGGACGCGAAGGGCCCGCTCCCGCAGGCCGTGGTCGTCCCGCTGCCGGACCAGACCGTCGTGCGGGAGTACAACACCCCGCACTCCGGTGAGTACGAGTGGTGGGGCGGCGACGCCAACGACCTGAACAGCATGCTCACCCGGACGCTCGACCTCACGGCCGCGACCACCGCCTCGCTCACCACCAAGGCGTGGTACGACATCGAGGCCGGCTACGACTACCTCTACGCCGAGGTGTCCGCGGACGGCGGCAACCGGTGGTCACGGGTCGGCTCGCCGCTGACCGGGTCCAGCGAGGGGGAGTGGGTCGACCTGACCTACGACCTGACCGCGTTCGCGGGGCAGACCGTGCAGTTCCGGTTCCGCTACCAGACCGACGGCGGCGTGCACTTCGCGGGCGCGTTCCTCGACGACCTCACGCTCGTCGTCGACGGCACCCCGGTCTGGACGGACGACGTCGAGTCGGCGACCCCGGCGTGGACCGCGCGCGGCTTCACCCGGTTCACCGGCACGCTCACCCGGATCGCGCCGCGGTACTACATCGCGGAGTGGCGCACCTACACCGGCTACGACAAGGTGCTGCGGACCGGGCCGTACAACTACGGCTGGACGAACACCCGGCCGGACTGGGTGGAGAAGTTCCCGTACCAGGACGGGCTGCTGGTCTGGTACGTCAACGACGCCTACACCGACAACGACACGATCAACCACCCGGGCGGTGGCGCGGTGCTGCCGGTCGACGCCCGGCCGGAACCGATCGTGTTCCCGGACGGCGTGCGCCTCGGCAACCGCCGACAGCCGTTCGACGCCACGTTCGGCGTGCAGCGCACGGACGCGGTGACGTTCCACCGCAACGGGACACCGGTCACGGTGCCCGCCCGGCCGCCGGTCACCACGTTCGACGACTCCGACCCGAACCGCTACTACTCGGCGGCGAACCCGCAGGGCTCGGTCCAGGTCGCCGGCCTCGGCGTGAAGATCCAGGTGCTGACGGAGTGGTCGCTGGTCCTCCCGTTCACCGTCCTCACCGTCACCTCACCCAAGCAACCCTGATCACCCCCGTGCCGTGGGCGGCCCACTCATCGAAGCCGCCCACGGCCCGGACGCCCCCCGGGCCGCCCCCGGCGGCGCGCCCCGGGGGTCCTGGGGTTGCGCCGGTGATCCGCGGCCGGGCATCGGGCCGGCCGTGGTTCTGTTGGTCCGGTGGTACAGGCGGCGTGGTTGACCGGCCGTTGACCTCGGTGGGCTGGTCGGCGTGGGGGTCAGCGGCGGCGGATCAGGAGGCCGGCGACGCCGCCGGCCGGGATCAGCAGCCAGCAGGAGATGACGCGGTAGATCAGGACCGCGGCGGTGGCCGTGACGGCGGTGGAGCCGGCCGTGGTGAGGCCGGCGACCAGCGCGGTCTCGATGACGCCGATGCCGCCGGGGGTGAGCGGGACCTGGCGGACGATCTGGACGCCGAGGTAGATGGTGGCCAGCGTGATCAGGCTGATCTGCAGGCCCAGCGCGCGGGTGCAGGCGACGAGGCAGAGCAGGTCGGTGAGGCGGTTGACGGCGGAGTAGCCGACGACCGCGCACCAGTCGCGGACGCGCAGGCCGGCGCCGGCGTGCCAGGCGGCGCGCGCGGACAGCAGGAGGCCGTGCGCGTACCGGCCGATCCGGGACTCCGGGATGTGACCGACGTCGAACGGGCGGGACGGCAGCCGGCGGCCGATCGCGATCACGGCCGCGGTGAGCGCGGCGATCGCGGCGACGACGGCCAGCGGCTGCCAGTTGAGCGAGGTGGCGGAGCTGTGGGTGAGCACGATCGCGCCGCCGCCCGCGTAGAGGACGGTGAGGCCGCCGATCGAGGCGAGCCCGGACACGATCGCGCAGACCGCGCCGATCTCCCGGGCGACGCCGGCCCGGTGGTACTCGTTGATCGCGTACCCGGTGGAGACGGCCGGGCCGGCCGGGACCGAGATCGATATCGCGGTACGGGCCAGGATGATCGCGAAGAGGCGGCGGCGCCGGATGGACGCGCCGAGCGCGGTCAGCAGGTGCCGCTCCTGGAACGCGAAGCAGGACAGCGAGATCACCTGCAGCGCGACCGCGCCGGCGATCCAGCCCCAGTGTGCGCTGCCGAGCGCGTCGATGAACTCCCGCGGGTCGGGCAGCCGGCCGCGGAGTCCGATGACGGCCAGGGCCGCGACCGAGACGGCCACCAGACTCAGACGCACCCACCGGGTACGCCACTTACCGCGCTTCTCCGGCATCACGGATATGTCCGGAATCTCCGGAATGTTGTCCGAAGGCGACGGAGTGTGCGCGGTCGACGACATTGCATGATCCTCGCAAACGGTGGCACCCCCGGAGACCCCACCGTCGTCAACATCACGTCTACCGGCCACGACGTCACCACGCCGGCCGGCCTCCCCGAGCTCGCGGGGCCCGGGGCGCCCCGGCTCCGGCTCCGCGGGGGCGCCGTGCCCACCGACACCCTGCTCAGCGACGCCGGGTCCACGAGCGCCGGGCCCGTGGGCGCTGGATCCGCCGACGCTGTGCCCGCCGACGCCCGGTCCGTGGACGCCGTGCCCGCTGACGCCGTGCCCATGGGCGCTGGCATCAGGTCCGTGGGCGCCGGGTCCGCCGGTGCCGTGCCCGCTGGCGTCGTGGGTGCCGGGTCCGCCGGTGGCGGGTCCGCCGGTGGCGGGTCGGTCGGTGCGGGGGTCGTCGGCCCGCGGGTCGGTCATCTGCCGGACAGGGCCGGTGCCCGGGCCGGGGCCAGCGTCACCGGCAGCGACTCGTAGGACGGGATCAGTACCCGGCGGCGGTAGCGGCGGCCGCGGATGGTCCACGGGCGGCCCGGTGCGGTGAGCGTGCGGAGCAGGCCGCCGATCTCCGCGCGGGCGAGCGGCGCGCCCAGGCACAGGTGCCGGCCGGCGCCGAACCACAGTTGGCGTTGCTCGGGCAGGTATCCGCGGTCCAGCGAGAAGCCGCCGGCCCGGTTGTTCGCCGCGTGCGTGAGGATCAGCACCCGCTCGCCGGCGCGCAGGGTCCGGCCGGCCACGGTCACGTCCGCGGTCACCGACCGGCCGATCGCGGCCGCCGGGGTGGTGACGCGCAGCCCCTCCCGTACCGCCTCGGGAATCAGGTCTTGATCTTCCAGTACCCGGTGCTGGGCGCCGGAGTCGTGCAGCAGCGCCACGATTCGGGCCATCGCGCTCGCGGCGGTCTCGGTGCCGGCCACCATCAGCAGCGTGGACAGCCCCTCCGCGTGCAGTTGCGCCACGCCCAGCTCGCGGCACCGGCCCAGCACGGTGGTCGGCGGCGCGGTGCGGAACGCCTCGGGCACGTTCACGGTCAGCCGGGTGACGATCGCCCGGCCGCGGGCCAGCGTCTCCGGCGCCAGGTGGGTGCTCGTGGACGCGTTCATCGCGAGCGTGGCCAGTTCCTCGCCGGTCGCGAAGATCTCCCGGTACGCCGCGTCCGTGTCCGCCGTGCGCAGGTGCAGCAGGTCCGCCACGATCCGGCCGACCAGCACCCGGGCCAGGTCCGCCACGTCCACGGTCCGGCCGGCCGCGAGGTCCGCACCCGCCTCGGCCAGCCGCGGGCCGACCACCCGCTCCGCGAGCCGGGTCGCGCTCTCCTCGGTGAACAGGTCCCGCGTCCGCGAGCGCAGGCTGTGGTGGCCGGGACCGTCGAAGACCTCGTCGACCCAGTCGCCGAGCAGCTGCGACCACATGTGGCCGACGCCGCCCTCGCCGAGCAGGTTGAAGTGTGCCGGATCGTTCAGGATCGCGCGTGCCGTCACGGGATCGGCGACCACCCAGCCGAGCTTCGGAACCTTCCGCAGCGGCGTGGCCAGCCGGCCCGCGGTCAGCAGCAGCGGGAGCGCGGGCCGGGCCGCGCCGATCACCCGCCACTCGTGCAGAGCCGCCCTATCGATCATGAGGGCATCCTGTCAGGTGGGCACAAGGGCGCGGTTTCCGTCAGGTGAGCGGCCGGTTGACCGATCGGTGCGGGCCCCACCCCCTGCGCGCCGGAGGTTCCGCATGGATCCCGCCGTCATCGTCGACACCATCTCATCCTGGACGGCCGGGTTCATCGGCCTGATGGGCTCGCTGCCGGTCGCGGTCTGGATCTGCCCGGCGCTGCTCTTCGCCGGCGGCATGCTCGACCGGCTGGTGTCCCGCGGCTGACCTGCGCTGGGACCGCTCCCAGTGCGAGACCTCCGGACCGCCGCTAGGCTGCGATCGACGTCGCTCAACCCACGTCGTCGGCCGTGCGGAGGACGGCACCCCATGATCATGTCTTTGCTGCTGGATCTCGCCAACATCCTGGGCGGATTCCTGCTCGCCATAGCCCTGCTGAGCCGCCTGCCCCGGATCGGTGACGATCTGGCCCGGTTCGCCGGCCGGCTCGGCGCGTTCGGCTGGATCGTCGGCATCGTCGCGCTCGTCACCGGCGGGTACTTCCTCATCGTGCACCTGATCTCCGGGCCGCGCGTCTTCCACTTCGAGGTGGTCGGCGTCATCGTCGGCGTCCTGCTGCTGTGGGACCGGCTGACCGGCCGCCGCCCGGTCGCCCGCGCCGACGGCACGCCGGACGGCGCGGTCGGTGCCGGCCTGATCCTGGCGATCTTCGGGATCATCGCCATCGTGGTCGGCCTGCAGGGCCTGGTCACGCCGGACTGACCCGCCGCCGGGCCCGCCGGCCACTGTGGACCGTTTCGTGCCGGCGGGCCTACGCTGCGTCGATGGACAAGCCGAGCGTGGCGCGGATGTACGACTACTACCTGGGCGGCCGGCACCAACCGCGGCCGACCGACATCGACCCCGAGGCGGTCGCGCTCGGCGCCGAGCTGCTGCGCGGCAACGACCGGGCCGCCGCGATCCGGGGTGACCTGACCGCGCCCGCGGACATCCTGGCCCACCCCGAACGGGAGCGGCTGATCGACCCGGCCGAGCCGACCGCGCTGCTGATGCTGTCCGTGCTGCAGTTCCTGCCCGACGAGGCCGTGGTGCCCGCGGTGCGTACCCTGCGCGACGCCTTTCCGCCCGGCAGCTGTCTCGCGCTGACGCATCCCGTCGCGCCGCCGCCGGACCACGATCCGACCGCCGCGGTCGCCGAGGTCTACCGGCCGGCCGGCGTGCGGACCGCGACCGCCCGCACGCGCGCGGAACTCACCGCGCTGTTCGGCGACTACCTGCCGGTCGAGCCGGGCCTGACCTGGGTGACGCACTGACGTCCGGAGTCGGACCCGGGCGCGCCCGACCCGGTCGGGATGCCGGTGGTCGCGGGCGTGGGACGCAAACCGTGATCGACCCGTCACCGCCGTACTGGTGACTATGTGACAGGGAACGGCGGCGTTCCCTGTCACATAGACTGCGCGTCGTGAGGGTGAGGCACTGCTCCACCCACGAGAGGAAACGACCGATGCGCTACCTGATGACGTCCATCTCCACCGAGACCACGCCCGCGCCGGACGAGAAACTGTTCGCCGACATGGCCGCGTTCGTCCAGGAGCTCACCGCGGCCGGGCAGCTGCTGGCCACCGGCGGCCTCGCGCCGGCCGGCACGGTGCTGACCTCCCGGGACGGCGAGATCACCACGGTCGACGGGCCGTTCACCGAGGCGAAGGAGGTCGCGGCCGGCTTCGCGCTGATCGAGGTCGGGTCCGAGGCCGAGGCGATCGAGCTGTGCCGGCGGTTCCGGCGCATGGTCGGCGACGGCAAGAGCGTGATCCAGCAGGTGTTCGGCTAGGGATGGAGACCGTCGAGGCGGTCTGGCGCCTCGAGTCGGCCCGCATCGTCGCCGCGCTCACCCGCGTGGTGCACGATGTGGGCCTGGCCGAGGAACTGGCCCAGGACGCGCTGGTCACCGCGCTGGAGCGGTGGCCGGCCGACGGCGTGCCGGACAACCCGGGCGCCTGGCTGATGACGGTCGCGAAACGCCGGGCCGTCGACCACATCCGGCGGTCGCAGGCGCGGGACCGCGCCTACGCGGAGACTGCGGCCCGGCCCGGCGACGACACCGCGGACGGCGACGAGCGCGACGACGTCCTGCGGCTGATGTTCGTCACCTGCCACCCGGTGCTGCCCGCCACGGCCCGGGTCGCGCTCACGCTCAAACTCGTCGGCGGGCTCACCACCGGCGAGATCGCCCGCGCGTACCTGGTCACCGAGCAGACGATCGCGCGCCGCATCTCGTCCGCCAAGCGCACGCTCGCGGCGGCCGGCGTCGCGTTCGCGCTGCCCGACGGCCCCGAACTGGCGGAACGGCTGGACGCGGTCCTCGAGGTCATCTACCTGATCTTCAACGAGGGGTACACCGCCACCGCCGGCGACGACCTGGTCCGCGCCGACCTGTGCCGGCAGGCGCTGCGGCTCGGGCGGCTGCTGGCCGTGCTCGCACCCGGCGAGTCAGAGGTGCACGGGCTGGTCGCGCTGATGGAGATCCAGGCGTCCCGGGAAGCGGCCCGCACCGCGCCGGACGGCACACCGATCCCGCTGCACGAGCAGAACCGCGGGCGCTGGGACCGGTTGCTCATCCAGCGCGGCTTCGCGGCCATGTTGCGCGCCCGGGACGCCGGCGGAGCGCCCGGCCCGTACCTGCTCCAGGGCGCGATCGCGGCCTGTCACGCGCAGGCCCGCACCGCCGAGGAGACCGACTGGGCGCGGATCGCCTCGCTCTACGCGACGCTGGAGACGCTGCGGCCGACGCCGGTCGTGCGGCTCAACCGTGCGGTCGCGGTCGGTGCGGCGGACGGGCCGGCGGCCGGTCTCGCGCTGACCGACGCGCTCCTCGACAACCCGCGGCTGCGCGACTACCACCTGCTCCCGGCCGTGCGCGGCGACCTGCTGGCCCGGCTCGGGCGGCACGCGGCGGCCCGGACCGAACTGCGCCGCGCCGCCACGCTCACCCGGAACCGGGCCGAGGCCGCGTACCTGCGCGGCCGCGCCGACGGCCTGCCGGCCGAGGACCAGGACCGGACCCCGAGCGGCGGTACGGTACGGGAACGCGCCGCCGAGTTCCTGACCCGGCACGACGCGAGCACCCGCCGGTCGTACGCGCAGACGCTCGACCGGCTCCGCCGGGCGCTCGGCGACGACACCCCGATGACCACGCTCACCGCGGACGCGATCACCCGCGCCTGCGTCACCGCGTGGGGCGAGGCCGCGCCGGCCACCTGGAACCGGCACCGGGCCACGATCCGGTCGTTCGCGGCCTGGGCGGGCGTGCCCGGGCTCGCCGCCGGGCTGGAGCGGCGCGCGGACACCCGTACCGTGGCCGGGCCCCTGCCCACCGAGACGGTGGCCGCGCTGTGCGCGGACGGCGCGCACCCGCTGCGGGAACGCGCGCTGTGGCTGCTGCTGCACGAGTCCGGCGCGACCGTCACCGCGGCGCTCGGGCTCGACGTGCAGGACCTCGACCTCGACGACCGCAGCGCCCCCGGGAAGGGCGTGACCTGGCGGTCCGGGACCGCACGGCTGCTGCCGGCCCTGATCGGCGGGCGGGCGCGCGGCCCGCTGTTCCTCGCCGACCGGCGCCCCGGTCCGGCCCGGACACCGGCCGCGGCGGCGGACCTGTGCCCGGAGACCGGCCGGCGGCGGCTGTCCTACGAACGCGCCGAATACCTGTGCAAGCGCGCCACCGGGGCCACGCTGCGGCGGTTCAGCCCCGGGAGCGCTGCACGTCGTCGGTGACCGTGATCCCGGCCGCGAACTCGGCGATCGTGGCGGTGTCCCAGCGCAGGTTGTTCCACAGCTGGACGTTCAGATAGGCGCCGTCGCCGAGCGGCACGAACAGCGTGCGGACCCCGTCCTCGCTGGTCCACAACGCGGCCGGCCGGCCGGCGACGGTGACCTGCTCGCCGGGCACCCCGGCGCCCGGCGCCTCGTCCTGGAGCGAAACGGTGATCTTGTTGGCGAACGAGTCCGGGTTCCGGTCGGGGAGGCCGATCGGCGCGATCAGCAGCGTGGTGGCGACGGAACTCTGGATCTCCCAGCCCTCCGGCACCATGTCGATCGTGAAACCCTCGGGCTGGTCACCGGCGAACGCGACCAGGCGCACGCCGGAGGCACCGCCGGTGTCCACCGCGCTCGCGGTGCCGCCGGGAGTCGCCGGCGCGGCGGACGGCGCGGCCTCGATGCGGTCGCCGCCGCGCTCGGCCGGTGGGCCCGCGGTCACCACCGCGACGCCGAGCGCACCCACCGCCACCAGCGCCAGCGCGCCGCCCAGCAGGCCGTGCACCTGCCGCTTGCGGCGCAGCGCCACCCGGCCGCGCGTCACGTCGGAATCCACCGTGCCCGGAGCCGGCGGGTGCTCCGGCCCGGCGATCCGGTCCAGGTACTGCCGCAGATCACTCATCGCCCTCGTCCTCAGGCTCTCTTCAGATGACCGCACCGGACACCGACCGGTCCAGTGCCTCGCGCAGCCGGTCCAGGCCCCGCGCCGTCTGGCTCTTCACCGTGCCCGTGCTGCAGCCGAGCGCGTCCGCGGTCTCCGCGATGTCCAGCTCGTAGAAGTACCGGAACACCACCGCGGCCCGCATCCGCGGCGGCAACTCGCGCAGCGCGCGGCGCACCTCGCCCGCGGCCTCCGGCTCGTCGGCCGACACCGGCGCCTCCGTCTCCGGCGGCACCGCCGTGCTCCGCTCCGCCCGCCGCCACGGCCGCCGGTGCTCGTCCACCAGGCAGTTGACCAGTGCGCGCCGCAGATATCCGTCCGGGTTGCGGGCCGCCCGGAACGACGGCCACGCCACGTACAGCCGGGTCAGCGTGGTCTGCACCAGATCCTCCGCCGTGTGCGCGTCCCCGCCGGTCAACAGCGTGGCGGTCCGCACCAGCCCCGCGCGCCGCGCCGACACGAAGTCATGAAACTCCTGGTCGCGCGCGTTGCCTCTCCCGACCTTCATGATCCCCTGACGGAATCACACGGCCCGGGGTTGCATCCGCGAGTGTCAGCTGCACGACAGTTCACCGCGCTGACCCGGTCGTCGTGGCGGCCCGGTGGCCGCGACCGGTCACCGCGCCGCCGGCGACGTCCGCGACCGCGAAGGCCCGGTCCGCCCGGTCACCGACGCCCAGCACCAGCCGCCCGCCCGACAACCGGTCGACCGCCGCCGCCTGCGCCACCAGTTCCCACGCCCGCCACCGCGGCACCGGCGTCACCGTCCGGCCCAGCAGCACCCGCCGCGTCCCGCACGGGTGGGCGGCCGTCGGCGCGGGCGGGAGGCTGGAACGAGCGGCCGGGTGGGTCTACCCTCCGGCCATGGATCATGGTGAGCGGGCGGTGCCGGTGGAGTTGCCGGTGCTGCGGTGGGGTGCGCGGGATGCCGCGACGCGGGTGCTGCTGGTGCACGGGCTGACGTCGGCGGCGGTCGTGTGGTGGCAGGTGGCGGACGGGCTGGCGCGGGCCGGCTGCCGGGTGACGGCGGTGGATCTGCGCGGCCACGGGCGTGCGCCGGGTGCGGTCGGCTACCGGCTGGCGGACCACGCGGCGGACCTCGGCGCCGTCGACGACGAGGGTGCGGGCTGGGACGTGGTGGTCGGGCACTCGCTGGGCGGCGCCGCGGTGGTGACGGCCGCGGCCGCCGGTGTGCTGGACGCGCGGGCGTACCTGTTGCTGGATCCGGTGTTGCGGGTCTCCGGGCCGGAGATCGAGCGGTACGTCGTCGCGCTCACGGCCGAGCTGACCGCCACCCCGGCGGAGATCGCCGAGGCGCAACCGCGCTGGCACCCGGAGACGGTGCGGTTGAAGGCGGCGGCCGCGGCCGCGTGCTCGCCGTACGTGGTGGAGCACTGCCTGCGCGACAACGGCCCGTGGGATCTGCTGCCGTCGATCGGGCGGATCGGCGCGCCGGTGACGGTGCTGGGTGCGGACCCGGTGGTCGAGGAGCCGAGCTTCCCGGACGCGCAGGCGGCCGCGCTGCCGGGGCACGCGACCTACCGGGTCGCCCCCGGGTGCGGGCACTCGCCGCACCGGGACGACCCGGATCTGGTGGTGGCCGCGGTTATTTCTTCGTCTCCTGCTGGAGCGTGACGCAGTCGTCGCCGCCACCGGTGCCACCGCCGGCGTCGGGTTCCCAGCGGAGCGCGGCGTCGGCGGCGGCCATCTGGGCGTAGGCCTCGCCGTCCTCGAGGCAGTCGTCGTGGTCGCGGCCGACCTGGGTGCCCTCCGGGTCGACGCGCCAGAGGCCGTCGCGGGTCAGCTCGACCCGTACGTCGAAGCCCTTGCCCTTGGTCTGGCGGAAGTGCGCCTGCAGCGGCACCACCCACAGCCCGGACGGCTTCTGCTCGATCTGGGCCTGGTCGCCGCGGTCGCCGTTCTCGTCCCAGGCGTCGATGTAGACGGCGGAGCCCGGCTTGATCTGCCGGAGCTCGGAGGTGTCGGTACCACTGCAGGCGCCGAGCACCGGCGCCGCGACGGCGAGCGCCAGCAGGGCGGCGAGCGAGCGGTTCATTGGAGCAGCCTTTCGACGTGGAGATCGTGACGCCTGAGACGGTAGAGGATCTTGACAACTTCAGCATTGCCTTAAATAAGCCGGGTCTGAAATAGTCGGCGGATGGATGCTGAGGTGGACGCCGTCCAGGCCGAGCTGGCCACGCTGGACGACCCGGGGGTGCGCGCGGTCAACGAGAGGCACGGCGACGATCACGGCGTGCGGCTGGGCGCGCTGCGCGCGGTCGCGAAGAGATTGAAGACCCGGCAGGACCTGGCGGTACGGCTATGGGACACCGGCGACAGCGCGGCGCGACTCGTGGCGTTGCTGATCTGCCGGCCGAAGGCGTTCGACCGGGACGCGCTGGACCGCATGCTGCGTGACGCCCGCACGCCGAAGGTGCACGACTGGCTCGTCAACTACGTGGTGATGAAGAGCCCGCACGCCGAGGACCTGCGCGTGACCTGGTCCGCCGACCCGGACCCGGTGGTGGCGAGCGCGGGCTGGGCGCTGACCGGTGAGCGCGTCGTGCGGAAGCCGGCCGGCCTGGACCTCGACGGTCTGCTCGACGTCATCGACGCGGAGATGAAGGGCGCACCGGACCGGCTGCAGTGGGCGATGAACCACTGCCTCGCCCAGATCGGCATCCAGCACCCGGCGCGGCGGGCCCGCGCGCTGGAGATCGGCGAGCGCCTCGAGGTGCTCAAGGACTATCCGACGCCGCCGGGCTGCACGTCGCCGTACGCGCCGGCCTGGATCTCCGAGATGGTCCGCCGGCAGGACGCCGGCTGACGAGAGCCCTCCCGGAGCGACCGGCTTCACGGGGCCGGACGGCGTCGCTCCGGGAGGGGCGGGGAATCAGGTCTCGACGGCGAGCCCACGTTCGGCACGCCCGCGCCGAGGCTGAGCCCCGCCCACTGTGCCGCATCCCACAGGCGGAACCGGCCAGCCTCCCGGGACGCGCCGGACGGGGTGCCGCCCGCGGGTCACACCACGATGATCTGTGGGTGCGGGTGGCGCAGGAAGTCGTGGTGCGAGATGTCCCAGCCGTAGGCGCCGGTCCGGGCGAAGACCAGCACGTCGCCGACCCGCAGCCGGTCCACGTGGACGTTCCGGGCCAGCACGTCGCGCGGCGTGCACAGCTCACCCACGGCGTCGACCGGCACGTCCGTCACCGACGGCCGGGTGAACTCCCACTCCCACGCGTCGTCGCGGGGCAGCACGGTGAACGGGTGGCTGTACCCCCACGCCGCCGGCAGCCGGAAGTGGTGGGTACCGCCGCGGAGGACCGCGAACCAGCGGCCGTGCGTCCGTTTCAGGTCGATGACCTCGGCCGCGTACCACCCCGCGTCCGCGGCCAGGAAACGGCCGGGTTCAAAAACCAGATCCACGTTCCCGGGTACGGTGAGCGTGGCGAGCCCGGCGTGGAGCGCTTCCAGGTCGAGCGTGTCGGCACCGGTGTAGGAGACGCCGAGTCCACCGCCGACGTTGACGTAGCGCAGATCCAGCCCGTACCGCGCCGCGGCCGCCACCGACCAGTCCACCGCGCCGGCGACGAACCTGGCGTAGGCGCCGGCGTCCAGCGAGTTCGACACCGCGTGCAGGTGGAAGCCGCGCAGTTCGACCGCGCGCAGCGGCACCGCGAACGCGGCGTCCAGCGTGGCCTCGTCGATCCCGAACGGCGTCGGGGTACCGGTCATCCGGTGACTGCCGTCCGGGCCGGCCACGGCCCGGTTGACCCGCAGCGCCGCGGCCGCCCGCGTCCCGAGCCGGCCGGCGATCGCGTCCAGGCGGCGCAGCTCGAGGACGCTCTCGACGTGGACGAGCGCGCCGGCCCGTACCGCGTCGTGCAGTTCCCGGTCGGTCTTCGCGGGCCCGCCGAAGGCGATCCGCCGCGCGCCGGCCGCGACCGCGAGCGCGAGTTCCCCGCCGGAGGCCACCTCGAGGCCGTCCGTGGCGGCGGCGAGCGCGGCGACCACGTCCGGGTGCCCGTTGGCCTTGACCGCGTAGAGCAGCGTCGCCCCGGCCGGCAGCGCCGCCCGCACCCGCGCCGCGGTCTCGGCCAGCACGGCCCGGGAGTAGACGTAGGCGCTGACCGGGCGCTCGGCGCCGAGCAGCGCGTCAGGGAACGGCATGCGGGCTCCTCACCGGATCGCCGGGGGCCGGCCGGCCGCCCGGGTCGCACCGGACCGGGCCGCCGCACCGGCGCCGGTGCGGCGGCGATGTGTCACGGGAAGACATGCAGCGGGTTCCGGACCGGGTGGTGGACGTCGCCGGAACCGGCCAGCCGCATGCGGACCAGGGCCTTGTGCGGCACCAGCGGCGCGGTCAGCGCGGCGTGGTCGTCGGCAGCGGCCGGCACCGGTCGCGGCCCGCCGCGCAGCCCGTCGTAGACCTCGTCGACGACCGCGCGCACCCGCCGCCACGCCGCCGCCTCGTCCAGGCCGTGCGACCGGGTCAGCTGCACGATGATCTCGCCCAGGTGGGCCTGCAACGCGGTGTAGCCGATCTTGGCCCGCATCGTGTCGTCGTCGTCCGTGGCGGTCACCGAGCCGGGCCACAACGGCAGGTCGACGCCGGATGCGACCAGCCGCGGCCGGTGCAGCCGCAGGCCGGCGAAGTCGCGCAGCACCAGGCGGTGCGGGCGCCCGTGCCGGAACGTCGGCAGGCAGTTCTGCAGGTGCGCCTCGAGCGCGATGCCGTGCCGGGCCGCGAGCCGCAGCGGTGCCGGCAGCAGCAGCCGGGCGTAGTCCTCGACGAAACCGAGCGCGTCGCCCGGGTACGCGTCGGCGAGCCCGGCCAGCACGGTCCGCCCGGTGGCCGGGTCGGTCGCGGCGAGCGCGCTGCCCGGCACCACGGTCTCGCCGTCGGCCAGCCGGTGGTCGATGCCGCGGCGCAGGATCGCGGCCAGGTCGCGCCCGGCCGCGGGGACGGCGGTGCCCGCGGTCTCGGCGAGCAGCAGCAGCCGGTGCCCGTCCGGGTCGTCGTCGACGAGCGTGTGCAGCAGCTTCGACAGCGCCGGCCCGTTCTGCGTGCTGGCCACCGAGATGCTGCGCCGGGTCGAGGTGACCTGGATGTCCAGCGACACCTTCAGGTAGTGCCGGGCGCGGTCCGGGCCGGGCGGCAGCAGCACGGTGCGCAGCGCCGCGGTGGGGGAGACCGGCAGCTCGCCGTCGAGCGGCCGGAGCGCGTCGTCGGCGAGCAGGTCCGCGTACCGGTGGCGGACGACCGCCTCCCACTGCCAGGCGTGCACCGGCTGCACCGCGTACCCGCTGGGCGCCGGTGGGAAGTCCGGGTGTTCCAGCCGCCCGGTGAGCAGCTCCCGGCGGACCGCCACGAACCGCAGCGTGGTGCCGGGCGTCTCCAGGTCGTGGGCGAGCACGTCCGGCACGGTCCAGCCGAGCCGGGTGCGCCCGCACGGGTGCAGGTTGTGCCCGGTGATCGCGAGCCGTTCGTACGCCAGCGCGGTCTCGTCCGCGTCGGCCGGGACCCGGTCGACGCGGGGGCGCGCGTACGCCAGTGCCAGGTTCGCGGTCGCGTCGACGATCTCGGCGGCCAGCCCCCAGGCGGCCGGGTCGCCGCCGAGCAGCGTGACCGGGTCGTCCGGGACCTCGTCCGGGTCCGGCTCGACCCGGTCGAAGCCGTGCCGGGTGCCACGGCCGGCGTACCGGGCGCGCGCGTCGCCGATGTCCTCGCGGATCAGCGCGCCGAGCAGCCGGGTGCCGACCGTGCGGGCGGCCCCGGGTATCGCGTCGCGGAACGCGGGCAGCAGCTCGGGCGCGGCCCGGTCGAGCCCGGCCGCGGTGTGCGCGACCGCGTCCCGGAGCGTGACCGGCGCGAGTTCGCAGAGGTGGTGGCCGCGCTGGGCGGTGGTCATCGCAGTCCTGCCATCGGGTTGTCGAGGTGGGTCCACACGTCGTCGAGCGGGTCGGCGGCCAGCCGCATCGCGGTGGTGGCCTTGAGCGGCAGCGTCGGGCCGAACAGCCCGGCGGTGTCGCCGGTGCCGAGCCGCGCGTAGGTGTCCCGGGCGACCGCCGCGACCGACCCCCAGAGCAGGTCAGGAGCCACGTCGTGGGTACGGGTGAGCACCGCGATCTGCTCGGCGAGCGCGCCGGAGACCGCGGCGGCGAGAAGCTTCGTGCGCAGCGCGTCCGGGTCGTCGGTGCCGAGGTCGCCGTGCAGCTCCGGCACGCCGAGCGTGAACCCGTGCCGGCGCAGCCGGGCCGGGCTGATCCGGACGCCGCCCAGGTCCCGGTAGAGCAGCCGGGTCGGCACCCCGTCGACCAACGCGACCAGCGTGTTCTGCCCGTGCGCCTCGAGGGCGACGCCGCGGTGCAGCATGACCAGCAGCGGCGGCAGCACGGTCCGCGCGAGCGCCGTCAGGAAGGCCACGGGGTCACCGCCGAAGCCGGTGCCGACCGCGTCCCGCTGCAACGCCGGCTGGGCGAGCGCGGCCAGCGGCAGGACGACCTCGCCGGGCGCCTGCCGGGGTGCCTCACGGGCCAGGTAGGCGAGGCTGCGGCTGGGCTCGCCGTCGACGAGCACCGCACCGGCGAACGTCTCGCGCAGGACGGTCAGGCCGGGCAGGTCGGTGGCGAGCGTGTGCAGCAGCACGGACACCACCGGCCCGTTGCGGACCGCGGCCGGGGAGACGGTGCGCACCGCGGACGTCATCTGCACGTCGACCGCGGTCTTCACGTGCTGGCTGCGGCGGCCGACCGGGGCGAGCGTGCGCAGCGACATCAGTGGGCGGGCCGGCCGGGTGCGCCCGGTGGGCCGCAGCTCCGGATGCCGGTCGAGGACGTGGTCGCGCTGCCACGGGTGGACCATCAGGATCGGCGGGCCCTCGCCGTACCAGCGGTCCTCGGGCACCCGGACCTCGGCGAGCTCGACGATCGTGCGGTGCTCCGGCGCGTAGGCCAGCACCTCCTCGGTCGACATCCCGGTGCGGGTCCGGCAGCCGGGGTGGATCGGGTGCCCGTCCACCACGGACTGCTCCGCCGTGGCGAGCCCTTCCGGGTCGGCGGCGAGCTGCTTGAGCGTGGGCGTGGGGAACGCGTTCGCCCGGGCCAGCGCGAGGTTGGCGACGGAGTTGGCGAGTTCGGCGCGGAACCGGTCCGGCCAGCCGGCGATCCGGGCCACCCGCACCGGGTCGCCGACCGGGCCGTCCGGGCTGTCCAGCAGCGGTCCCGGTCCCGCGTCCCCACCCGCGTCCGGTCCCGCCGACCGGCCCGCTGCCGGTCCCGGTGCTGTCTCGGCGAAGGGTGCGGTGGCCGCGGCCGGGCCGGTGAGCGTGCCGCCGCCGGCCAGGGTCACGGTGAGCCGGCCGCCGCGGGTGCTCCGGTTGCCGAGCCCCGGCAGGGGTTCCCGGCCGATCGCGCCCCACAGCCGGCCCAGCACCGCCGCCCGCGCGCCCGGAAGGGCCGCCTCGTAGTCGGCGACCAGGTCCGGCCGCAGCCGCCCGAGATCGTCGCGCGTCCGTTCCGCGTCCGGCGTGTTCGCTGCCGTGGTCATCGCCGTGTACCCCCTCCAGCCGTTCCGCTGGCCATTTTCGACCCGTCCGGGACGTCCCACCCGCGCGGCCCCGCCGATGTCCCCCGTTCCCTCCAAACCTAGCGTCCTAGGACGCGATAGGCGGTGTGCGCCTGGCCACGTCGCCGCGCGGACCGTCGGACGTACTTCGGAGCGGGGCACCATCACGGACGGCGCTCCGCGCCGACAGCATCCAGAGAAGACGGTTTCCGTTGACCAGTTTCCCCGCGACCGCTCGCCTGGTTCGTGACGAGAGCTTCGACCCGCGCGTGCGGCGGGTGCGCCTGCGGAACTGCCTCTACCACTTCGCGCCGTTCGGCTTCCACGCGACGTGGGACCATCTGACAACCGCCCACCGCGTCCCGGAGCGGATCGAGGCCGATCCCGCGTCGCCGGTGCGAGCCCTGGTGCTGCCGAGGGCGGCCGCGTTCGCCGCCCGGCGACGGTTGCAGAAGCGGGTGGGCCGGCGCGTCCCGGCGACGCTGCATCCCTGGGACTCCTGGGGCTGTCACGCCATCGCCTACTGTCCCGACCCGCGGAAGCACCCGGTGGAGCCTCTCCCGGTCGTGGTGGGCCGGGTGCTCGACGCGTGCGCCGCGGGAGTCGAGCCGGCCGGCCGGTGCCTGGCCTGTGGCGACGACGCCCGACGCCCGCAGCGGGCGTGCCGGCTCTGCGGCGTCCTGCCCGGGGGCCGTGGCACCCCCCGCTGAGGGATGCGGCGCGGCGACCTCTGCCGAGTCCCGGCCGGCGCTTCCGCCGGTCACGCCGATTACCTATCTTCCTAGGACGCTCTACACGGTGTGCCCGCCGCCATTCGCTCACGTCAAGAACGAAGAGGACGGCGCAGAGCGCCGACGACATCAAGGGCTTCGGGTTCGGGTCCGGGGATCGAGGTGGGACGCGGGTGACGACGGGCTCGGTGCCGGTGGGGTGAGGGTGGCCGGACGTACCGCCGGTGGGGTGTGGTTCTGGGGTCGTCGTCCGGCTCGGGCCGCGCCGATGCCGGCGGTGACCACCAGTGCCATGCCGGCCAGGGGCAGCAGGCCCGGGGTCTGGGCGAGCAGGAGCGCGCCGGCGAGGAGGGCGATGGCCGGTTCGAGGGACATCAGGATGCCGAACGCGGTGGTGGTGAGGCGGCGGAGCGCGAGGAGTTCGAGGGTGAACGGGATGACGGTGACGATGACGGCGAGGAGTGCGCCGGTCAGTGCCAGTTCGGGGGTGAGGGCGCGGTAGGTGGCGGGTGGGGTGAGCAGGGTGGTGAGCAGCAGGGCCACGGGGAGGGAGACGGCGAGTGGGGTGAGGCCGGTGGCCTGGTCGCCGGCGCGTTGGGTGAGCAGGATGTAGCCGGCCCAGGCGACGGCGGCGGTGAGGGCGAAGGCGACGCCGGTGAGGTCGGTGCCGTGCCAGGGGCGGGTGAGCAGCAGGACGCCGAGTGCGGCGACGGGTGGCCAGAGCCAGCGGCTGCGGCCGTGGCCCTGGAGGACGGCGACGGTGAGCGGGCCGAGGAATTCGATGGCGCTGGCGGTGCCGAGGGGGAGGCGTGCGGCGGCGGCCATGAAGGTGAGCAGGAGCGTGCCGGTGACGATGCCGAGCGCGACGGTGGTGGGGGTGAGGTGGTGGCGTCGGGGTCGGGCGATCGCGAGGAGGATGAGCGCGGACCAGGCGAGGCGGAGCCAGACGACGCCGGTGGTGCCGAGGGTGTCGATGAGGTGGACGGACAGGGCGAGCCCGATCTGGATGCAGATCATGGCGGTGACCGCGTAGCGCATGTGCGGTAGTGAAGTCGTGGTGGACTGTTCGCGTCCACGTGAGGATCTTGAACGGATCGTTCGTAGGATCTGCACGGTGGAGACGCGGCGGTTGCGGTTTCTGGTGGAGTTGGCGCGGCTGGGTTCGATGCGTGCGGTCGCGGATGTGTTGGGTACGTCGACGAGCACGGTGTCGCAGCAGGTGGCGGCGTTGGCCCGGGAGGTGGGGGCGCCGTTGGTGGAGCCGGACGGGCGCAATGTGCGGTTGACGGCGGCGGGCCGGCGGTTGGCGGGGCATGCGGACGGGATTCTGGCGGCGGTGGAGGCGGCGCGGCTGGATCTGGATCCGGGTGCGGTGCCGGTGGGGACGGTGCGGGTGGCGGGTTTCGAGACCGCGATCCGGCGTTCGGTGCTGCCGGTGGCGGGGGTGCTGGCGGTGGATCATCCGGGGGTGCGGTTGACGGTGCTGGAGTTGGAGCCGGACGAGGCGCTGGGTCTGCTGGCGGTGGACGGTTGTGATCTGGTGCTGGCGTACGACTTCGATCTGGCGCCGGCGTCGTTCGGTTCGTCGCTGCGGGTGGTGCCGGTCTGGAGCCGGCGGTGGGGTCTGGGGGTGCCCGCGTCGTCGGTGGTGGGTGCGGGTGCGGGCGCGGTGGAGGTGTTCCGGGTGTTCGCGGGTGATGAGTGGATCGTGAATTCGCGGAACGGGATCGATGAGCGGGTGGTGCGGACGGTCGCGTCGATGGCGGGTTTCCGGCCGCGGGTGACGCATCGTGCGGACAGTCTGGAGTTGATGCAGGACCTGATCGCCGCGGGTCTGGGGGTGAGTCTGTTGCCGGTGGACGTGCGGGTGCGGCCGGGTGTGCGGGTGGTGCCGCTGGCGGGTCCGGAGGTGGTGATGCGCGCGTGTGCGGTGACCCGGGCGGGGCGGGAGGTGTGGGCGCCGCTGGCGGTGGTGCTGGGTCTACTGGCCGGGTGTGGTGAGCCGGACGACGAGCGGGCGGTGGTCGGAGACGGGTACGTCGGGGGTGTCGACGCTGATGACCTGTCCTAGTCCGCCGGTGTCGCGTGGGTCGAGGAGGACGTGGTCGAGCTGGAGGGTGGGTGAGGGGCTGGGGAAGGTGGGGGTGCGGGCGAGGGTGCGCCAGCGGGTCATGCGGGTGGCGACGCCGGTGGGGAGGTTGAGGTCGCCGGTGAGCAGTCGTGGGCCGGGCATGCCGCGGAGGGCGCGGGCGGCGGTGCGGAGCTGGATGAGGTTCCAGCCGGGGACGAACGACAGGTGGGTGGTGGCGACGGTGATGGTGCCGCCCCAGGGTGGGGTGATGACGGCGGCGAGCAGGACGCGGGGTTCGTCGCGGATGAGGATGGGTTTGGGGGTGAAGACGGGGGAGCGGACGGGTGCGGCGGGGAGTCGGACGATGCGCCATTGGCGGACCGGCCAGCGGGAGATGAGGGCGATGCCGTAGTTGGGTTCGTCGGCGCCGTCGTCGTCGTGGGTGAGGGGGCGGAAGCCTTCGCCGGGGGTGCCGACGACGGCGGCGGCGAAGCGGTGGTGGGTGGCGCCGAGTGCGTCGGCGGCGAGGGCGGTGAGGTCGAGGTGGTGGCTGCGGGCTTGGGCGCGGTCGACTTCCTGGAGGCCGAGGATGTCGGCGTCGAGGGTTTTGATGGCGTCGGTGAGCCGGTCGGCGTCGACGGTGCCGTCGCGCAGGGAGCGGCCGTGGAGGATGTTGAAGGTGGCGAGGCGCACCTCTGTCACGGTAAGGGGTATGTGGTGCCGGGGCCTGC
Source organism: Catenuloplanes niger (assembly GCF_031458255.1). Classification (NCBI taxonomy): domain Bacteria; kingdom Bacillati; phylum Actinomycetota; class Actinomycetes; order Micromonosporales; family Micromonosporaceae; genus Catenuloplanes; species Catenuloplanes niger. The sequence continues at coordinate 9,278,661 of NZ_JAVDYC010000001.1, forward strand.
CGAGTGGGGGTACGGCGCGCGGGTACGGTGGCGTCCGTGCTGGTTAAAGCCTTGTTCTGCCTCGCGTTGGTGTTTGTCGCCGGTGCGGTCGCCGGTTGGTGGCTGCGGATGAGGCGTGGTCTGTAGGTGGACGCGGGTCAGGTGGCGGTTCTGCTGGTGGCGGCCGCGGCTGCGGGTTGGGTCGACGCGGTGGTCGGTGGTGGCGGGTTGTTGTTGCTGCCGGCGTTGATGATCGCGGCGCCGGGGGTGCCGTTGGCGACGGCGTTGGGGACGAACAAGCTGGCGGCGATCGCGGGTACGGCGACGGCGGCGGTGACGTACGCGCGCCGGACGAAGATCGACTGGTGGGTGGCGGGTCCGGCGGCGGGGGCCGCGGTGGTGTTGTCCGGGGTGGGTGCGGTGTTGGCGGGGAGTGTGCCGGCGTCGGCGTACCGGCCGGTGGTGTTGGGTGTGCTGGCGGGTGTGGCGTTGTTCGTGACGTTCCGGCCGCAGATGGGTGTGACGTCGGATCCGGCGAAGCGGACGCGGTCGCGGGCGGCGGTGGTGGTGGCGGTCGCGGGTGGGTTGATCGCGTTCTATGACGGGATGATCGGGCCGGGGACGGGCACGTTTTTGGTGTTGGCGTTCACGACGGTGATCGGCGCGGATTTCGTGCATGCGTCGGCGATGGCGAAGATGGTGAACGCGGGTACGAACCTGGGTGCGCTGGTCGTGTTCGGGTGGGGTGGGCACATCTTCTGGACGTTGGGTCTGGCGATGGCGGTGTGCAACGTGGTGGGGGCGGCGTTCGGGGCGCGGATGGCGTTGCGGCGTGGTTCGGGTTTCGTGCGGGTGGTGTTGCTGGTGGTGGTGCTGGCGTTGCTGGTGAAACTATCGTGGGACCAGTGGATGGCCTGACACCGCTGCTGATCGATTGTGATCCCGGTATCGACGACATGGTGGCGTTGCTGCTGGCGTGTGCGAGCCCGGAGGTGGAGCTGCTGGGCGTGAGCACGGTCGCGGGGAATGTGGGTGGTGCGTTGACCGCCCGTAATGCCCTGGACGTGTTGGCGTTGGCGGGCCGGCCGGATGTGCCGGTGGCGGTGGGCGCGGACCGGCCGTTGGTGGTGGCGGGGTTGCGGGGGCATCGGGGTGCGCACGGCGATTCCGGTCTGGGTGGGGCGCGGTTGCCGGTGTCGCCGGCGGAGCCGGTGGGTGTGCATGCGGTGTCGTTCCTGGCGGCGGCGATCGAGTCGGCGGATCGTCCGGTGACGTTGGTGGCGACCGGGCCGTTGACGAACGTGGCGTTGCTGTTCGCGGTGTATCCGGCGGTGGCTGCCCGGTTGGGGCGGCTGGTGGTGATGGGTGGCGCGGCGGGTGGCGGCAACATCACGCCGGTGGCGGAGTTCAACGTGTGGGCGGATCCGGAGGCGGCGTACCGGGTGTTGACGGCGCCGGGTCTGGCGCGGGTGGTGCCGACGACGGTGGTGGGTCTGGACGTGACGTTGCGGACGTTGATCGGTCCGGTGGACGCGGCCCGGTTGCGTGCGGCGGGTGGTGCGGGTTCGCTGGTGGCGGATGCGATCGCGGAGTACGTGCACGGTGCGCCGGCCGGTGGTGGGGTGCCGATGCATGACGCGGTGGCGGTGGCGGAGGCGGTCCGGCCGGGGATTCTGGAGTGTCGGCCGGCCCGGGTGGTGGTGGATCACGGGTTGGGCGCGGAGCGGGGGCGGACGCGGGTCGATCCGGTGGGGCCGGGTGGTTCGTCCGGGGTGTCGGTGGCGGTGGGGGCGGATTTCGCGGCGGTGGTGCGGTTCGTTCTGGACCGGATCGTCTGACATATGCTCGCCGGATGGCGATGTGGCGGGCTGCGGACATTCCGGATCTCAGCGGGAAGGTCGCGGTGGTCACGGGTACGTCCAGCGGGCTGGGTGCGGTGATCGCGGGGGAGTTGGCCCGGCACGGTGCGCACGTGATCCATGGGGTGCGTGATCCGGCGGTGGTGCCGGGGGTGGACGCGCGGCGGCTGGATCTGGCGGATCTGGACGTGGTGGCCGGGTTCGCGGCGTCGGTGGACGGTTTTGACGTGCTGGTCAACAATGCCGGGGTGATGTGGCCGCCGTTGCGGCGTACCCGGCAGGGTTTCGAGTGGCAGTTCGGGGTGAATCATCTCGGGCATTTCGCGTTGACGGCGTTGTTGTGGCCGCGGCGGCGGGCGGGTGCGCGGGTGGTGACGATGTCGTCGATCCTGCATCGGACGGGTCGGCTGGATCTGGACGATCCGAACTATGTGCGGCGGCGGTATTCGCCGGAGGGTGCGTACGCGCAGTCGAAGTACGCGAACGTGGTGTTCGGTCTGGAGTTGCATCGTCGTGGCGGTACGAGTCTGTTGGCGCATCCGGGTTATGCGCGGTCGCGGTTGCAGACCAGTGGCCCGTCGGGGGTGCGGGCGGCGGTGGGCCGGGTGATGAATCCGGTGTTCGGTCAGCCGGCCGCGGTGGGTGCGTTGCCGGCGTTGTTCGCGGCGACGTCCGCGGATGCGGTGTCCGGTGCGTTCGTGGGTCCGTCGTTTCTGCAGTTGTGGGGTGGGCCGGTGGTGGTGGCGCCGGTGGTGGGGTCGGCGGATCCGGGGTTGGGTGAGCGGTTGTGGGCGGTGTCGGAGGAGTTGACCGGGGTCCCGTTCGCCGTGTGATTTTCACCTTCCGGCAAGATCGTTGTTGTGACTGACGACGCGACCGACGCGGTCCGCGGGCATCTGCGCCGCGTGCTGCTGCACAACAGGGATCTCAAACAGCGCCGGCTGGACCGGATCGCGGCCGAGGAGGCCGCCGGGCACCGGATCATCACGGGTGGCCGGACGCACGGCGCGCAGTGGAGTCTGCACGACTGGCGGACCGGGGAGACGATCGCGTCGGGTCAGCAGGGCATCGACGAGTTCGACGAGGTCCGGGAGCGGTTGGACCCGGATGATCTGTGGTTGCACGTGGACGAGATCTCGTTCGATCCGGAGCCGTACCGGCCGATCCCGGCGGACGGTCTGCCGGGTGATCTGGGGATCGTGTTGCAGCAGTGGGTGTCGGGGACGGGTACGAGTTCGGCGGCGCTGGCGGAGTTCATCGGGTGGACCGAGGAGCAGGTGGAAGAGGCCCGGTAGTTCCGGTCGGGTGCGCCGACGCCCGCGAACTGTACCGTCCGGACGGTACAGTGGCGGTATGGCAACGGCACGGGAACGCATTGTGGACGCAGCCGAGGAGCTGATCACGGCCGGTCAGGTGCCACCGGCGTTGGAGGCGGTGGCGGCCGCGGCGGGGGTGAGCAAGGGCGGCCTGCTCTATCACTTCGACAAGCAGTCGCTGTTGCGGGCGCTGGTGACCCGGGCGGTGCACCGCTTCGACGCGCGGCTGACCGAGGCGGCGGCGCGGGGCACGATGGCCGCCGCCTGGTTGCGGTTGTCGGTGCCCGCGCCGGACGAGCGCACGGTGTACCGGGCGATGATGTCGATGCTGCGGTTGACCACGACCGGGGAGTTCGACCTGCCGGACGAGGTCGGCGACGCGGAGCGGCGCTGGCAGCGGATGCTGACCGCCGAGGTGGGCGACCCGGTCCGGGCGCGGCTGGTGCGGCTCGTCGGTGACGGCCTGTTCCTGGCCGCGCTCACCGGCCCGCCGCCGACGTCGGACGAGGTGGAACAGTTGCTGCACCACCTCGGCCTGCCCACCTCGGCCGGAGGGGTGCGGTCGTGACCGCCGTGCTGCTGGCCGGGATCGCCGGCCTGGCTCTGCTGGACGCGCTGAACCCCGCGACGATCGCCGGGGTGGCCCTGTTGCTGCTCGCCCCGATGGCGCATCCCGCCCGGGCGGCGGCCGGGTTCGTCGCCGGCGCCTACCTGACGGTCCTGGCGCTCGGCGCCGTGGTGTACCTGGGTGCTGACGTCGCCGCGGACGCGGCCGGGAACGGTCTGGTCTGGGTGCGCCGGGTCGCGTTCACGGTGGCCGCGGTGGCGTTGGCCGCGGGTGGGCTGCGCCGGTTGCGGGACCGGGTCCGCCCGGCGGTCACCGTGCCGGGCTGGGTCAACCCGGCCAGCGCCGCGGTGCTCGGCACGGTCATGACCGGCGCGGACCTGCCCAACGCGTTCCCGTACTTCATCGCCATCGAACGCATCGTGAACGCGGACGCCGGCACCACCCGCTCGCTGCTGGTCATCGCCGGGTACGCGCTGGTCTACTGCCTGCTGCTGCTGATCGCCGGTGCGGTCCGCGGTGACCGGGTCCGCCGTCGCCTCGGCGGCCTCTACGAACGGCTCGGCACGGAGAAGAAGCAGCCGCGCAGCGTGCCCGTCGCGGCTGGCTACCTCGTCGCGGCCGCCGGCGTGCTCAGCGTCGCCGTCCTGGCCTGAAGGCCCACCCGACTGGTGAGATCGCTTATTCAACTGTCGCGAGTTCGGGCCTCCACGAGCCTTCCTCGTCACCGCACGTGACGGATCAGCTCGTGCACCGCCGCGACTTTCTCAGTCGCCGACTCCGTCAGGCCGACGGCAGCTCGCCCAGCAGGTCGATCGTGCCCAGCGCGGTCCACGGCGAGCCTGGACGGCCAGCCACCGTCAGAGCCACCGAACTCGGTCCCGGTGCCAGGCCGTCCAGGGACGCGACATCGACAGCGCCAGCCAACATCGTCAATCCGGTCTCGACGACGGCCGGAAGATCACCGGTGGGTTGGGCGGCCGCGGCGCGGATCGCGGCAGGGGACGGTAGGACCTCGGTGTGGGTGCCGTCGGGGTGGGTGACCAGGATGCGATCGGCCCGGGCGGCGGCGTGCCAGGCCAGAACATCAAGCACCGTGGTGCGGTGGCCGCCGAGGAAGTGTTCCTGCTGGTCGGCGGCCGCTCGGGCGAGCTGGTCGCCGAAGCGGCCAACGTCGTAGTAGTCAGCGGAAGCGGGCAGTGTCAGGTCGGTCCAGAGCAGGCGACGCCGGTCCAGGTCAACAACGAACGGCATCATCATCCGGGCATCGCCCCGCAGGTCGAACCTCTGTGCGACGCGGGCGGCGTCGAACTGTTCGCCGCCACGCAACGGCAGCATCAGGCCGGCGATCGCGGCGGTCATCGCCTCGAATGGGACGGCGTTGAAGCTGAAGATCATCGGTACGGCGTACCTCGCACCCGCCGCGGCCAGCAGATCCATGTCGAGGTCGAGGTATTCGGTGGCGCCCAGCGGTGCCGGGGCCGAGGTCAGGTCACCGGAGTGGATCGCGGCGTCCCCAGCGAACCGCAGCCGGGTGTAGTCGCAGTACCCGGCCCGCTGCCAGTTCGCATCGAAGAAGGCACACGACAGGTCCAGGTCGACCCGGGTCTTCTCGGGCTCCTCCCAGTGCAGGAAGAGCCGTAGAATTCCGGCCGGTGGCAGGGTTCGCACACTGCCTCGCGGCCATCCCGCGAGCTGTGCGGATCCGGCCCGCTCCCGCACCGGTGCCGGCACGTCGGCGAGCGCCCCGTCGAGCACCGCCAGGTCGAACCGTGGCAGCACCGAGGCCCGTCCGGTCAATTCGTCATCGACGATCGCCCGAACCGTCGCGATCGTCGAAGGCAGCAGGGCCGTGCGGTTTTCCGGCTCGGTCCAGGTGGTGACGACGCTGCCGCGCGGGAAGAAGACCCGCCGCGGCATGCCCGGCCCGGGCCGCCCACCGACAAGGCTCGGCGCCTGCGGCTGACCGACCGCCTGCGCGGGAGCGACCGAGGACTGAAAGGACTCCGTAACGGCGGAGGACCAGCCGTGGCGGCGGGCGGCGTCACGCAGAACGCCGTCGAGGCTGGTCGCCATGGGGACTGTAGTCTGTTCGCGGGCCCGGCGGGCGGCCAGCGCACCGGCCCGGGACCGCTGGAGAACCGCCACGTCAGCCGGCGATGCCCGGACAGTTGCATCGCGGTGGGACAGTTGGGCCGCCGCTGCGGAGAGAACGCCGGGCGATACCCGCGGCGCGGTCTCCTGCAGCGCCGAGGTGACCGCTGCCAGCGAGGAAGGCGAGTCCCCGGCAGCACGCAGCAGATGGTCGAGACGGCGCCACAGATCACCCGGCCGACGGGTGAGCAGCCGGACGGCGCCAGTCACGTCACCACCGGCGAGAGCCTGCTCGACCAGCGACGCGTGACTACGCAGCCGAACCGATACGGTGCCGTCCGGATGGGTGGAGACGTCGAGCTGATCGCAGGCCCGCTCCACGATGGCCTGGCCGAGTGCGCCGGATCGCTCAGCGCGGGTGCCGCGCAACGCCGCGAACGCTACAGCGGCCGACGGATACCTTCGCACCTTCTCGTACGGGTGGAGCCGCTCCCCGAGCCGCTTCCACACCGTCGCATGGCGCAGCATGTCCTCGGTCCCGTTGACCGCCCCGCGTGAGTCCAGGTGAGTGAGCACGGCCCGCCGCAGCGCCCGGGGCAGGGCTCGCACCCTCGACGACAGTTCTACCAGCCCGGGATCACCGTCGGAGTAGGCCCATAGGGTCCGGGCCGCATCGGTGACCGTGTCCCAGCGCGCCCTGGCTTCGTCGACGACCTGCGGTGACTCCCGTAGTGCCCAGGCGATGACCAGCGCATGCGTCTCCCGGCTGGGAACGACCTCGGGCAGCCAGCCGAGCCGCCCCGGCGCGGTGACCGATATCAGGGCTTTCAGATCGGCACGATCACTGTCGCTCAACGCGCCCGGCCGGGCGATCAACTCATCCCGGAGTTCCACGGCGGCAGCGTACGGATCGGTCTCCAGACCAGCGATCCGGACCGGCGGCAGGTCCTCGGCCAGCGGATTCCCCGGCCGCGAGGTCGGTGGCGGCGCTACCGGCGTTAGGTAGGGGTCCCCCGAGTTCAGCCGCCGTCCGCAGACCGGACATCCACTGACCTGCTCCGGAGGGAAGCAGGCTGGGCAGACCGGATGTCCGCACGGATCCAGGGGCGACCCGATCTCGTCACGCCCGCACAGCGCGCACGGCGCTCCCGGCACCGCGAACAGATGGGTGAGCAGCCGCCGCACGAAGACAGCCGCCGGATCGCGGGGCGTGTTCGGAAACGATCGATAGAGCGGCATCAACGGGCGATCCGCCCCGGTGTCCTCGTCGAGCACGGCGAGTAGCCAGTCGGCCCATTGAACCCGCACCGTCACCGCCAGCCGCGTGGTGGCCTTGCGCAACTCATCGCGCATCAGCCAACCGCGTCCGGCGAGATCGGCTTCGAGCGCGGCCGACCACTCAGCCCCGTCGGTGGGTGCCTGCCCAGCGCCGACGACGGTGACCCGCCCGGTGCGCCGCAGCACGACGGTGGCCAGCTGGTCCAAAAGTAATCCTCCCCATGAGGCGGTGGGCGGGAGGAAACGACGCTAATTATCCGAAGGTTGGGAGAGAAGGAAGCACCGTAGGGAGCCGCCCACCGCGCCGCCGATCCTAGAACGATCTTCAGACCATCCGCGACCGAATTTGTTCGGGCGGCGCCGATACGGACCCCACCGGCGCATCGGCCGGGACCTCGTGCGCCCCGGTCGTATACAGGGCGGTCAGCATGCGCACCGCCTGAAGCAGCTGCTCGGTGCCGGGCCTGCCGGCGAACCCGACCGCCGTGAAAACGGCCGGAGCGAACTGACACAGGTACGACATCGACGCGTCCAGCATGCTCAACTGCCCGTGGTCACGCGGCAGCCGCTCACGGCGCTCGGCCCACGCCCGCATCCGGTCCGGGCCGATGCCGGTGCGCAGCAAACCGCCGATCTGCTCGTTGCCGATCCCGGTGTCGAGCACGATGGTCAGGATCTCCTCCAGCAGCTGCTGCCGGTTCTCCCCGCCCTTCGCCCGCTCTGCGAGCGCCTCGGCGACCTTCTGCTTCGCGGCCGCTTCCCGGCCGGATATCGCCTGGTCGAACAGCAGCAGCGTCTCGTCGAGCCCGGCGGCGCGCACCCGCGGTCGAGCGCACCGGGTCGGCAGCGCCGCGCCGAGACCCGCAGGAACTGGTGAACGGATGGACGACCACGTACGGCCCGGCGCGCCGGCCGGGTACGGGGACGGGGACGTCGTGGCGTGCCGGCTGCGACCGGCCGATCCGGACCACGTGCCGGTGGCCGGCGGACGTGCGGGCCGCTCTCGCCGCCGGTGGCCGGGACGCCGGCTTCGCGCGTTGCCGTCCGGCCGAGCGCCGGCGGCTGCTGCAGCCGATCGAGGACGCCGTTCACGCCTTGACGCGTCGACGCCGCATCGAGGCGCTGGTCCGCGCCCTGCCGGCGGACGCCGGCTGCGAGGATCCCGGTTGACCGGGGTCGGTGGTTACCGGCGGCGGACCGCGTACCGCAGGTGGGTGACGCGTGGTGAGGTTTCGGCGCCGAGTTGGTGGAGTTCGACGGTCGAGTCGTCGATGCCGTCGAACAGGCGGATGCCGGTGCCGAACAGGACGGGGGACAGCGCGATGGAGAATTCGTCGATCAGGCCGGCGTTGAGGTACTGCAGGATCGTCCGGGCGCCGCCGGCGATGCGGACGTCGCGGTTGCCGGCGGCGGTGCGGGCGGCGTCGAGTGCCGCGTCGATGCCGTCGGTGACGAAGTGGAAGGTGGTGCCGCCGGGCCGTTCCCACGGGTCTCGTCTGCCGTGGGTGACGACGAAGACGGGGGTGTGGAACGGTGCCTCGTCCGGCCAGGCCGGCTCGCCGGCGTCGAACATGCGTCGGCCCATGACGGTCGCGCCGGTGCGGTCGAACGTCTCGCGGAGGATGTCGTTGTCGCGGCCCTGTTCGCCGCCGGTGCCGAGGTGGAGGTTTTCCCGGAAGAACCGTTGCGGGAACACCCAGGACTGCAGCTTGACCCACTGCCGTCCCATCAGTTCGTCGGGTGATTCGGGGGCGATGAAGCCGTCCAGTGACATGGACACGCTGAAGAAGACGGTGCCGGCCATCAGCGGGCCGTGGCGGTGACGTAGGCGGCGAGGTTGCCGAGGGTCTGCCGGCCGCCCTCGATCGCGTGGTACTTCTCGGCGGCCTCGTCGCGCTGGGCCTTGGTCGGGAAGACGGTGCGCATCTCGACGTGGGTGGCCGTGCCGTCGGCGGTGAAGGTCAGGACGGTTTCGAACGCGTTCGGGTCGCCGGGGGTCTCGCCGTGCAGCAGCGTGATCCGTTCGGGTGCGACGATCTCGGTCCAGGTGATCCACTCGGGGTAGTCGGTGCCGTCGGGGCCGTGCATGACGAACGTCCATTCGCCGCCGACGGTGAACCGGAAGGCGTGGGTGGTGGTGGTGAACCCGTCCGGGCCCCACCACCGGGACAGGTGCCGGACCTCGGTGAACGCTTCGAAGACCAGGTCGCGTGGTGCGTCGATGGTGCGGGAGACGAGGATTTCGCGGTCGGTCATCGGTCAGTTCTCCTGCCGTGTCTGCTTCAGGTCCTGGACGTAGGTGTCGAGCCGGTCGAAGCTGTCGTTCCAGAACCGCTCGAACCCGCCGACCCATTCGTGGATCGGTTGCAGGCCGCGGGCGTCGAGGCCGTAGACGCGTTCCCGGCCCGCCTCCCGGACCTGGACCAGCCCGACCTCGCGGAGCACCCGCAGGTGTTTGGACGCCTGTGGCGCGCTCATGCCGAGTGCGCGGGCGAGGTCGGTGGCGGGGCGTTCGCCGGCGCGCAGCAGCGCCAGGATGTCCCGGCGCTGCGGTTCGGCTATCGCGTTGAACGCGTCCGAGGTCGTCGCTGCTCGTGCCATGACCACACTTTATTTTCCCATATGGGAAAACGTCAAGGGTCTCAGATCAGCTTCGGCGGGGTGTTGCCCGCGGCGACGATGGCGCGCCGGACCGGGACGAACAGCAGCAGCGCGAAGCCGGCGACGAAGAAGACCAGCAGGCTGATCAGGCCGATCCGGTAGCTGCTGGTCAGCTGGAAGACCAGGCCGAACAGCAGCGGCCCGAGCCACGACGTGCCCTTGTCACTGATCTCGTAGAAGCCGTAGTACTCGCCCTCCTTGCCGGCCGGGATCAGCTGCGAGAACAGCGACCGCGACAGCGCCTGGCTGCCGCCCATCACCAGGCCGATGCACGCGCCGAGCACCATGAACGGCACCGGGGCCTCGGCCGGCAGCCAGAACGCGCCGAGGATGACGAACGTCCACAGCGCCAGGCTGGCCAGCACGGTCTTCCACGCGCCGATCACGGCCGCGACCCGGCCGAGCAGCAGCGCGCCGCCGAACGCGAGGAACTGCACGATCAGGATCGTGATGATCAGCGTGGACTGGCCGAGGCGCAGCTCCTCGGTGCCGTACTGGCTGGCGAGACTGATCACGGTCTGGATGCCGTCGTTGTAGACGAGGAACGCGGCCAGGAAGAACAACGTCAGCGGGTACGCGCGCATCTGCCTGATCGTGTGGCCGAGCTGCACGAACCCGTCGGTCAGCACGCCGCGCCCACCCCGGTCGGCGGCCGCCTCCGCGGACGGGCGCTCGGTGAGCCAGATCAGCGGTACGAGCGTGAACAGCGCCCACCAGACACCGGCGGACACGATGCACCAGCGCGCGATGTCCAGCGTCGACCGCGGGTCGTCCGGGTTCTCGAACACGGTCAGCGCGACCAGGTTCAGCGCGAGCAGCAGGCCGCCGCCGAGGTAGCCCAGCGCCCAGCCGCGGCTGGAGATCCGGTCGCGTTCGTCCGGGCCGCCGAGCTGCGGCAGGAACGAGTTGTAGACGACGACGGACGCGCCGAGCGCGACGTTGCCGATCACGAACAGGGCGCCGCCGAGCAGGTATCGGTCGCCGGTCACGAACGCCATCGCGATCGTCGCGCCGGCGCCGAGGAACGCGGTCCCGGCCAGCATCGTCTTCTTGTGCCGGGAGCGGTCCGCGATCGCGCCGGTGACCGGCAGCACGAACACGGTCAACAGCACCGACAGCGACACCAGGTACGGGTAGAACGAGCCGGGCGCGATCGGGAAACCCAGCGGGGAGACGGTCGCGTCGCAGGTGTCCGCGCCCAGCTCGCAGCCGGCCGCGACCTCGGTGACGCTGGTCAGGAACGGGCCGAGGAACACGGTGATCACCGTGGTGGAGAACGCGGACATCGCCCAGTCGTAGAAGTACCAGCCGGTGCGTTCCCGGCGGGTGGTCACCACAGCAGCAGTCATCAGGTGTCCAGATATGTCAGGCGGGCCAGACGCCGCGCTGGGTGTAGACGTCCCGGAGCACGTCGAGACGGTCGGTCATGATGCCGTCCACGCCGAGGTCGAGCAGCGCGTGCATCTGCGCGGGATCATCGATGGTCCACACGTGGACCTGCAAGCCCTGCGCGTGCGCGGCCCGCACGAACCGGGTGTCGACGACCGGCAGCCGCCCGTACCGGACCGGGACCTGCGCGGCCACGACCGACGCGGGCAGCCGCAGCCGCCGGCCGGTCAGGGACGCGACCCGCAGCTTCGCGACCGTCCGCATGCCCATCGACGTGGCGATCCGCGGCGCGAGCGCGCGGATGCGGGTCAGCCGCGCGTCGGAGAAGCCGGCCAGCAGCACCCGGTCCTGCGCGACCACGGACTCGATCACCCGGACGGTGGGTTCCTCGGCGCCGTCGGCCTTGACGTCGATGTTGAACCGCACGTGCGGCCACGCGTCCAGGACCTCGTCCAGCCGGGGTACGGCGGCCGCGCCCGCGACCCGGACCGTCGACAGGTCCGCCCAGGTCAGCTCCGTCACCCGTTCCGGTCGGCCGGTGAGCCGCCGCAGGTCCGGGTCGTGGAAGATCACCGGGATGCCGTCCGCGGTGGTGTGCACGTCGGTCTCCACGTACCGGTAGCCGAGCGCGACCGCACGGGCGAACGACTCGGCCGTGTTCTCCGGGCCGTCCGCGGCACCGCCGCGATGAGCGAACGCGATCGGCCGCGGCGTGTCCAGGTACGGGTGATCCACCCGCGCAGTATGCCGGGTGGCCACCGTCGCGCGGGCATCCGGACGGTGAACAGATTTTGCGTCGGGAAGCCGACGGTCACGGCGCGCTGTCCCCACGTGCCCTCATGATCGCCGGTGCTTTAGGGTGTCCCGATGCGCGTCCTGGCGATCGATTTCGGCACCTCCAACACCGTGGCCGTGGTGCGGGCGAACAACGGCCCGGCACGCGCACTGGTCTTCGACTCCTCGCCGCTGCTGCCGTCGTGCGTCTACCTGGACGGCAACGGCCAGATCCGGACCGGCCGGGACGCGGAACGGTCCGCGCTGCACGACCCGTCCCGGTTCGAACCGAACCCGAAACGCCGCATCGACGACGGCGCGGTCCTGCTCGGCGGCGGTGAGGTCCCGGTCGCCCAGCTGATCGCCGCCGTGCTGCGCCGCGTCGGTGAGGAAGCCGCCCGGCACCTCGGCGGCGCACCCGACGAGCTGCGCATGACGCACCCCGCGCAGTGGGGCGAACGGCGCCGGGCCGCGCTGTTCGAGGCCGCCCGCCTGGCCGGGCTGCCGCAGCCGCGGCTGATCGCCGAACCGGTCGCGGCCGCCTCCTACTACACCGCGGTCCTCGGCGCGCACCTGGCACCCGGCCGCGCGCTGGCCATCTACGACCTCGGCGGTGGCACGTTCGACGCGGCCGTGGTCCGGCACGCCGGCCCGGCCGGGTTCGAGGTCCTCGCCCAGCGCGGCCTGCACGACCTCGGCGGTCTCGACTTCGACCAGCTGCTCGTCGACCACCTCGGCCGCGCGTACGGCGCCGGCGCGAACCCGCTCTGGCAGGGCCTGATCGCGCCCCGCGACGCGGCCCAGCGCCGGCAGCGCACGCTGCTCTACGACGACGTGCGCGGCGCGAAGGAGTCGCTGTCGCGGGCCAACAGCGCGGACGTGCACGTGCCGTCGATGGACATCTCCGCGCACGTCACCCGCGAGGAGTTCGACGGGCTGCTGCGCCCGCACCTGGGCCGCACCGTCGACACGCTGCTGGAGACCGTCGCGGCCGCCCGGCTCGCCCCCACCCACCTGGCCGGGGTGTTCCTGGTCGGCGGCTCGTCGCGGATCCCGCTGGTCGCCAGCCTGCTGCACAACCGGCTCGGGGTCGCACCGACCACGCTGGAACAGCCGGAGACCGTCGTCGCCGAGGGCGCCGCCTACCACGGCGGGCCCGCGCCCACACCCGCGCAGCGGCCCGCGCCGGTGTCCGTGCCGCCGTACCGGCCGGTCGCCACGTCCGGTGGGCCGGCCTACCCGACGTCCGGGCCGCCGCAGATGCAGCCGCCCCCGCCGGTCATGCACCAGGCCCCGCCGCCGCCGATGCACCAGCAGCCGGTGATGCACCCGCCGATGATGGCCAAGGGCCCGATCGCGCCGCCGCGGCCGCCGGTGATGACCGGCCCGAAACGCGTCTGGTACAAGGACCCGCGCTGGATCTGGGCGATCGCGCTGATCAACATCATCTGGATCCTGTGCTGCGTGTGCGTGTACGTGCTCCCGGAGTCCGAGACCGACGGGGGCCCCGGCTCCACCCCGACGCCGTACACCACATACTGACCCGATGCGGATCCGGCCGGGCGCGCGCGTGGCGGTGCTGTCCCCGTCGTTCGCCGCGCCCGGCGTGTTCCCGCACGTCCACGAGCGCGCCATGCGCGTGCTGCGCGACCGGCTCGGCCTGATCCCGGTGGAGTACCCGACGACCCGGCGGACCGGTGCCTCCGCCGCGGCCCGCGCCGCGGACCTGACCGCCGCGTGGACCGACCCGTCGATCGCCGCGATCATGGCGACGATCGGCGGGAACGACCAGATCACCGTGCTGCCGCACCTGGACCCGGCGGTGTTCACGTCGGTGCCGCCGACACCGTTCGCCGGCTTCAGCGACAACACCAACCTGCTCAACTGGCTGTGGTACCACGACATCCCGGCGCTGCACGGCGGGTCGACGCAGGTCCACCTCGCCCGGCCCGGCGGCCCGCACCCGGTCTCGCTCGGCTCGCTGACGCACGCGCTGTTCCACGGCGGCGACCTGGAGATCGCACCGGTGGACACGTTCGCCGAGGACGAACTCGACTGGGCCGGCCCGGCACCCGCGGACGGCCCCGCACCCACCCTCCCCGCACCGGAGTGGACCTGGCACCGCCCGGACCGGGTCGTCACCGGCCGGCTGTGGGGCGGCAACCTGGAGATCCTCGCCTGGACGCTGGCCGTGTCCCGGTTCGTCAAGCCCGCGTCCGCGTACGACGGATGTGTGCTGCTGGTGGAGACCTCGCAGGAGACACCGTCCGCGACCGAGGTCTTCCGGACCCTGCGCAACATGGGCGAACGCGGCCTGCTGGCCCGCTTCCCGGCGATCATCGTCGGGCTGGCCAAGGCGACCAGCCTCAGCCACCCCCGGCCACCCGCCGTGCGCGACACCTACCGCCGGGAGCAGCGCGAGGCGGTCCTGCAGGCGGTCGGCACGTACGCGCCGGACGCCTGCGTGGTCTTCGACGTGCCGGTCGGGCACACCGACCCGCAGTACGTGCTCCCGTACGGCGGCCCGGTCACGGTCGACGGCCCCGGTCGGCGGCTGATCGCGCACTTCTGACCGTGTCCCCGGCACCGGAACTGAGATGATGGAACACATGCGGGTGGTGGTCACGGGGGCGGCGGGCCTGGTCGGCACGGCGGCGGCGGAAGCACTGGACAAGGCCGGCTGGGCGGTGCGCGGCACCGACCGCACCCCCGGCCGGTGGGTCGACGTCGTCGGTGACCTGCGCGACCCGCAGGTCCGCGCGGACGCGGTCCGTGACACCGACGCGCTCGTGCACGTCGCCGCGCTGCACGCACCCCACGTCGGCACCGTCACCGACGCCGAGTTCTGGGCCGTCAACGTCGACGCGACCGCCGCGCTGCTCGGCGACGCCGCCCGCGCCGGCGTGCGCCGCCTCGTCTACATCAGCTCCACCAGCGTGTACGGGCACGCGCTCGTCGCGCAGGGCACCGCCGTCTGGGTCGACGAGGAACTCACCCCGAAACCCCGCGACGTGTACGACGACACCACACTCGCCGCGGAACGCCTCATCGCGTCCGGCCCGATCCCGGCGATCGCGCTGCGGATCGCCCGCTGCTTCCCGGAACGCCCGCACGTGCTCGCCGGTCACCTGCTGCACCGCGCGGTCGGCGTCGGTGACGTCGCCGACGCGATCGTCCTCGCCGCCGGCCAGACCGCGGTCACCGGCGCCTACAACATCGCCGGCCCGTACCCGTTCACCCCCGGCGACTGCCGCGACCTGTTCCGCGACGCACCCACGCTGATCACGCAGCGGGTGCCCCGGGTCGCGGCCGCGTTCCGCGAACGCGGCTGGCGGCTGCCGGCCAGCATCGACCGCGTCTACGACTCCCGGGCCGCCGCCCGCGCGCTCGGCTACCGGCCCCGCTTCACCGCCCTCGACTTCCTCAGCTGACCCGGTCACCGCGCCACCCGCCCCACCACCCGCGCGTCTTACAGTGGTGCGTGCGGATTGTGATCGAGGATGGCGGGGACGTGCCGCCGTACGCGCAGATCAGGGACCAGGTCGCGGGCCTGGCCCGGGACGGTGACCTGGCGGCCGGGACACGGCTGCCGGCCGTGCGGGCGCTCGCCGAGCAGCTCGGGCTGGCGGTGAACACGGTCGCCCGCGCCTACCGGGAGCTGGAACAGGCCGGGCTGGTCGAGACCCGCGGACGGCACGGGACCGTGATCACCGCCCGGGCCGCCGGGGCGTCCACCGAGGCGCTGCGGCTCGCCGGGCAGTACGCGACGGCGACGCGGGCGCTCGGCGTACCACCGGAACAAGCTCTTGATCTGGTCAGGGCCGCGTTGGGCCTGCGGGCGGACACCACGCCCACGCGCGGGCGGCCATAGGCGCGACGGCGGAAAATCGGGCAGACTGCGACGGCATGAGCGACGAGCGGATCGAGGCCAACGAGACCGTGGTGCCGCTGCTGGCGTGCACCGACATCGACGCGACGCTGGAGTTCTGGCCGGCGATGGGTTTCACCGTCACCTACCGGCAGACGAAACCGTACCTGTACCTGGCGTTCGAGTGGAGCGGGTTCGCGCTGCACTACGGGCGCGCCGCCGCGGGAACCGAGGCGGGCGGCGGCTGCCTCGTCATGGTCGATACCGTCGCCGCCTACCACGCCGCGTTCACCGCGGCGATGCGCGACCGCTACGGGAAGGTCCTCGCGGCCGGGCAGCCGCGGATCAGCCGGTTCCGGCCCGGCGCGTCCCGGTTCACGATCACCGACCCGTCCGGGAACTCGATCGTGTTCATCCAGCGCGACGAACCGGTGTCGGTCGAGTACGGCGGGGCCACACACCTCACCGGGCTCGCCCGGGTGCTGGACAACGCCCGGATCCTGCGCGACTTCAAGAACGACGACCTGGCCGCGTTCCGGGCGCTGAACTCCGGGCTGCGCCGGCACGGCGACAGCGCCACCACGCTGGAACGCGCGACGGCGCTGGCCGCCCTGGTCGAGCTGTCGACCGCGCTCGGCGAACCCGGCAAGGCCGGCGAGTGGGGCGAACGGCTCGCCGGGATCACCCTGACCGGCGACGAGAGACGTCAGGTCCGTGACACCGTCGCCGACCCGGCGCTGCTCGACCCGTGGCTGTGAACCGGCTCGCCGAACCAGCGGGTCAGCGCCGCCCCGAGACCGTCGCCGTCCTCCCAGGCCACGTAGCCGTCCGGGCGGATCAGCATGCTGGCGTCACCGGCGCCGGCGACGACCGTGACCCGCCCGGCCCACCCGGCCGCGACGCGGGCATGCCGCCGGTCCGGCGTCGTGTCGATCAGCAGCGGGCGGCCGGTGCCGGTGAACTCCGACAGCGGGCGGCCGTCGACGGTCAGGTCCGGGGCCCAGCGGGTGGTGTGCGGGTAGGCGACGTCGGCACCGGAGATCAGCGCCGCGATCCGGGCGAGCGCGGGCGGATCCTGCAGCAGCTCACCGACCAGCGTCCGCAACGCGGTGATCTCCGGGCCGGGACCGACCAGGACGCCCTGGGCCGTGGTCTGCATGGTGACCCGGGCACCGGCCGGGCGGCGCTCCGACTCGTACGTGTCGAGCAGCGCGGGCGGCGCCCAGCCGTGCACCGCGGCGGCGACCTTCCAGGACAGGTTGACCGCGTCCTGCAGACCCAGGTTCAGGCCGTTGCCGCCGATCGCGGAGTGCACGTGCGCGGCGTCACCGACCAGGAACACCCGGCCCGCCCGGTAGCGGTCGGCCAGCCGGGTGTTCCCGCCGGTCAGCCGCCGCACCGGCGTGACCTCCGGGAACGGGCCGGGCACGCCGACGACGCGCGTGAACGCGGCCCGGAACTCCTCCGCCGTCATCGGCGGCCCGCCGTCCGGTGACGGGCCGGCGTCGGCGCCGACCTCGGAGACGTTGACCATCACCCGGCCGTCGGGGAACGGGGCGAACGACACCATGCCGCGGTCCAGCCGGGTGTGCAGGAACGGCGGGATCTCACCGAACCCGGGGACCCGCAGCGCGCGCGTGTCCGGGTCGAGCGCGTCCGGGGCCAGGCGGACATGGACGGAACGGCTGACCGTGCGGTCGTGGGTGATCCCGGGAAACCCGATCCCGGCCAGCTTCCGCACCGTGCTGCGGCCACCGTCCGCGCCGATCAGCCACGAGCAGGCGTGGACCGTACCGTCGGCCGTGGTGACCGTGACACCGTCCGCGTCCTGGGACAGGGCCGTCACGGCACGACCGCGCACGACCCGCACCCCCAGCTCGGCGGCGCGCTCCGCGAGCACCTGCTCGACCCGGCGCTGCGGCACCAGGACGGTGTGGACCGGGTTGTCCGGCAGCCGGTGGAACGGCATCGGGAAGGCCGCGAACATGAAGTGATCGGCCGGGCGCGGGGGAGCGGCGTCACCGGTCAGCCGGGACAGCAGGCCACGCCGGTCGAGCAGCCGCACGATCTGGCCGACCATGCCGTTCGCGCGCATCTCCTCCCGCGGGGCGTGGTCGCGCTCCAGGACCAGCGGGCGGACGCCGGCGAGAGCGAGCTCCGCGGCGGCCATCAGGCCGTTGGGCCCCGCCCCGACGACGATCACATCGTGAAATTCCATGACAAAACCCCTCCGAGGGTACGGGTGAGCGCCCGGCGCGCGGTCGCGCGCAGGTTCGTGTTGTGTGTGTTCGTAGTGGTGTGGTGCCGCCGCGGTGCACGCGGCGGATCGGCGCCCGTGCCGGCCGGGCCGACGCTGTCCGTCCGTGTTCCGCCCGGCCGTGCCGGGCGGTCGGTGCCCGCGCGAGGGCTGCGGTGATGCCGGATCGATCGGGCAGCCGGTGGTGTGGCCCTCCGGCGGCGTGTCCCCGCTGCGGTCCCGGTGCGGCCGGGCGGGTGCGGTACGGTCCCGGCGCGGTGTGCCGCAAGGACGCGCTGACGCGTTCGTCGCGGTCCCGGCCCTCGACGCCCCGACCGGGTCCGGCATGTGCCGGGTCCGGTGCATGCCGGGGCGGCCCGCGCGCCGATGCGGTCCCTGGTGTGTCGGGGTGGCGTGCTGGACGGTGCGGTGAGTGCGGTGCGGTGCGGTGCGGCCGGTGACCGTACCCGCCGATGTGCTCCTAGGGTTTCCGGGCCGGCTCCGGGAGACCGGCCGCGAGCAGGGACAGGGCCTCGCGCAGCAGGTCCGTCATGGACTGCGCCGCGTCACGGGCGACGAACTGCTGCTGTGCCGCGTTGTGTGCCGCGGTGACCGCGCCCGCGACCAGGTTCGGATAGAGGTCACGGGACGGGTCCGTGCCGGTGCGCGCGGCGACCGCGGCCGCGATCTCCGCCTCCGCCCGGACGCCGGCGCGCAGCATCTCGGCCCGCAGACCGGGTGACGCCATCATCGCCCGGATGCCGGCCGCCCACTCCGCCGGATCGGGGTGCTGCGGTTGCGCGATCACCTCCGGGCCCGGCGCGGTCTGCGCCAGGGCCGCGGCCGTGATCGCCGTCCACAGCGGCTCGCCGGCCGGGCGGGCCCGCAGGTCCGCCGCGAACTGGAGATGACGGTCGAGGTGCCGCGCCGCGACCGCCTCACCCTTGCTGGAGAAGTAGTTGTTGAACGTGCGCGGTGACACCCCGGCCGCGGCCGCGATGTCCTCCACCAGCACGTTCTCCGCGCCACGCTCCACGATCAGCCGGACCGCGGCCCAGCTCAGCGCGGCCCGGGTCGCCTGCTTCTTCTGCTCCCGCAACCCCATGCCACCACGCTACACAAAAATGCGCGTCCCGCAAAGATGCGTGGCACGCAAAATTACTGCGGGGGCCGGACCATGATCTCGTCGATCGGCGGGTCATCCTTCTCGAACACGAACCCGTGCCGCTCGTACAGGCGCCGGGCCGCACTGCCCCGCAGCACCGTCAGCCGCACCGGCAGCCCGTCGCGGTCCGCCCGGTCCAGCAGCGCGCGCAGCACCGCCGTGCCCACGCCGGCGCCCTGCACCCGCGGATCCAGGTAGAAGTGCTCCAGCCAGTACCCGTCCGGCGCCGGCCGCAGCGCCACGCACCCGGCCGGCACGCCACCCACCTCGATCACCCGCGTGTGCGCGGCCACGAACCCGTCCCGCAGCCGCTGCCGTACCCGCCGCTCGTCGAAGCGCCCGAGCCGCTCCAGATCCGGCCGCATCACCACGGCCCGCAACTCCACCAGCGCGTCCAGATCCGCATCCGACGCGGCCCGCACCGACCACTCCACCATGATCATCAGGCTATCCGGCCCGCCCGGCGCCGCGTGGCCGGCCGCCGCGGGCCTCGTGGGGCTCGCCCGTCACGTTCCGTCCCGGGGCTTCCGCGTCAGTTCCGCTCGCCGCCGGTGAGGAGGGTGAGCAGGCCGGCGGGGGCGTCGGCGCCGAACATCAGGTCGAGGTTGGCGGCGGATTCGACGGCGAACCGCTCACTGCGGGGAAAGAGCGCCTGCTCGTAGGCGGTCAGGGCGGCTTCGACGTCGCCGGGGTGCGCGGCTATGGCCCTGCCGAGCTCGGAACCGTCGAACATGGCGAGGTTCGCGCCCTCGCCGGCGAACGGGGACATGAGGTGGGCGGCGTCGCCGAGGAGGGTGACGCCGGGAACCCGGTCCCAGCGGTGGCCGATCGGCAACGCGTTGATCGGGCGCAGAACGGGCGCGGTGTCGCCGTCGGTGATCAGCGCGGTCAGCTCCGGCGCCCAGCCGTCGAACTCGGCGGCGACCCGCTCGGCGGTGACAGCGCCGGACATCCACTCCTGCGGCGTGGCCAGCGCGATGTAGGAGTGCAGGACCCCGCCGGCCTCCCGGTGCGCGAGCACACCCTTGCCCGGCGCGACGGCAAACAGGGCGCCGTCGCCGACCGCTTTCGCGGCGGCCGGGTGCCGTTCGTCGGCGTCGCGCAGGTAGTTCTCGACGAAGGTGATGCCGGTGTATCGCGGTTGGGCGTTCGACAGCAGCGGGCGGATCCGGGACCAGGCACCGTCCGCGCCGACGAGCAGATCGGTGGTCACCGTCGGCCCGTGCGCGAAGGTCAGCTCATGCCGGCCGCCGCCGAGCGCCCTGACCCCGGTGACCTTGTGGTCCCACCGGATCGTGCCGGCCGGCAGCGATTCGAGCAGGATCCGGCGCAGGTCGCCGCGCAGGACCTCGGGTCGCACGCCGGTGCCGTCGTCGGGCTCGTCGAGCACGTGCGTGGCCTCGCCGCCCTCGTGGATGATCGCGCGGAACTCGTCGGTGAGACCGGCCTCCGCCAGAGCGAGCTGACCGTTGTATTCGTGCAGGTCCGGCTGGCCACCCTGGGTGCGGGCGTCCGCCGACTCGTCCGCCTCGTAGATGGTCGCGGAAATACGACGTCGCCGTCGTACGCGCTCTGCCCGAGACGGATGCCGGTGCCTCTGCGCGCGACGCGATCCATGCCGTGACGCTCGCCGTCTACGAGGCGATCGAGAAGCACCCGTGGGTCGCCGACCAGTTGACCCGCCCGCCGTGGCGCTCGGCGACGCTGCAGATCCTCGAACGCCTGGGCCGGCCGGTCGCCGCGCTCGGCATCGCGGCACCCGCCCAGTTCACCGCGGCCTCGGCGCTGCTGCTGCTGCACATCGTCGGTGCCGGCCGCCAGGAGGCGATCAACTCCCACTCCCCGGAGACCCACGCCGGCCGGCAGGACAACCTCGACCGCGTCGCCGCCGAGTGGGGACAGCTCGACGCCGCGGAGTACGCGTTCACCCGGACGATGGCCGCGCAGCTTCGCGACCACGACGACCGCACCGAATTCCTCGCCGGGATCGACCTCATCCTCGGCGGCGTGGAGTACCTCGGGCACTCCACGGCCGGCACCACGCCCCAGCCGAGGGCCGGGACGCGGGTTCAGTAACGACGACCGGTGTGCGGGCTTCGCGGGACCTGAGCCCGGCGGCGCCTGGACCTTCGCGCGGCCCTTCCGGGCGGGACGGGCCGAGGCCGGCACGCAGCCGGCCTCGGGGAATGTGTCCGGTCAGGCGGGCGGCGGTGCCCACCAGCGGGCCAACGCCGCGGTGGCCGGGTCGTCGGAGGACTGCAGCGCGGTCCACG
This sequence comes from Catenuloplanes niger, assembly GCF_031458255.1. Taxonomy (NCBI): domain Bacteria; kingdom Bacillati; phylum Actinomycetota; class Actinomycetes; order Micromonosporales; family Micromonosporaceae; genus Catenuloplanes; species Catenuloplanes niger. The sequence continues at coordinate 9,300,118 of NZ_JAVDYC010000001.1, forward strand.
GGTCACCGGCCGGGTCGCCGGTGCCGGCGTAGTCGAGCAGGTCGGCCGGGGGCACCGTGGGAGCGGCGGCGAGCGGGTCGGTCCAGGCGGCCAGGTCGGCCGGGGAGAGACCGGCGGCCAGGTCCGCGGGGGACAGGGAGCCGAGCAGGTCCGGGTCGATCCACGGCGGGCCGTCGATCGGGTCGGGCGTCTCCACGGACAGCTCCGGCGGGAACGTGTCCCAGGTCGCGCCCTCGCCGTGATCGGCGAGGTCCGGGTCGACGCCGACCGGCGGCGTGGCACCGTAGTCCTCCTCGGACAACGGCGCGTCCGCGGGATCAAAATCCTCAGCGGGTACGTCGGCCCCGTCCGCGCCTGCCGCGTCGCCCTCGTCGCCGAGGTCCGGCGGGAACGCCGCGAACGGCGGCACCACACCCGGCTCGGCGGCATCGTCCGCCGTGGCGGGGACGCCGGCGGAGGCCACGTCGTCGTCGGCCCGCTCAGCGTCTCCGGCCGAGTAAGGGTCCCCAGCCGAGTCAGCGTCGCTGACCGAGTAGGAGTCGCCGGCCGGCTCGGGGAGATCGGCGGACGGCTGGGAGATGTCGTCGGGAACCGGGGTGCCGGCGAAGTCGGGCGCGTCGACCGGAACAGGGATGCCGGCGTCCGCCCCGGTGTCGTCGGCGTCGCCGAAGCCCTCCGGTGCGGCCGGTGCGCCGCCGCCGGAACCGGAGACGTCGTCCACCGTGTTCGCGTCCGCTGAACCGGACGATTCCGCGGCCGGGTTCGCCGTGTCGCCGCCGGTGTAGGCGTCGCCGAAACCCTCCTCCGCGGGCGGGACGAACTGCTCGCCACCGCCGGAGCCGGACGAGTCGACAGCCTCGCGCTCCGCCGAGCCGGGGACGGCCTCGCCCGCCGCCGGCGTCCGCGCGCCGGCCGGCTCCGTGCCGTCGGCCGGCGTCGTGCCGTCGGCCGGCGTCGTGGACCCGGCCGCCGGCTCCGCGCCGGATTCTGCGTCGGAGCCCGGCGGAAGCGACGGGCCCGGGGGGACGTCCGCGCCGGCGGAGGACTCCGCCGCGCCGGGGGACGAGCCGGCAATCGGGTCGCCGACGCCGGCCGAGGCATCCGGCGGCAGCGCGGGGCCCGGAACACCGGCGGAGGGGCCGACGGCGTCACCGAGCGACGGGCTCGCCGTCGTCGAACCGGGCTCCCCGGCCTCGCCGGACGTGGCGGCCGGGTCACCCGAGACCGGGCCCGCACCCGAGACCGGACCCTCGGCCGGGTCCGAACCGTCGTCCGGATCCGACGCACCGGCCGAATCGGCCGGTGCCGCCGCGTCGCCGAAGCCCTCGGTCGCCGGCGGCTCCGCACCGATCGGTGCGTCCGCCGACGCGGGGTCACCGGCGCCGGCCGCGGGGTCGGCGACGTCGCCGGAATCAGCGGCACCGGCTGCGGAGTCGGCTGCATCAGTGGCATCGGCGCCGGGTCCGGCCGCGGAGTCGGCGCCACCGTCGCCGGAACCGGCCGCGGGATCAGTGGAATCCGGGTCGCCGCCGGAATCCGCCACGGGATCACCGGCCGACGGCGAGCCGTCCGCGGTGACGTCCGCGCCCTCGGCGGCGTCCGGCTCGTCGGCGGCGCCGAAGCCCTCGGTGTACTCGTACGACTCGCCGCCGCCCGCGCCCGCGGCGGACGCCGCGAACGGGTCGTCCTCGCTGTACGCCGCCCCGAAACCCTCGGTCGCCGGCACCTCGTCCGGTGCCGTGGCCGGGTCCGCGGGGACCTCCGCGTCGTCCGGGAGGCCGGGGGTGTCGTAGGACGACGACGGCTCGTCGAAGGTCGGCAGGTCGTCGCCGAACGGGGAGTGCGAGTAGAGCGGGGCGCCGGGGCCGGTGACGTCGCCGGTGGTGTCGTCGTCCGGTGGTTCGCCGCCGGGCCAGTCCTGGTGGTCGGTCACGGGGCTCCTCCAGCGGTCGAAGCGGGGGCGGCGGGGGGCTTTGCGGCGGTCTTCACGGCGGCGCTGGCGGACGCGGGCGCCAGGCCGCGGGTCTTCACGAGCACCTCGTCGACCTGCTTGACGCGGGCGCGGAGCGCGTCCCGTTCGGCGGTCAGCGCGGCCTTCTTCTTCGCGCGGGTCGCCTTGTCCGTGGCGAGCGCCTGGTCGATCTTGCCGATGTGGTCGTCGAGTTCCTTCAGGCGGCGCTCGATCGCGTCGTCCAGCGCGAGCGTCAACGCGTACTGCAGGTCGGTGAAGCGGTGCGCGACCTCGTCGGTGAGCGCGGCCCGGGACTCGCCGATCACCTCGCGCAGCCACACCTTGGCCTGCTGCCGGTCACCGGCGACGCGCCGCTTGTAGAGGATGAACGCGCCCGCGGCCAGGCCGATACCGACGCCGACGACCGGCAACAGCAGGCCACCGCCGACGATCGCGGTCGCGCCGAGCGCGGACGCGCCGGCCATCGCGCCCCGGCCGGCCATCATCGCGATGCCACCGGCGGAGAGCGCGACCATCACGTTGTCCGTACCGGCGTCGCGCTGGGGTTTGGTGTTCAGGGCGTGGCCGAGCTGGGCGTTGAGCCGGCCGAGGACGTGCTGCAGTTCGGCGGGCGGGAACGCGTGCGACAGCACCTCCTCGCCGACCTGCCGGAACCGGCGTTCCAGGTCCGCGGAGAGTTTCAGCGACACCGCGTGCAGCGCCGCGTCGACGTTCTGCGGCAGCGCCTCCAGCTCGTTGCGCTTGAACTTGTCGAGCTTGCCGAGGTAGTCCTCCTGCAGTTCGGACAGCGCGGTGCGCAGCCCGCCGGTGGACTCGACCCGGGCCCGCTGCACGTGCGTGTTCAGCGCCAGCGACCACTGCCGGGAGTCGGTGCGTTTACGCGCCGCCAGCTGCTGCCGCTGTTCCTTGGCGCGCGCCGCGTCGGCCGGGTCCGGGTCGGTCGCGGTCATCTGCTCGCCGAGCGCCAGGTCACGGCGGACCATCTCGGAGCGCAGCGCGCGCAGCAGGTTCGCCCGGTCGAGCAGGCCGCGGCGGCCGGCGACCTGGCGCAGCGCCTTGGCCAGCTCGTCGATGCGGGCCTCCTTGGCCAGCTCGGCCGCGACCTCCGGCGGCATCTGCGCGGCCGTCTCCGCCAGCCGGGCCGACACCGGGAACCAGGGGGCGTTGCCGAACCGGGGCGCGTGCGTCTTCAGGTGTGCCTTGTCGTCGGCGAGGATGGTCCGCCAGCCCGGGTACGCGTCCGTCTTGGTCAGCGCGAACATGACGAGGTTGACGCGCTTCGACGCCTGGATGAGGAAGTCGAGTTCGGGCTGGGACAGCGGCGAGGACGCGTCGACGACGAACAGCAGCGCGGTCGCCTTCTCCGCGGCCGCGAGCGCGACCTCCGCGTGTGCCGGGTCGAGGCCGCCGGTGCCGGGCGTGTCGATCAGCGTGAGGTGCTGCAGCAACGGCGACGGGTAGCCGATCTGGATCCGGCGCGGCGGGCGGGTGCCCTCGGGCAGCACACCCCCGGCCGTACCCCAGTTGATCAGCCCGTCGATGCCGATCTCGATCGGGTGTTCCTGGCCGGGCTGCCACGCGCGGGCCTGCGGCGTCGGCGCCTCGGTCATCTCCAGGTACGCCGAGGTGGAGACCGCGACGTCGACCGGGGACAGGCCGGGCGCGCCGATCAGCGCGTTGACCAGCGAGGACTTGCCGCGCTTGGTCTCACCGACGATGACGATCGCGGGCTTGTCCTGCTCGCGGCGGGACAGCTCGTCGAGGTCCGCGGCCGCGTCCGGCTCGACCGACCGCAGGTAGGCCAGCGCACCGTCGGAGGTCGCGGCGAGCTGCCGGGCGAGCGCCTGCACCGCCTCGGCGCCGGGTTTCGCTGCGGCGGGTGCGGTCATCGGTAACCTCCGTGGCCTGGGCGGAACTGGTGGGGCGGGCCTGGCTGAGGCGCACCGGGGTAGCCGGGAGTGTAGGGGCCGGGCGCTCGCCCGTACCCCGGCGGCGGTGGCGGCTGGTGTTGCCACGGCGCGGCCGTGGGCGCGGCACCGGAGACCGGGTGGGCCGAGTTCTGGCCGCGGACCTGCTGGGCGAGCAGGAAGAAGCCGCGGTGCGCGACCTGGGCGACGCGGGCCTGCGCGGGGCTGGCGCCGGCGACCGCGAAGACCCGCCACCGGTTCGCGGCGGCCAGCGCGGCCTGGGCCAGCTGCTCCACGCCCGCCTGCGGCATCTCCAGGATCCAGGCCGCGTCCGTGGTCAGCGCCAGCCGGGTCAGTTCCCGTTCCATCTGCTCGGGCAGCACGACCGCGCCGGAGGTGACGGACTGGGCCGCCTCCAGCAGCCGCAGCCGGTGGTACTCCGGCTGCTGCAGCACCCGCTCGATCGCGTCGCGGAGCAGCTCCCGGTCCTGCTGGGCGGCGGCGTGCCCGGCCAGCCGCTCCAGGCTGGACAGCGCCCAGGCCGCCTTGATCGCGTCGGTACGCCAGCGGAACGCCTGGTCGAGGGTGTTGCGCAGCCGGGCGAAACCGGACGCCTGCAGCAGCAGCCGGACCAGCTCGCCGGAGCCGAGCTCGGGCTTGTTCGCGAACTGCGCGAGCGCGAAGCCGATGCCGTACAGGTCGAGCAGGCTCAGCAGCCGCTCGCGCTGCGCCTTCGACACCGGGCAGTCCCGGTTGACGAACAGGTCGACCGAGGCCATCAGCACCATGCGCTCGGTCTGCGACAACCCGGCGAGGGTGCGCAGCGCCTCGCAGTCGGCCGCGGTCAGCCGGCCCGCCTCGGTCGTCTCCGCGAGCAGGCCGGCGATCGGCACCACCTCGGAGACGACCCGGCGCAGCACCCCGGCCTGGTCGGAGGCGAGCGGCCCGGCGACCGGCCACGGGTCCGCGCCGCCCGCGACCAGCTTGTCGACCTTGTTGAACAGGCCGATCGAGTTGATCGGGTTGCCGGACAGCCGCGCGGAGACGGACTGGAACGTCGACAGCGCCGCGATGTCGTCCGCGCGGACCGCCTGGGTGAACACGTAGAGGACCGCCTCGGCGCCGGAGACCGCGGCGACCGAGTCGTCGTCCAGGTCGTCGTCGAGCGGCGCGTCCGGTGTCGCCTGATCGGGTGTCAGGTAGTTGGCCGACGCAGCCGAGATCGACTGGTTCGTCGACGACAGACCGGGCGTGTCGACCACGGTCAGGTCACGCAGCCGGTCGCTGGTCAGCGTCACGTCCACGAACGCGATGTCCTCGCGCGGCACGCCGAGCTGCATCGGGATCATGCCCGACTCCTCCAGCGGGCGCGACACGCGCGAACCGTCCCGGCGGACCACGTCCAGCCGGTCGGCGGTGCCGTAGCGGAACTGGGTGACCACGCGCGTGCACTCGCCGACCGCGGTCGGCGCGACCCGGCGGCCGACGAGCGCGTTCACGAGTGTCGACTTTCCGGCCTTCAGCCGGCCGGCGACCGCGACCCGCAGCGCCTCGTCGAGGCGGCGCCGGACGGCGAGCACCTGCTGCGCGCTGACCGGCGACAGACGCGGGCCGACCTCGTCACACAGCGCGGCGACCCGGTTGGTCAGGGGACCTTGCACCACGATTGGTCAGCCGCCCGTCTTCTCAGCCACAATGGCACTGTTGCGGCGCATCGCTTGGTCGATCCCTCCCGGCAGAGCGGCGAAGAGCGTCTGTGACACCCTCTAGTTGCGTGGCCCAAGACTATTAGGCCCTACGGTACGAATATCCTGCCGGCGCAGGATCCCATGTTCGTGCCACCGTGCAACCGGCAGCATGGGCGGTGGCAGCGAGCTGGTGGGGGAGGACCCTTGCACGAAACAGAGTCAGGCACGCACGTGATGCTGCCACCGGAGGGCCGGGACACGGCCACGGGGACGTCCGAGGTGCTGTCCGGCGCACAGCGCGCGCTGGCCGAACCGGGCCTCGTGGTGCTCACCGGCGGCCCCGGCGCGGGACGGACCCGGCTGCTCACCCAGCTCGGCGACGCGTTCTCCGGGCCGGTGTTCACCGGTGGCGGTCTCGCCACGCTGCGCGACGTGCCCGCGTTCGCGCTGACCAGGGCCGTGCGGGTGCGGCTGCCCGGCCAGGACGCGCCGCTGCTGGCCGAGGCCGTGCGGGCCCGGGTCCGTGGCGGTCTGCTCGTCCTCGACGACCTGCAGTGGGCCGACCCGCTCACGCTGGCCGCGCTGCCACTGATCGCGGCGCACACCCGGGTCGTGGTCGCGCTGCGCACCCCGCACCGGTTGCCCGGTGCGACGCTCGCCGCGCTCCGCGACGCGGCCGCGGCCTGGCTGCCCCTTCCGCCGCTGACCGGCGCGGAGGCGGCGGCGCTGGTCGGCCAGGTGGCGCCCGGGCTCGCCCCGGACGCGGTCGCGGCCGTGGTCCGCCAGGCCGGCGGCTCACCGCTGGCCTGCCAGGCGCTCGCCCGGCACGCGCAGCAGACCGGCACGGTCGACGACACCGTCGACCTGCGGTACGCGATCGCGGGTGCGCTCGCCGACCTGACCCGCCCGGCCCGGACCGCGATGGCCGCGCTCGGCCTGCTCGGCCGGCCCGCACCGGCCCGGCTGCTCGGCTCCGGCGCGGCCGAACTCGCCGACAACGGCCTGATCGTGTCGCTGCCGTCGAGCATCCCGGCCGGTGACCCGGTCGAGTCGATCACCGGAACTCTTTCTGTCGTATCCGCGACAACAGCGCCGACCCGGGCCGACCTCGGCATGGTCGCGGCCGTCTCGCCGTACGTGGCCGAGGTCGCCGCCGGCATGCTCGACGCGGACGCCCGCACCGGCCTGCACCGGCGCCTCGCCCGGCTGGTCCCGCCGCGCGAAGCCGTCCGGCACCTGGCCGCGGCCGGTGACACCGGCGAGGCGTACCGGCTGGCGGTCTCCGCGTCCCGGACCACGAGCCGGGCCGGGGAACGCGCCGAGCTGCTGCTGCTCGCCTGCCGGCTGCCCGGCACGCTGCCGGAGCCGGGCGTGCGCGTCGCCGCGGCCCGCGCCGCGCTCGCCGCCGGCCAGCCCGCCGCGGCCGCGTCCGTCCTCGCCCCGCTGGAACACACGGTCGCGTCCGACGCCACCGTGGTCGAGGCCATGGTGCTGCGCGCCGAGGCGCTGCTGCAGGCCGGTGACCTCGACGGTGCCCGGCACAGCGCGGCCGCGGTCCCGGCCGGGCTCGCCCCGGAACTGCTCGCCGCCCGCGACCGGGTGCTGCTGCTGACCGACCTCGCCGACGATCCCGCGCTCGCGGTCGGCACGGCCGCGTCCGTGATCGCCCGGCACGGCGAGACCCCGGCGCACACCGGCCTGCGGGCCGCGCTCGCCGCGGTCGCCGCGGCCCGCCGCGCGTACGGCTGGGAGAACGCGCTCGCCACCGCGACCGCGGCGGCCGGCGACGCCGGGGACGCGCTCACCGCCCGCTGGTCCGCGTGGGTGCTGGTCGAGACGCTCGCGGCGGACGGCCGGCTGCCGGAGGCCGCGCACCTCGCCCAGGTCGCGGCGCAGGCCTGCCAGGCCGACCTCGCGTACAGCTGGCAGACCCGGTTCGTCGCGGCCGGCCTGTGGGCGTCCGCGCTGCGCGGGCACGCGGTCACCGCGGTCCCGGCGCAGCCGCAGTCCCGGGTCGAGCCGGCCATCCCGGCGTTCGGCGCCGGCCTGCCGTCGCCCGGCGTGCCGCCGCGTGGCGTCGCGACCGTCCAGGCGACCGCGTCCGTGCCGGCCGTCGTCGAACCGGTCCTCGCCGACCTGGTCGTGCACCGGGCCGGGGACCTGATGGACCGGTCGCTGCCCGCGCTCGCCCGCGGCTACGCCGCCGCCGCGGCCGGACTGGTCGAGGCGGACGCCGGGCTGCTCGGCGCGGCCCGGGCCCGGCTGGACGCGGCACCGCGCACGCCGGTCGCCGGCTGGGTCGCCGCCGAGGTCGCCTGGCTCGACGGGCAGCCGGACCGGGCCGCGTCCTGGGACCCGGACACCGACCGGATCCCGCTGCTGTCCGGCCTGCACCGGATCACCGCGCGCTGGGCCGCCCGGGACGGCGCACCGATCGACGTGGCCGGCCTCGAGTCCGCCGCCGGCGGGCCGACCGCGATCCACCAGACGCTGTCCGCGTTCGCCGCGTCGCCGTCCGCGGCACCGTCCGCGTTCGCCGCGTCCGCCGCCGCCTGGTCCAGCGTCGTACTCCGCGAACAGGTCCGCTGCCTGCTCGCGCAGGGCCTGCACGAGGACGAGTCGGACCTGGCCGTCCGCGCGCTGCTCAACGCCGAGGACCTCGCCGAACGCGCCGGGCTGGTGGTGCTGCGCGGCCGCGCCCAGCGGGCACTGCGCCAGCACTCGGTGCGCCGCGACATCCGCGGCCCGCGCGCCGGCGACGACCTCACCGCCCGGGAGCAGCAGGTGATGCGGCTGGTCGCGGCCGGTGACCCGACCCGCCGGATCGCCGGGCAGCTCGGCGTGTCCGCGGAGACGGTCGAGACGCACATCCGTTCCGCGATGCGCAAACTCGGCGCCCGGACCAGAACCGAAGCGGCGGTACGCGTCCGAGAGGCGCTGATGTCGTGACGTCTCCGGAGACGCCCCGGTACGTGCTGCCGAGCGCCACCGACGCCACGGTGGTGCTGCGCCGGCTGGCCCGCGACGGCTGGACCACCCGGGAGGGCTTCGCGCTGCCCGAGGCCGGCTGGGACGTCACCGCAGACAACCTCGTGCTGTTCGGCCGCGTCCCCGACCTGGACACCGTCCAGCTCGTGGTGCTCGCGGCCGCCCGGGGCGCCGGCGTCATCGCGATCGCGGACGCCGGCGGCGACGTCGGCCGCGCGCTGATCGGCGACCTGACCCGCCTCGGCCCGGTCCGCCGCGACACCGACGCGCCGGCCGCCGCACCGGAGACCGGCACGGTCGAGCAGCTCGCCCCGGAGCAGCGCGCGCTGCTCGACCGGCTGGCCAACGGCGAGACCATCGCGGCGGCCGCCGCGGCCGAGTTCATGTCGCTGCGCACCGCGAACCGGCGGATCGCCGAGGCCCGCAAGCTCCTCGGCGTCCGCAGCACCCGCGAGGCCGTGATGGCCTACCTGGAGAGCCGGGACTGACCTACACCCCGGCCCCGGCCGGCGGCCGGAGCCGGGCCCGGCGGGCCTGCCACAGCACCGCGGCGGCGTAGACCGTCACCATCACCATGTCCACCGCCGCGAGCAGCGCACCCGCGTCCGTGGCCGTCTCGTCGACGGCCAGCGCACCGGCCGCGGCCGCGACCAGCAGCGCCGCCACGTTGCCCACCGCGTGCAGCACGATCGCGGCCTCCAGCCCACCGGTGCGGATCGTCAGCACCGAGGTCACCACCCCGAAGAAGACCAGGTCGGCCATGCCCCACGGCGTGCCGTAGCCGTGCAGCAGCCCGAACGCGACCGACGACACCGCGATCCCGGGCCACGGCGACCGCGTCCACGAGCCGAACGCCTGGAGCAGCCAGCCACGGAACAGGTACTCCTCGCCGGCCGCCTGGAACGGCGTCAGCAGCACGACGACCACGGCGCCGAGCGCGAACCGCGGCCAGCCCACCCAGGTGAACGCCTCCGCCCCGGACGCGGGCAGCAGCAACAACACCCCGTACATCAACCCCACCGCGGGTACGGCCAGCAGCACGCACCGGCCCAGCCAGCGCCACCGCAGCCGGCCCGCCACCGACGACACCGTGCCGGCCGGCCGACGCTGCACCCAGCGCGCCGCCAGCAGCACCACCGGGATCACCAGGCCCAGCCCGGCCAGGCCCACGGCGAGCTCGGCCTCGTCGCCGAGCGTCGGCCAGCCGAACTCGTCCCGCGGCGCACCCAGGCCCAGCCCGACGAACCCGGCCACGACGTACGGCCCGAGCGCGGCCACCAGCGCCCCGACGGCCACCAGCAGCGTGCCGGCCAGCGGCCGCCACCAGCGGTGCCGTGCGGTGCGCGCGAGCCGGTGGTAGGGAACCTGTGCGGCGGCCGTCTCCGGCGCGTCAAGCGTCGTCGTCATGCCGTCCAGCATTCCGGCGCGCCGGCCCGGTCTCATCGGCCGTGGACACGAACCCTGTCTCTATCCTCGGGTAGAGAAGCCCATACGATGTGCGGCGATGAGCCCGACGCGCACCGACTGGCTGCTGCCGCTGGCCCTCGGCGCGGTGCAGCTCGGCGTGTGGCCCGGCCCCGCGCTGTTCGGCCGGCCGCCCGCGGTGATCGCGCTGGTGCTCGCCACGACCGCGGTCGTCGTCGCCGCGCTCGGTTTCCGGCGCGTCCGGCCGGTCGGCACCGCGGTCGTCACCCACGCCGCGGTCGCGGTCGTGCAGGTGGGCGCGGACCCGCTCGGCGCGGACGGCGCCTCGCTCGCCGACGTGCTCACCGTGGCGCCGCTGATCGCGCTGTTCTCCGTCGCGGCCTGGACCGGCACGCGGACCACCCTGACCGTCACCGTGACGCTCACCGCCGCGACGATGGCCGCGAACGCGGCCACGCCCGCCTACTACGCCGGGGAGAGCGGTGCCGGGCTGGTCCTGCTCGTCCTCGCGGACGCGCTGGTCGCGGCGCTCGTCGCGCTGTTCGGGCACCGGCGGCGGGTGTGGCGGCGCGGCCGGGAGACCGCCCGGCGGCGTCTCGCCGAGGCCGAGACCGCCCGCGCCGAGGCCGCGCGCGCGGAACGGCACCGGCTCGCCCGGGAACTGCACGACGTCAGCGCCCACCACCTGACCGCGATCGTGGTCACCGTGACCGCGGCCCGCCGGCTCGCGGAGAAACGGCCGGAGCTCGGCGCGGAGGCGCTGACGTTCGCGGCGCAGGCGGCCCGCCGCACCCTGGACACGCTCGTCGACCTCGTCGCGGTGATGCGGTCCGCGGACGCGGCCGGTGACCTCCCGGCCCGGCTGGCCGCGCTCGCGGCCGAGTTCCAGCGGCTCGGCCAGCCGGTCACGCTCGACCCCGGCACGCCCGGCGCGGTCCCGGCCGACGTCGCCGACGCGACCTTCGCGATCGTGCGCGAGGCCCTGACCAACACGCTGCGGTACGCCCCCGGCGGCGCGGTCCTGATCCGGGTCGCGGCACCCGCCGACACGGTCGAGGTGACCGTGGCGAACGCGGCGGCGACCCGCGCGTCCGACGCGGACGGCGTCGGCTCCGGCAGCGGCCTGGCCGGCGCCCGCGCCCGCGCCGCGCAGCTCGGTGGCACGCTCACCGCCGGCCCGGACCGCGACGGCTGGCGGGTCACGGCCCGGCTGCCGCTGACCGCGGAGACCGCACCGCCCCGGTGGCGGCGGGCCTGGCAGGGGCGGGCCGCGTCGGTGCGCGGGTATCTCACCGACGCGCTGGTCGCGGTCATGCTCGCGATGGGCAGCGTCGCGGTCCTGCTGATCGACCCGGCCCTGACCACCCGCGGTGACCACGGCACCGCGCTCGCGGCCGGCGCGGTCCTGATCCTGCACGCCGGGCTGCTGACCTGGGCGCACCGCGCGCCGTGGCGGACGCTCGGCGCGATCCTCGCCGTGCTGATCGGCTGGGCCGGGCTGGCCGCGGCCGGCGTGCTGCCGGCCGGCTCGCTGAGCGCGCTGATGCTCGCCGGGTTCGTCGAGGCCTACGCGATCTACGTGGTCGCCGCGCACGGCCGAGGCCGGGCCGCGTGGACGTGGCTCGTCGCGCCCGTCACCGGTGCCGTCGCCGGTCTCGCGATCGCGGCCGGCGCGATCACGGAGGTCGCCGCGACCGACCCCACCGACTACGACGGCACCGCCGAACGCGCCGTCATCACGGTCGCGATGGCCGCGTTCTTCGGCGGGCTGCTGACGGTGCCGCTGCTGGCGGCCTGGGTCGCCGGCGCGAGCTGGCGGCGCCGCCGCACCCGCCTGCGGGACCGCGAACGCGACGTCGTGCTCGCCGCGACCGTCTCCGCGGCCGGCGAGGCACTCGCGGAACGCTGGCGGATCGCGGCCGAACTCCGCACCACGGTCCTCGCCCGCGCCACCGACGTCCTCACCGCCGCCACCGCGACGCTGCCCGCCGGCCCGGCACCGGTCGCCGGGCCCGCCGGTGAGGCCGGCTCGGTGGGTGCCGGGGACCGGGCCGGCGGGCCGGACGACACCGCGGCGCGGCTGGACGCGGTGCTGACCGCGGCGCGGACGACGCTGGCCGCGATGCGGGAGCTGCTCGGCAGCCTGCGCGGCGGTGCGCGGGCCGGTGAGGCGGCGCCGGCGGCGGAGACCGCGCCGCAGCCGACCGCCGCGCAGATCGGCGCGCTCTGCGAGGCGCAGCGGGCGAACGGCCGCGCGGTGATGCTGCGGTATGCCACGCCGGTCCCCCCGCTGCCGCCGGGTGTGGACGTGTCCGCGTACCGGCTGGTGGAGGCGGCGCTGGCGCTGCCCGGGCCCGGACCGCTGGAGGTCGTCATCGGGGTGACCGGCGGGCTGCGGATCTTCCTGAACCGGATTCCGGTGCTGGCCGACCCGCGTGCCGCCGCCGGCCTGCGCGGCCGCGTCGACGCGGTCGGTGGCACGATGACGGTGCACCCGGCCGGCGAGACCGACATCCTGCTGCCGCTGGCCGCCCCGCCGCCGGTCACGTCGACCGGCGGGCGTCCGCCGGTGGTGGTCACGAGCGAGGAGGTGCGGCCATCGCCGTCCGAGTGATCGTGGTCGACGACCAGCCGATGCTGCTGGCCGGATTCGTCGCCATCATCGACGCCGAGGACGACCTGGAGGTCGTCGGTACCGCGGCCGACGGTGCCGCCGCGGTCGAGCTGGCCGCCGCGGTCCGCCCGGACGTGGTCGTCATGGACATCCGCATGCCCGGGATGGACGGCCTGGCCGCGACCCGGCTGGTCACCGCGGCCGACGATCCGCCGCGGGTGCTGGTGCTGACCACGTTCGACCTGGACGCGTACGTGTTCGAGGCGCTGCGCGCCGGCGCGTCCGGCTTCCTGCTCAAGGACGCCGACCCGGACGAGTTGCTGGCCGCGATCCGGGTCATCGCCGGCGGCGAGGCGCTGCTCGACCCGGCCGTCACCGGCCGGCTGATCGAGGCCTTCGCCACCGGCGTGACCCCGTCACCGGCCCCGGAGCGCCCGGAACTGGCCGTGCTCACGCCGCGCGAACGGGAGGTGCTGACGCTGATCGCCGAGGGCCTGTCCAACGCGGAGATCGCCGCCCGGCTCGGCGTCGGCGTCGGCACCGTGAAGACGCACGTGAACGCGCTCCTCACCAAGATCGGCGTTCGGGACCGGGTGCAGGCGACGATCCTCGCGTACGACGTGGGCCTGGTCCGGCCCCGTTCCTGACCGGTGACCGGCCGGCTACGGTTTGCGGGCCACCGCACCGTAGCCGTCGACCACGGGCGCGTCCGGGGACTCCGGGCGCCACCGGGAGATCGACACCAGGCCGGGTTCCAGCATCTCCAGCCCGTCGAAGCAGCGGGCGACCTGCTCCGGGCTGCGCAGCACGTACGGCACCGCGCCGGTGTCGTCGTAGCCCTGCTGGGCCTCGTCGAAGCCGGCGCTGGTGTTCGTGCTGTCCCACAGGATCAGGTAGCTGCCGGACGGGACGCCGGCCATCACCCGGGAGACGATCGAGACGACCTCGTCGTCGTCGGCGACGTGGCCGAGCACGCCCATGAACATGACCGCGACCGGCCGCTGGAGGTTCAGCACGTTCGCCGCGTCCGACAGGATCAGCTCCGGGTCGTGGAAGTCCGCGTCGATGTACGCGGTGACGCCCTCCGGCGTGGTGTTGGTCAGCAGCGCGCGGGCGTGCGCCAGCACCAGCGGGTCGTTGTCGACGTAGACGATCCGCGCGTCCGGTGCGACCCGCTGCGCGACCTCGTGCGTGTTCTCCATGGTCGGCAGGCCGGTGCCGATGTCCAGGAACTGGCGGATGCCGCCCTCGCCCGCGACGTGCTGGACCGCGCGCATCAGGAACTTCCGGGACGCCTTGGCCAGGTCGACGATGCCCGGGAACGCCTGCACGTACGCGTCGCCGGCCTCCCGGTCGACCGCGTAGTTGTCCTTGCCGCCCATCCAGTAGTTCCAGATCCGCGCCGAGTGCGGCACGTTCTCGTCGATCTTCGACGCGGGCAGGTCATCGCTCACCGGAAAACACCTCACAGTCCACAGGGGAATCTCGCCGTACACCGTAGCCGCTCCGCTTACGATGCGCCGATGCAGATTTCCCTGTGGGTGCCCTACGACGAGCGACGGCTGCGTCGCACGATCACGTTCCTCGCCCGGTCGCAGCTGAGGGCGGTCCGGATCATCGGCGCGGTGCCGGTCCCGCTCGGTGTGCTGCTGATCGTGCTGGATCCCACGCTGCCCCTCGCGTACGTCTCGGTGATCATCGGTTTGTTCCTGCTCTTCGCCGCGGGTCCGATCACGGTGGCCCGGTCGGTGCGCGCGCAGTCCCGGACGATCCGTGACGGCCAGCAGCTGACGCTGGACGACGAGTGGGTGACGGTGACCTACCCGCTCGCCGAGTCCCGGTTCCGGTGGGCCGGCCTGGACACGGTGATCGAGACCCCCGAGGTCTGGTACGCGATGTTCGGCAGGTTCCAGGCGATCGCGATCCCCAAGGCGGAGATGACCGACGGCCAGCGGGCGGAGTTCGCCGCGTTCGTCGCCCGCCTGTGGGCCGCACCGCCCGTCCCGGCCGCCTGACGAGCCGGTGCGCCGGATCCGGGAGCCGGCGCACCGGGTGGACGGTCAGACGAACGGCCAGCCGGCGGGCTGACCGACCGCGAGGCGGCCGGGGAGCGTCCACTGGGTGGTGGACAGGTTCGCGGCCTGAGCGGCGGCCATGCCGTCGCGGAAGACGCGGCCGAGCCGGTTGTCCCGGTAGAGCGGGTCGGAGCCGCCCAGCTCGTACATGGACACCAGCACGGCCCGGGACGTCTCGGTGACCAGGCACATCGCGCCGCGTACCGCCGCGCGTTGCTCGTCGCCGGTCGGCTGTCCGGCGATGACCGTGCGGTCCAGGTCGCGCTGGGCCGTCAGCAGCAGGCCGCGCGCGGCGGCGACCTGGGACAGCGCGCGGCCGACCGCGGACGTCAGGTGGTCCTTCTCGGCCAGCAGGACGCCGTCCATGCCGCGCTTGACGCGCGCGATCGCGATCACCTCGTCGATCGCGGCCTGCGCCATGCCGATCAGCACGGCCGCGCAGCCGGGCATCAGCAGGTTCACGGCGGGCAGCCGGTACGCCGGGCGGTCCACCCACGGCGCCGCGAACAGCGCCTGCGTCATGTGCGCCGGGACGAACACGTCCTCGGCGAGCACCGCGTTGCTGTCCGAGGCGCGCATGCCGACCGCGTCCCAGGTGTCGAGCACGGTCACGTCGGCCGCGGGCAGCACGCAGAAACGCAGGCCGACCTCGGGGTCCGCGCCGGCCAGCAGGAACCATTCGGCCAGGTGCGCGCCGCTGACGATCTTCCACCGGCCGGTGATCCGGTAGCCGCCGTCGGCCGGGGTCAGCGTGCCGGGCTGCCCGGAGTGGGCGATCAGCGGGTCCCGGCCGCCGCCCCAGATCCGGGCGACGCCCTCCTCGGGCAGCCAGCCGGTGCCGAAGCCGACGTTGAGGTTCCACAGCACCCAGGCGGTCGGCCCGTCGATGCGCGCGATCCGGGCGTAGACGTCGAGCGCGTCCGCGACGGTCGCCTCGTACCCGCCCATCGCGGCCGGGGTGAACAGCCGGAACGCGCCTCGGTCGCGCAGCTCCGCGACCAGTTCCGGCGCGATGCGGCCGTCGGCCTCGGCGGGGTCGCGGTACTTCTCGATCGCCGGGCGCAGCAGCTCGGGCAGTTCGCTGATGGACACGATCTCTTCCTTCCGTACGGGCCCCAGGTTCGGGCCCTCCACGGACGAGATGCGGCTCGCGACCGGGAACTGCGCTCCGGCGCGCGTGATCCAGGTCTCAGGCGCGCGCCGCCGCGCCGTAGGCGAGGCCCAGCCGGGCGACCCGCCCCTCGCGCAGGCTCAGCAGCCAGGCGAACCGGGGCGGGCAGTGATCCGGATCGGACGACGGGTTGATGAAGTCGCCCTCCCAGAGCATCACGTCGCGGCTGCCGGTCGCGTCGTGCAGCGTCGCGGTCACGCCGGCGCCCATCGTCCGGTCGATCATGGCGCGTGCCGCGGCCCGGTCGCCGCGCAGCCAGCCCCGGAAGACCACGGCCAGGTCCGGCCGGAACCAGTCCTCGATGATCCGGTGGTAGCCGCCGGCGTGGATCACCGCGAAGTGCTGCTCGGCCTCCTGGCGCATCGCCGCGGCGTCCGCGTCCGCGTCCCGGAACGCGTCACCGGCGGTCTCGCGCAGCGACCGGGCCAAGATCCGGCGGCCGTCGCGCAACCGGCTGCCGACCGTGTCCTCGCTGATGCCGCACAGGTGGGAGATCTGCGTGTAGGTCGACATGCCGGTGAAGTACCGCAGCAGCATCACCTCACGGATCGGGCCGGACAGGCGCGCGATCGCGTGCCACACCCAGTCGCGGGTGCCGGCGCGGTCCAGCAGCTCGTCCGGCCCGGCCGCCGCCGGCATCCACGGTTCCGGGTCCGCGACCGGCGCCGGGACCCGGGTCCGCAGCCGCATCCGGCAGGCGTTGCGGGTGATCGCGCGCAGCCACGCACCGGCCGCGTCCGGCACTCGCAGGCTCGCGATCTGCCGGAACGCGGTGATCATCGCGTCCTGGACGGCGTCGTCGGCCTCGTCGGTGTAGCCGAGCACCCCGATCGCGGTGATGCGCATCGACATCCGGTGCCGCTCGGCCAGCGCGGCGAACGCGGCCACGTCGCCGGCCTGCGCGGCTCGCGCCAGGTCTCCGTCCGTCTCCATCCGCGCCACTGTAATCCACGGCCCGGCCACCCCCGGCCGTGACGGAACCCGCGGGCCGCTCAGGATCGCAGCCGGGTCCAGGTCCCCTCGGAGATCACCTCGACCGTGCCGTCGACGACCGCGACGGCGGTCTGTTCGTCGATGGCGTAGGCCGGGTTGTCGATGGTGGCGGCCCATCGTTCCGCGTCGGCCATGGTGTTTCCCGGGAACGCGTCCAGGTGCGGGAAGATCGAGAAGTCGACCAGGCCGAGGGCCCGGTCGTCCGGTGCCGCCGGCCACTCGACGAAGTAGTCGCCGATCCGCGGGGTCATCACCATGCTGCCGGCGCTCACGCCCACCCAGACCGTGCCGGGCAGCGACGGCAGCAGCCCGGCCAGCCCGGATTGCCGCATCCAGTGGCACAGGTAGGTCGCGTCGCCGCCGTCGGCCAGGAGCACGTCGGCCCGCCGTACCCACGGCTCCCACCGGTCCCGGCCGACGGTCGGCAGCGCGGTCAGTTCCAGGACGCCGAGCGATGCCCAGCCGAGGCCGGACAGGTACCGCCAGTCCGCGGCCGGGTCGGCGGCCAGTAGCCCGCGTACCGATTCGGGGCCGCACATCGGGTGCCCCCACTGCGCGGTCGGGATGCACAGCGCCCGGCTCCGCTCGATCGGCTTGCCGAGGAGCCGGACGAGCGCCGCGCGGATGCTGGCGTTCGTCACCCCACCGGACGTGAGCAGCAACTTCACGGCGCCTCCGGTCACGCGTACGAATCCGTCAGACGGCAGTGTAGGACCGGGGCGTGCGAGGGTGCGGTCAACGACGGTGCAGGGTGTGCCCGGGGGTGCAGCCGTACGCGGCGTGGTAGCGGTCGGTGAAGCGGCCGAGGCCGGCGAAGCCCCAGCGGGCCGCGATCTCGGCGACGCCGACCGTGCCGGGCGCGGCGTGGAACAGGTCGCGGTGTGCGTGGGCGAGGCGGACGCGGCGCAGGTAGGCGACCGGTGTGGTGTCCAGGTGGCGGCGGAACGCCAGCCGCAGCGCGCGCATGGAGACGTGTGCGGCGTCGGCGATGTCGGCGAGGCTGATCGTCAGGTGGGCGCCGGACTCGATGTAGGCGATCGCGCGCCGGAGCGCGGCCGGGTGGGCGTCGTGCCGGTCCTCGATGGTCGGGTCGACCAGCACGTTGCTGGGGAACGCGGACAGCGCGGCGGCGGCGAGCACCCGGCTGACCGAGTCGGCCAGCAGCGGTGCGCCGGCGGCGGTCCCGGCGTTGCGCCGGGCGAAGTCGAACGTGTGCGACCAGCGGCGGCCCAGGGCGGCGCTGATCGGCCGGGACCCGGTGAACCGGACGGGCGTGCCGGACTCCGCCTCGGCGATCTGGTTGATCAGGCGGTAGTCGATCCGGGCGAACGCCGCGTCGACGGCGTACACGGCCGTGTCGTACTCACAGCCGGGGTCGCCGAGCAGGTAGAGGTCGCCGGTGACGTAGCGGTCGCTGCGGCGGTGGTCACGGTAGGTCATCGTGCCGGCCCGGACGCGGCCGACCACGAGCATGCCGAGCGGCGGTGCGGTGGCGTGGAAGTACAGCGGGAAGGACACCCGGTGCAGTTCGGTCGCGCCGAGGACCTGCTGGGCGACCCGGATCCGCCGATGCGGGCCGGACGCCGCGATCCGGGCGGTCCGGTAGGCCGCTCTGATCGCTTCGTACGCGACGTCGGGGTCGGCGGACTCGAGCACGAACCGGTGCGGCATGCGCGCCTCCCACGGAGTGGCCATGCTATCAACGATCGACCCGGGTGACCGTGACGTCCGGCGGGGCAGTTATCCGGTACGCCGGTGCGCGCGCGAGACGTCCGCCGGGCGGGTCGGGTCGTGGTGGCGGGGCCGGTCCGGTTCGTCCGCCCGCAGCGGCGCGAGCGTGGCCGCGATCGCGTCGATGATCCGGTCGGTGGCGCGCTGGGCGTCGCCGGGGACGTCCGCGGCCAGGCCGGTGAGGTCGACCGGCGTGCCGAACCCGACCCGCACGACCGGGCGCCGGCGCAGGTCGTGGAGGACGGCGCGGGCGTTGGTGGCGGCCCGCCCGTCGTACGGGATCAGCTCGTGCCCGCCCCACTGCGCGACCGGGATCACCGGCGCGCCGGTGATCAGCGCGAGCCGGGCCGCGCCGGTCTTGCCGCGTTCCGGCCACAGGCCCGGGTCCAGCCCGATCCGGCCCTCCGGGTAGATCAGCACCACCGAGCCCTCGCGCAGCGCGGCCGCGGCGTCGTCGAGCGCGCGGGCCGCGGTGGTGCTGCGCCGGTCCACCCGGATCTGCCCGGACGCCCGCATCAGGGAGCCGAGCACCGGGGTGCGGAACACGCCGCCGGTCGCCATGATCCGCGGGGCGATCCCGGCGGTCCGGCAGGCGGCCATCATGACGACCGGGTCGACCGGGCTGATGTGGTTCGCGGCCAGGATCAGCGGGCCGCGGCGCAGCGCCGGCGGGACGTCACCGGTGACGCGCAGCCGGGCGGTCGCGCCGACCACGCCACGCGCGGCCAGCAGCAGGCCGCGCCAGACGCCGGGCGCGGTCCACGGGGTGGTGTCGGTCACGTCAAGATCCTGCCAGCAGCGGTACGGCCGGGCGCCCACCGTACCCGCGTGGTGTTTTTCGGTTGTCGGCCTTGAGTCGCCGCTGGTGGCCGCCGTTGGTGGGGGAGCAGGGCCCGCCGGCCCGGGACCAACGGCCCTGATCACGCCGGCCGGGGCCACGTATCATCTACTACGGCTCGTAGTATGATTGTGTGTAGTAGAAACCGTAGGGTGGGGGAGCTTTGGACGCGTTGGATGTCGCGCGGTGGCAGTTCGGTGTCACCACCGTCTACCACTTCCTCTTCGTCCCGATCACGATCGGCATGTCGCTGCTCGTCGCGATCATGCAGACGATCTGGTACCGGACGCGCGACGAGAAGTGGCTGCGCCTGACCAAGTTCTTCGGGAAGCTCTTCCTGATCAACTTCGCGATGGGCATCGTGACCGGCATCGTGCAGGAGTTCCAGTTCGGCATGAACTGGTCGGACTACTCCCGCTTCGTCGGTGACGTCTTCGGTTCGCTGCTGGCCATCGAGGCGCTCGTCGCGTTCTTCCTCGAATCGACGTTCCTCGGCCTGTGGATCTTCGGCTGGGACCGGCTGCCGAAGCCGATCCACCTGGCCACGATCTGGGCCGCGTCGATCGGCACGATCCTGAGCATGTACTTCATCCTCGCGGCGAACTCCTGGATGCAGAACCCGGTCGGCTTCCACATCAACCCGGACACCGGCCGCGCGGAGCTGAACTCGATCGGCGCGCTGCTGACCAACAAGGTCACCCTCGCGACGTTCCCGCACACGTTCTTCGGCGCGCTGATGGTCGCCGGCGGCCTGATCGTGGCGGTCGCGCTCTGGCACCTCTACCGCGGCAAGGACGAGCAGAAGCCGGCGTTCCGCACGGCCCTGACGTTCGGCGGCTGGGTCACCGTCCTGGCCACCGCGGGCACGCTCGTCTCCGGCGACTTCCAGGGCAAGATCATGACCGAGGTACAGCCGATGAAGATGGCCGCGGCCGAGGGACTCTACGAGACGACCAGCTCCGCACCGTTCTCGCTGCTGACCATCGGCAGCCTGGACGGCAGCCGGGAGGTCTTCGCGATCACCATCCCGGACCTGCTGTCCTGGCTCGGCAAGGGCGACATCCACGCGGAGATCGAGGGCATCAACAACCTCCAGGAGCAGTACAGCGCGCAGTACGGCGCCGGCGTCAACTACGCGCCGATCATCCCGGTCACGTACTGGTCGTTCCGCATGATGATCTTCTTCGGCCTGGCCGCCGGCGCGCTCGCGCTGCTCACCCTCTGGATGACCCGCAAGGGCCGCACCCCGACCAGCAAGCTGCTGCTGACCGCCGTGCTCACGCTGCCGATCCTGCCGCTGGTCGCGAACTCCTTCGGCTGGATCTTCACCGAGATGGGCCGCCAGCCGTGGCTGGTCTTCGGCGAGATGCTCACCCGCGACGGCGTGTCCCGCAGCGTCTCGATGGCCGAAGTGATCACCTCGTTCACCACGTTCACGCTGCTCTACGCCGCGCTCGCGGTCGTCGAGGTGAAACTGCTGCTCAAGTACGCCAAGGGCGGCCTGCCGGAGATCCACCCCGAACCCGACGACGACGAGAAGGACGACGCCGATCGTCCGCTCGCGTTCGCGTACTGATCGCGCTAGGAGACACGATCGTGGATCTCGCAACCTTCTGGTTCATCCTCATCGGCGTGCTGTTCGTCGGCTACTTCGTGCTGGAGGGCTTCGACTTCGGCGTCGGCATGCTGCTGCCCGTGCTCGGCCGCGACGACCGGGAACGCCGCGTCGTCATCAACACCATCGGCCCGGTCTGGGACGGCAACGAGGTCTGGCTGATCACCGCCGGCGGCGCCATGTTCGCCGCGTTCCCCGAGTGGTACGCCACGCTGTTCTCCGGCTTCTACCTGCCGCTGCTGCTGATCCTGGTCGCGCTGATCGTCCGCGCGGTCGGCTTCGACTACCGCGGCAAGCGCACCGACGCCGCGTGGAAGCGCAACTGGGACATCGCGATCATCTTCGGGTCGTACGCGCCGGCGCTGCTCTGGGGTGTCGCGTTCGCGAACATCGTCCGCGGCGTGCCGATCGACGGCAACTTCGACTACACCGGCGGATTCTTCAACCTGCTCAACCCGTACGCGCTGCTCGGCGGCGTCACCATGGTCGCGCTCTGCCTCACCCACGGCGCGGTGTTCCTGGCGCTGAAGACCGAGGGCGACATCCGCGTCCGGGCCAACCGGATCGCCGGCCGGGCCGGGCTGGTCACCGCGGTCCTCGCGGTCGCGTTCCTCGCCTGGACCGTGACCTCGTTCGGCGGCAACGCGGCGTCCGTGGCGACCGCGGTGGTGGCCGCGCTCGCGCTGGTCGGCGCGCTGCTGGCGAACCGGGCCGGCCGCGAGGGCTGGGCCTTCGTCGGCACCGCGATCACCATCGGGCTGGCCGTGGTCACGCTGTTCACCGTGCTGTTCCCGAACGTGATGCCGTCCTCGACCGACCCGGCGAACACGCTGACGATCGCGAACGCGTCCTCCACCCCGTACACGCTGAAGATCATGACGTGGGTGGCGCTGCTGGTCACCCCGGTCGTGCTGCTCTACCAGGGCTGGACCTACTGGGTGTTCCGCAAGCGGATCGGCGTGCACCACATCCCGGACGACGGCGCCGTCTCCTCCCCGGCGGGGTCCGCGATCGGCGGGGCGTAGCTCACCGCACGCTGAGCCCGAGGGCGCCGGCGATCTGCACCGCACCCGCGGTGTCGATCACGGCGCCCTTCAGCGTCACGGTCAGCGGGTCGAGCGCGCTCAGCTCACTGCCGCGCAGGTCGGCCCCGCTGAGATCGGCGCCCCGGAACGACGCGCCGGCCAGGTCGACCCCGGCCAGCGTGGCGTGCGCGGCCTTGACGCCGGACAGGTCCGCCTCCCGCATCCGCACCCCCGTGATCGACGACTTCCGCAGGTCGGCCCCGGCCAGCGACACGAACGACCAGTCCCCGCCGACGGCGGTGAACAGGCCGAACGTGCAGTCCTCGAAGACGCTGCCGACCAGCTTGCAGTCCTCCAGCCGGACCTCGAAGAACGAACACCCCACGAACACACAGTTCACCATGGCGGTACGGACGTGCGCGCCCGCGTTGAACCGGCACTGCGTGAACACGCACTCGGTGAAGCTCGCCCCCGTGCTCGCCGCCTCGGTCAGGTCCACCCCGGTGAACGCGACCCGCTCGTGCACCTGACCGGACAGGTCGTCCAGCGCCCAGTCGGCGTCGTGGATCGCGGATTCGGTGCGGGGAAGCCGGGTCGGGTCGATCGCCATGCCCGGCAGCGTATCGGCACCACCGCGGCGGGAGGACCCGGACAGGCCGCCACGCGGACACACCGGCGACGGGATACCCGGCCGGACCCGGCGTATCGTCGCCGGGTGACTTCACCGGTGATCACCCAGGCGGTACCGGACGACCGGGAGCGGGTCGTCGCCACGTTCGTCGCGGCGTTCGAGGCCGACCCGGTGCTGCGGCACCTGTTCCCCGGCGACTCCTACCCGGAGCTCGCGCCCGCGTTCGCCGCGCACCTGTTCGACCGGCGGGTCGCGTCCGGCACGGTCTGGCTCGCCGACGGCGGCGCCGCGGTCGCGATGTGGGACCCGCCCGGCCCCGCCACCGCGGCCCCGCCGGCCGCGTCCTACCTGCCCGCGGACGCGGCGGCCCGGGTCGACGCCTACGACGCGGTGATCCACCCGCACCTGCCGTCCGGGCCGCACTGGTACCTGGGCGTGCTCGCCCGCGACCCGGCGCACGCCGGCCGGCGGCTCGGCCGCACCGTGATGGAGGCGGGCCTGCGGCGCGCGGCCGCGGACGGCGTCCCCGCCTACCTGGAGACCGCGACGGCCGCGAACGTCGCCATGTACCGGCGCAGCGGCTGGACCGTCGAGAGCGAGCTCGACGCGAACGGCGTCGACGCCTGGATCCTGCGGCATCCGGGCCTGCCGTCCTAAGTGGTCCATTACCATCGGCGTGTTCCGGAACGGACACGCTGACGGGGGCACCGGATGGGTGAGCAATGGCCGGACGGCGGGCCGTGGGTCGTGGTGCCCACGTCCGCCGAGGTCGACTGGGAGGCCGCGGTCGCGGCGCTGACGGCCGCGGCGTCGGTACGGGTCGCGGCCGTCGCGATCGGCGGCTCCGGCGGACCGGTGCGCGCGAGCGTGGCCACGTGGACGGAACTGCGCGACACCGACCCGGACCCGCTCACGCTGGCCGAGACGTGCGACCTCGTCGCGGTGCTCGCCCGGACGCACGGGCTGGTGCTGGTCGCGGGCGTGCCCGGCCTGCTCGTCCCGGTGGGCCGGGCCGGCTGGACGATGACGGACCTGGCCGCGCGGCTGGGCGCCCCGGTCGTGGTGGTCACCGGCGACGGGCCGGACGCGGCGAACCACACCACGCTCGCACTCGACGCACTGACCACCCGCGGCCTGGCCGGCACGGTCGTCACGGTCGGCGGCCCACCACCGGGTGACGCGCGACCCGAGTTCGGTTCCCCACCGGCCGTGCCTGCCCCGGCGGAGTCGGCCGGCTCTGGGCGAGCCGCGTCCGTGACGCCTCCCGTCGTGCCTGACCCGGCGCGGTCCAACCCGGCGGAGTCGGCCGGCTCTGGGCAAGCCGTAGCCGCGACGCCTCCGGCCGCGACGCCTCCGGCCGTGCCGGAAGCGCCGGCAGGAGGACCGGCCATGGCCGAGGATCTGCCGGTCACGTCGCACCCGCCCGCGGACACGGACGGTCCGCGGGCACGGGCCGGTTCCCCGGAGCCGGCGGATTCCCCGGAGCTGGCGGAACGGCTGCCGGTGACGCCGGCCGGGCGGATTCCCGCCGGCGTCGGTGTCCCGGGCCGGGAGGCGGCGCGCGGATTCCTCGACCCGATCCTGCACGCCTCCACCGGCCGAGCCGCCGCACCCGCACCCGCGCCCGCAGCCGCACCGGCGGGCCCGCCGGTGCCGGTGACCGGTGGGACGCGGGTGGCGCTCGCCCTGATCGCGCTGTTCGTGACCATGTCGCTGGCCGCGGTCGGGCTGGCCTTCTGTGACCGGCCGGACGAGCGGCCGCAGGTGACCGCCGAGACCTCCGTCGCGCCGCGGTGGCGGGACACGCCACCGCCGGCACCGACACCGTCGTTCACCGGCGTGCCGGTGACACGGTTCTGCCCGGTGGACGCGTTGCCGGGCCCGCCGACCCGGCCGAGCCCGCGGGTGACCGACCGCGTCGACGCGGCCTGGGAACGGATCGAGAAGTGGCTGGCCGCCAAGGCGCCGGAGAGCCACGCGTCGCTGCGGCCGGGCGCCGGCGTCGCCGATATCGACGCGGCCCAGCGGCGGATGTCGGTGCCGTTCCCACCGGATCTGGTCGCGTCGCTGCTGCGGCACAACGGCACCGGCAACGGCGTCGCGGGTTTCCCGCTGCCGTTCATGCACCCGCCGATGACCGTGGCCGAGACGGTCGACGCCTGGCAGTCGCTCTGCGAGACCGCCGCCACCTACCACACCCCCGGCGACGCGTCGTGGTGGGACAACGAGTACGTCCCGTTCGCCCGCGCCGGCGACGGCGGATATCTCCTGGTCGACCAGCGGAAACCGGCCGTCACCGGCCGCGTCGTCGAGTTCTACGACGAGGACGGCGTGCGTTTCAGCGGCTGGCCGTCCTCCGTCGCGGACCTCCTCGAACAGGTCGCCACCGCGCTGGAGACCGGCGAGCCGTTCGCCGGCCGTTACCGCCCGGCCCTGGCCGGCGACCGCCTGGAGTGGATCATCCGCTGAGCGGGCGGCTCAGAACGTGTGGTGGACCGCCTCGACGTTGTGGCCGTCCGGGTCGCGCAGGAACACCGCGTAGTAACCCGGGTGGTACTCCGGCCAGATCCGTGGTGGGTGCAGCACCTGGGCGCCGGCCGCGACCGCGGCCCGGTGGACCGCGTCGACCGCGGCCCGGCCGGGTGCCGGGAACGCGATGTGCAGCTCGCGCGTCTCCGGGCCGCCGGACGGGCTGAGCCAGAAGCCGGGCTCGTCGCCGAGACCGAGACCGACCACGATCGACGGGGGCACGGGGAAGCGTTTCACCTCCCGCATGCCGATCGGGCCGAACACCCCGAGGTAGAAGGCCAGCGACTTCTCCACGTCCGTGACCTGGACGCCCACGTGATCGAACATGCCGGTCACGCTAGCAACCGGCACCGACAAAAACCGGTTGCGCCGGGCCGGGCCCCCGGGGCAGTCTTGGGCCGTAACCGACCGGGGGAGGGTGAGCGCGGAACATGTGATTCCCGACGGGTTCGTGCCGTGCCGCCAGCAGCAGTAGGGCTGCCGCGGCGTGATCGCCACGCGTACCGCTGGGGTGTCTCATGTTGAAAGCCGTCTCACTGTCCGTCTCGTTCGCCGCCGAGCCGCTGTTCGCCGGCGTCGACCTCACGCTCGGCCCCGGTGACCGGGTCGGGCTGGTCGGGCCGAACGGGGCCGGCAAGTCCACGCTGCTGCGCGTGCTGACCGGGCACCTGACCCCGGACACCGGGCACGTCACGCTGTCGCCCGGCACCACGGTCGGCTACTTCGCGCAGCAGGTCCCGGACCCGGAGCAGACCGTCGGCGACTACCTCGCGGGCGGGCTCGGCGAGGTGCACCGCGTCGCCGCCCGCATGCACGACCTCGAGCGGCAGCTGGCCACGGCGGGGCCACGGCTGCTCGACGAATACGGCCGGGTCCAGGAACGCTGGACCGACCTGCGCGGCTGGGAGGCCACCAACCGGCTCGCCGAGGTCCGGCAGCGCCTCGACGTCGCGCACCTGACCGACGACACCCCGCTGTGGCGGGTCTCCGGCGGCGAACAGGCCCGGCTCACGCTCGCCCGGGTGCTGCTGTCCACGCCGGAGACCGGCGAGCAGATCCTGATCCTGGACGAGCCGACGAACCACCTGGACGCGGACGGCATCGACTGGCTGGGCCGGTGGCTGGCCGGTTTCCCCGGCGGGCTGCTGGTCGTCAGCCACGACCGGGCGTTCCTGGACCGGACCGTGACCCGCGTCGTCGAGCTCGACGGCATCCACACCGAGCCGCAACGGTACGAAGGGGGCTACACCGCGTACCGCGCGGAGAGGACGCGCCGCTGGCAGGCACTGCTGCTCGACTACGAGGCACAGCAGAAGGACCTGCGCCGCTGGGAGGACGACATCGCGCGCACCCGGCAGCACGCGCTCGGCGTCGAGACCACCGTGCGCAAGGGCCTGGGCACGGACCAGCTCCGGCGGTACGCGAAGAAGGTCGCCAAGAAGGCCAAGGCACGCGAACGGCGGCTGCGCCGGCAGATGGAGTCGGCACGGTGGATCGCGCAGCCGCAGACCCGCCCGCCGCTGACGCTCGCGTTCCCGCAGGTGGAGGCCACGGCGCTGTCCGCGCGCGGGATCTCCGTACGTACCCTGCTGCACGATGTGGATCTGGACGTGCGCGGTGCCGAGCGGGTGCGGATCACCGGGCCGAACGGGTCCGGGAAGACCACGCTGCTGCGGGTCCTCGCCGGGCAGCTGACCCCGGACGCGGGCGAGGTGACCGGCGGGCCGGTGTCGCTGCTGCCGCAGACACACGACACGCTGCGCACCCGCGTGACCGTGCTGGAGCACTTCCGGGCGCACGTGCCGGTCTACGCGGACGAGGCGGAAGCGCTGCTGGACGCGCACCTGTTCGGCCCGGAGACCTGGGACGCGCCGCTGGCCACACTGTCCGCGGGGGAGCTGCGCCGGCTGCTGCTGGCCATCATGGTCAACTCGACGTCGCGGGTGCTGCTGCTGGACGAGCCGACGAACTATCTGGACTTCGACGCGCTCGACGTGGTCGAGGAGGCGCTCCGCGCCTACCACGGCACGTTGATCGTGGTCACCCACGACGCGTACTTCGCCCGCGCGATCGGGCTGGACCGGGAGGTTTCCCTATGACCCATGTCGCCCTTGTGACCGGCGCCAACCAGGGCATCGGCGCGGCCGTCGCGGAGGCGCTCGCGACCCGCGGCGACGCGGTGCTGCTGACCGCGCTGCCGATGCCGCCGTCCGCGCACCGGCCGGACCCGACCATGCCACCGTCCTACGCCGCGGACCGGGCCCGGACCTGCGAACCGGTCCTGGAACGCATCCGCGCGGCCGGCGGCACCGCGGCCGCGGTCGAGGCGGACCTGACCGACCCGGACGTGGCCGGGCGGCTGTTCGACGCGGCCGAGGACGCGTTCGGGCCGGTCGACATCCTGGTCAACAACGCCAGCGGCTGGCAGGCCGACACGTTCAGCGCCGACGGCACCGACAAGTTCGGCCGGCCGCTGGTGCCGGTGACCGCGGCCGGGTTCGACCACCAGTTCGCCGTGGACACCCGCGCACCCGCACTGCTGATCGCCGAGTTCGCCCGCCGGCACGCGGCCCGCGGCGCACGCTGGGGACGGATCGTGGGCCTGACCTCCGGCTCACCGAAGGGCTTCCCCGGGGAGGCGTCCTACGGCGCGGCGAAGGCCGCGCACGAGAACTACACGATGACGGCCGCGACCGAACTGGCGCAGCTCGGCATCACCGCGAACATGGTCCACCCACCGGTCACCGACACCGGCTGGGTGACCCCGGCCGTCGCCGCCGCCGTCGAGGCCGACCCGCACTGGCTCGGGCTCGCCCGGCCCGCCGAGGTGGCCGAGGTCATCGCATGGCTGACCTCGGACGCGGCCCGCCGGGTCACCGGTCACCGCATCGAGATGCGGTGACCGGCGCTCGCCTACACGTCCCGTAACTCGGCCAGGCGCGCCTCGACCTCGGCGAGCTCGGCGCGCAGCTTCTCCGCCTGCTGCTCCGCCTCGGCCCGCTCCGACGACAGGATCGCCTCGACCGCCTCGTGCACGCCCGGCACGTCCACCAAGGCCACGATCTTGAGGGCCTCGGCGGGCTTCACCACGTACGGCTTGGCGAGGGCCTTGGTGCCCTGCTGCGCCGCGACCGTCCACTCGCCGTTGTCGTAGGCCAGCGTCACGGTCAGGCCCGCCGGGCCCTTGGGCTTGACCGCCTTCGCCGCCGCCTTCTTCACCGGCGGTTTCGGCGCCTCCGGCGTCTCCGTCACTGTGCTCTGCTCCTCGATGGTCGTCTTCTTCTCCGGCACCGGCCGCTCCCGCACCACCATGAACTCCGGCTCCGGTGCCGGCGGCTCCACCTCCGGCGCGGGCTCGGGCTCGGCGGCCTTGCGGCCGGTCGCGCCCTTCGGCGGGATGGTCAGGTCGGCGGGGGAGAACGGCAGCTCGTCACGGCCGAACCGGACCACGACGAACTCCTCCGACGTCTCCGGGTCCTGCAGCTCGATCACCTGACCGATCTGACCCGCGATCTGACCGGCGGACTCGGTGAACATCACCTTCGGCTTCCGGCCGCCCGCCAGGGTCTGCTTGATCTGGTGCAACTCGTCCGGCGTCAGTCCGCGTATCGCGGCTCCTGCGGCAGCCATCAGACTCCTCTTCCGTACACACGTCCAATGGCCGCATTCTTACCAGGCCCCACCGACACTTCCACCATTGCCCTGCGCCACAAGGACTTCCGAACGCGCACGTGCCGGCCGGCACCCGTCGCACGGGGCACCGGCCGGCACGTTCACACGTCGATCAGCGGGTCGCGAAAGACCTCAGTACCAGCCCGTGCACGCGATCTCGACCCGGTCGTGGGCCTTACCGCACGCCCGCATCACATGGCCGGCGTCGTTGTACGCGGTCGTGTAGTCCTGGGTGCCGCCGTACGGGATGCTGTCCACACCCAGCTGCGTGTGCCCGGCACCGCGGGTAGGCGCCCAGTCCACCCAGATCTGGTCTCCCCACACCCCGTTGGAGATGCGGCCCCAGGCGCAGCGTGTCGAGGTGTGGTACCGCAGCTCGATCTTCCGGTTCCAGACGTAGACCGCCGGCACCGGCGTCCGGTTCAGGGCCGGGTCCCAGACCCCCGCGTCGGGGCCCGCCGGGCAGGTCCACGCGGCCGCCTGCGCGGCCTGCGGGAATCCGACGATGAGCGTGGCCGCGACCGCCGCCGAGGCGGCCAGAGTCCCGAGCCGTCGTAACACACGCATGCGCTCTCCTCACGTCCCGGCGACATCGTCGCCGACATCGATGCCTTACCGGCAGCGACGTTACGGAGAAGCGGCACGCACCTCACGACACCTGTTGCGGGTACAGCGGCGTCCGCGCGGGAGCTGGCTACAGACCGAGCACGTCCCGGGCGCCCTGACGCAGCAGCGCGGCCGCGACGGACGTGCCCAGCGTGATCGGGTCGGACGCCCACTCGTGCACGTCCAGCACGGTCTTGCCGTCCAGACTGATCACCCGGGCGCGCAGGCTCAGGCGGCCGTCCGGCTCGGTGCGGGCCAGCGCCCCGATCGGACTGTGACAGTTGCCCTGCAGGATGTGCAGCATCGTCCGCTCGGCCGTGGTCTCCCGCACCGCCCGCGGATCGTCCAGGCACGCCACCAGATCCCGCAGCTCGGAGTCGTCCTGCCGGACCTGGATCACCAGCGTGCCGGCGCCGACCGCGGGCACGATCGTGTCCGTCCCGATCGGATGCGTGATCCGCTCCGGCCGCCCGATGCGCTCCAGCCCGGACACCGCCAGCAGCAACGCGTCGTACTCACCGGCGTCCAGCTTCGCCAGCCGCGAGTTCGCGTTACCGCGGATCGGCACCGGCGTCAGATGCGGCCAGTGCAGCGCCATCTGCGCCACCCGCCGCACCGCCGACGTACCCACCCGGGTCCCGGCCGGCAGCGCGTCGATGGACAGCCCACCCGGATGCACCAGACAGTCCCGGACGTCGTCGCGCGCCATGAACGCGGCCATCACCGTCCCGGCCGGCGCCGGCCGGTCACCAGGCACGTCCTTCACACAGTGCACCGCGAGATCGACCCGGCCGTCCAGCAGCGCGGCGTCGACCTCCTTGGTGAACGCGCCCTTCCCACCGAGCGCGGCCAGGCTGCCCTGCCACCGGTCACCGCTGGTCGTCATCGACACGACCTCGACGGCGACGTCCGGATGGGCCTCCGCCAGCCGCGCCTTGACCCGCTCCACCTGGGCGAGCGCCATCGGCGAGTTCCGCGTCCCGACGCGCACCACACGCGAAACAGACATGCCCGCAGATTAGTCCTTCACCCCCGGCCCCCGGCAGCCAGCCCGCCGGAAAGAGCACGATCCCGCGTACGCCACCGGAACGCCTCGTGGGAGGGTGTCACGGCCAGGCCGTGAACCGTTTCCGCACCTCGGCGATCTGATCGTCGCTCAGCCCGTACGCGTGGAACTCCCGGTCCGGCATCCGGTCCAGCCGCGGCCGGATCCGGGCGATGTCCTCCGCCTCGATCTCCGGGTCGACCGCGCGGGCCAGCCCGATCAGCGTGGCCGCGTCCGTGTCCGCCAGGAACGCGGCCACGTCGATGTAGTCGCGCGGCTCCGCCCGGGACACCAGCGCCGACACCTTCCACGCCCGCAGGTCCGCCAGGTCCATCACCGGCCCGATCAGGTCCAGCACCACGGGTGAACGCGCCCGGTGCAGCTCACCGAGACTGACCCGGATCACGATCCCGGACCGCCCCGGATCGGTGATCTCCAGTTCGGCCAGGTGATACCCGAGGTAGCCGGTCTCGTCCTCGATCTCCGCGACCAGGAACCCGTCGGCCCGCAGCGCCTCGGCCACCAGCCGCGTCGCGGCCGGAACCGAGCCGGCCACGTCACTGAACAGGTCCACGTCCTCGGTCGGCCGGTGCACCACGCCGTGCGCGATCAGCGCGAGACCGCCGCCGAGCGCGAAACCGTGCCGGTTCGCCACGGCGAGCGCGATCCGGGCGATGCGCGCATGCGCGGGGTGCAGCCGCATCCGTGGGTCAGGCCGCGGCGGGCCAGGCCAGGTCGCGCACCGCGGCCAGCTGCGGGAAACGCTCCTGCCAGGCGGTGCGCACACCCCGCGGCAGGTGCAGGTCGGACCAGGCCGCACGCAGCAGGCGCGCGCTCAGCAGCGACCGCAGCTCCTCGTGCCGGACCGCCTCACGCAGCACGATCTCGTACGCCCGGCCGCGCGACCACGGGTCGTCCAGGTCGAACCGCCGCTGGTCGACGGCCTGCCACACCATCCGGTGCGGCAGCTCGACCAGGCCCGCCTCCGGACCGGCCAGCTCGTCCAGCGCGTCCACCACGAGCGCGGCCCGGCCCGGCCGGGCGCGGCCGGGGGAGCGCAGTGCGGTGGTGGTCGCCATGCGGTCATGGTAACCCCCGCCCCGACCAGGGAAGAAGCCGTGACGTCTCAGAACAGCTCGTCCAGGTGGGCGTCGATCGCGGCGAGCGCGTCGTCGGGCGCCAGGTGACCGAGCAGCAGGGGAGCGCGGAGACCGTCGATCAGGGCGAGCAACCGGGTCGCCGCGACCGGCGGATGACCGAAACCGGCCAGGTGCCGGGTGAAGAACTCGCGGGCGCCGCGATCACCGACGCGCAGCGCCGCGGCCACCTGCGGATCACCGGCGGCCACGCCCAGGAACGCCAGCGCGACCCGGGCGTCGGCCCGGCCCGGCTCGGCGAACGGCAGCATCTGGGTGACCAGCGTGCGGGCCGACTCGCGCGGGCCGGCGGTGGGGGAGACCGCGGCCAGCACGCGGGCCCGGAACCGCTCGTTGATCCGGGTCAGCGCGAACAGCACCATCTCCTCCCGGGTCGCGAAGCAGCGCTGCACCGCGCCGAGCGACACGCCCGCCGCGGCCGCGGTCTCGCGCATGGTCGCGGCGGCCAGGCCGCGTTCCTCGACCAGCCGCAGCAGCGCGTCGGCGATCTCGGCGCGGCGGGCGTCCAGATCCACGGCTCGTGGCACGCGGATCACCTCCTAACCGATACAAGCGTATTGACAACGCCTATACGATACACCTGTATCGAACGAGGGGAGAAGCACCATGACCACCGTCCAGTACGCCCACTACGGTGACGTCCGCATCGCCTACGAACGGTTCGGCGAGACCGGCGACCCACTGCTGCTCATCGGCGGCCACGGACGACCCTCCACCTGGATCCCGGACGGCTTCTGCCACGCGCTCGTCGACGCCGGCTTCACCGTCGTCCGCTTCGACAACCGCGACAGCGGCCTCTCCACCCACTTCGACTCGCACACCGCGGCCGGATACGTCAGCGCCGTCCTGCGCCGCACCCGCCGCCCGCCGTACCCGGTCACCGCGTTCGCCGACGACGCCGCCGCGGTCCTCGACGCCAACGACTGGCCCGCCGCCCACCTCGTCGGCGGCTCCATGGGCATCGGCATCGCGCTGCTCCTCGCCGCCCGCGCACCCGACCGCGTCCACAGCATGAACCTGCTCACCGGCGGCTACATGCACCAACACCGCATCCTGCGCTACACCCGCTTCGCCACACTGCTCAGCATCGCCGGACGCCGATTCCCACCCGGCCCCGAGGGGGAGGCCGAGATGACCGTCGCCGTCATGCGCATGCTCGCCTCACCGCACGCACTCGACCGCTTCGACGACGACCTCGCCCGCGACATCGGCCGCCGCAGCCACGCCCGCCACCCGCACGACCCGGCCGCCGACCGCCGCCAGATCGCGGCCGGCCGCACCGGCGAACCGTGGCCGTTCGATGCTCTGCCCGACGTACCCATCCAGATCATCAACGGCCTCGACGATCCGATGATCCGCGCCACCGGCGGCCTAGACCTGGCCCGCCGCCTGCGGGCCCCGATCAGGTTCTATCCCGACATGGGGCACGACCTGCCGAAACATCTGTGGGGCACGCTGGCGGCGGACATCCGCGCGCTCGCTGACCGCCGGAGCGTTCCGGAGACCCGGCCGGCTGCCTGACCCGGTCCGGCGCGCTTCCGGCGAAGTTCGATAATGTACATTATGTCAACTTGACACCTCGGCGGGCGAGAGAGGCGCTCCCCGAAAGCACCCGGAAACCCCGAGGACCCAAACCCGGAAGATCATTCGAAGGTACGGCCGGCCACGCGTCCCCGGCGGCGCCCGCACTCCCACGGCGTCGCGGCCGGGCCGCCGGTGACGCACCGGCCGGCCACGAGACGCGCGCGACGGCGATCCGCACTCACGGCGGGAGGTGCACGACGACACCGACGACGCGCGAGCACGGTCCAGCGGCACGCATGCGCTGGACATGCGAGCGCGCCGGCCGATTCCGCGGGTGCCCGGAGGTGGCTTCGTGGCACGAGGGCCTCGCGCCCCTGCCCCGCTCGAATGGGCCCCGGAACGGGCGGTGCGTGATCGTCGCGCGCGTGTCGTGGCCGGTCCGGGTGGCCGTGCGCGTCGGCCGCGGTGTCGTGGGAGTGCGGGTACGGGTCGGACGTGTGGCCGACCGTACCGGCGAAGGATTTTCTGGCTTTTACGGGTTTTTGCTGCATAATATTCCTTATGCAGCACATACCGGACGTAACGGGCGAACGTGACGAGAAGCTCATCGTGCTGATCGACGAGTTCCTGGCGGCGCGGGCGATCCGGAAGCCGTCGGCGCACACGCTCGCCGCCTACCGGCGTGACCTGACCGCGATCGCCCGGCTGCTCGCCGACGGTGATCTCGTCCCCGACGGCACCGCTCCCCTCCCCCTGGCCACGCTGCCCATCTCGGCCGTGACCGCGCGGTCGTTGCGCTCCGCGTTCGCGCACTTCGCCGCGCCGCGTGCCGCCGCGTCGGTCTACCGCGCCTGGTCGACGTGGAACAGCTTCTTCGCGTTCCTGGTCGCGGACGGGCGGGTGCCGGGCAACCCGATGTCCGCGGTCGACAAGCCGCGCGTGCCGACGCCCACGCCGAAACCGTTGCGTGGCGAGGAGACGCCGGAGAAGTTGCTGGAGGCGGTGGCCGAGGCCCCGGACGGCCGGCAGCGGCACCCGTGGCCGGAGCGGGACCTGGTCGTGCTGGCCCTGGCGCTGTGTGCCGGCCTGCGCCTGGCCGAGCTGCTCGACCTGCGGGTCGGCTCGGTCGTCGGGCGTGCCGGTGAGCGCCGGGTGGAGGTGCTGGGCAAGGGCGGCCGGCCGCGGTCGGTGCCGATCGAGCCGGAGCTGGACGCGCTGGTCGAACGCTACCTGGAGTCGCGGCGCCGGCGGTTCGGCACGCGCACGGTGACGCGCGAGTCGCCGCTGCTGGTGGACCGGTTCTCCGCGCCGTTGCGCCGTGGCGGCCTGCAGTACCTGGTGGAGTCCTGCTACCGGCGGGCCGGCATCGTCGACCGGGTCCCGGCCGGCGCCCAGCTGCACGCGCTGCGGCACACGTTCGCGACCCGGCTGGCCGAGGACGGCGCCAGCGCCTCCGAGATCATGCGGCTGCTGGGCCACGCCACGTTGACGACGAGCCAGAACTACATCGACGTGACCGCCGGCCAGCAGCGCGCCGCCATCAAGGCCAACCGTACGAACCGCGCGCTCGCCCGCCTCGCCGCCGAGTAGCACCGGTCCCGTGCCCGGGGTAGCGCCGGGGTGCACACTGGTGGGTGTGAGTTATGACCCGCAGCCGCAGGATCCGTTCGGGGACACGGCGCGCCTCTCCCCCGGTTCGTCTCCGTGGCGCGAGCCCGATCCGACGAAGCACGACCTGGCGCCCTACAGCGCGCCGCCCGCGGCTCCGATTCCGGCTCCGGTGCCGCCGGTGCCGTCGCCACCGGTGTTTCAGCAGGTGCAGCCGTTCTATCCGCCGCCGGCGGCGTACGGTCCGCCGGCGCGGCCGGTGAAGTCGACCGGGGCGGCGGTGATGCTGGAGCTGTTCCTGGGCCTGTTCGGGCTGTTCGGCGTCGGTGCGCTGTATGCCGGGCGGGCCGGGCTGGGCGTGACGCTGATGGTGAGTTACTGGCTGCTGTTCTGGGTGAACGTGGCGCTCGCGTTCGTGCTGATCGGGCTGGTCACGGGGCCGCTGACCTGGCTCTTCTACATGGTCATGGCCCCGGTGCTGGCAGCTCGCGCGGTCGACCAGCACAACGCCTACTGAAGCTCCCCCTTCGCGGCCACCTCCCCTCGCGACCGCGCTCACGCCGGGACGGACCCGGGTAGTCACCGCGCCACCGCCCGCAACCACGCGATTCACCGACCCATGCTCCGCCACGCTCGGCCCGGCCGTGCTCGGCCCGGCCCGGCCCGGCCTGGCTGGTTGAGGCGGGCCTGGCCGAGAGCCGAGGCTGGCTGAGCCGAGGCTGGCTGACCTGCCGCGGCCTGGCCGCGCTCGGCCGAACGGACCGTGGCTGAGCCACGCTCGGCCGGGCCAGGGTCCGGTTATCCGAGGTCCAGAGCGTGCCTCGCCTCCGTGTCCGAAATATCGCCTTAAAGCAGGGTGATCGCCCGTACCGACGCGCACCCGAAACCCCGCTGGATCATTGACCGATGCGAAAACGCGCCGAATCGGGGCTGTGGACCTCGTTTTCGCATCGGTCAATGATCCACGCAGGTGGGTTGTCCACAGGGGCGGCGCAACACGTGCGGGATTCGGCACGATGGCGGGATGCGTGCGGTGCCCTGGCAGTGTCGGCTGACCCCGTTCCGGCGCAGGGACGCGGTCGGCGCGGGCCTGCTGACCGCGGCGGAGCTCCGGGGGCCGCAGTGGCACCGTCTCTACCACGGGGTGTACATCGAGCGTTCCGCCTTCGAGCCCGGCAACCACCGGATGTGGTGCGAGGCCGCCCAGCTGCTGCTGCCACCCGGCGCGGCGATCGGCGGCCGGAGCGCGGCGCACCTCCGGAACGTCGATCTCCTGGAGCGCGGCGCGCCGGTGACCGTGGTCGTCCCCCACCGCACGAGCCTGCGCGCCCAGCCGATGCTGCGCGTGATCCGGGGTGAGCTGTCGCGCGGGGACGCGGAGTCGTTCATCGGGCTGCGGGTGACCACGCCGTTGCGGACGGCCTTCGACCTGGGGCGCGCCGCCGATCGGGTGCAGGCCGTGATCGCGGTGGACGCCATGCTGCACCGCGGGCTGGTCACCGTGGCGGACCTGGGTCGGGTGGCCGACGCGCACCCGGGCTGGCGTGGCGTCATGCGCTTTCGCGGAGTCGTCGCCGAGGCGGAGCCGAACGCCGAATCGCCGATGGAGACCCGGCTGCGGCTGATCATCGTGGACGCCGGGTTGCCGCGGCCGGTGGCGCAGTGGCACGTCCGGGACCGGGAGGGACGCTTGATCGGCCGGGTCGACCTCGCCTACCCGGAGCTGGAGCTCGCGATCGAGTACGAGGGTGACCACCACCGCGGCAGGGCGACCTTCCGGAAGGACGTCGTGCGGTTCAACCGCATGCAGGCGGCGGGGTGGACCGCGCTCCGGTTCACGGCGGACGACGTGTTCCAGCGGCCGCAGAAGATCGTCGACGACGTGCGGCGCGCGATGGGGTGCCGGTGACGGCGCTGTCGTGAGCGGAGTTGCCCAAGGTGCCGGTGGGATCTGCGCCTTCAGCGGTTACCTCCGATCGCTCGAAGTATTGCCGTGACGGGTGACGGCGGGTCGGTCTCGTAGCCGGGCGATGAACGCCTCTCGGCCGACGTGCTCCTCGCCGTGATCGGGGAGTCTTATGGCCCCCCGTGATCGAGAAGCGCCTGGACGGGCTCGATCCATACGTCGATTGGCGAAGAACGTGACCTTCAACGAGACGGCCGATGACCCGTCGGTTTCCACGGCAGCGAAGCGGTGGCGTCGCCGTACGGTCTTCGTCGCGGCCGCCGTGATGACCGCGGGCACGCTCACCGGGGTGGGAGTGATGGCCGGCGCGGCCGCCGAGCCCGTGGCCGCCCCACCCGAGCCCGCCGTCCCGTCCACGCTGCCGGACAGCACCGTGATGCAGAACCGGCTCTCCGAGCTCAACACCTGGATCATCACGCAGCCCGACGTGCACGCGAACGGTTACGTCGCGTCGGTGAACGACGCGCAGGCGGGTTCCACGGTCCTGCTCTGGCACGGTGCGGCGAACCGGACGCAGCGGGCCATCACGGAGAAGGCGGTCGGGCTCGGCATCACCGTGACCGTCCAGCAGCGAAAGCACAGCCTGGCCGACATCAATCGCGGGCAGCGAGCTCTGCACGGCCTCAGCGGCCGCGGGCTGTTCGCCAACTTCACGGTCAACTCCACCTCGGGCGTCACGGCCGACTTCGACGGCATCATCGTCTACGGCGACTACATCAACCCGCCCGCCGGAGGCCGCACCGAGGCGGACGCGGCGCTCGCGGAGGCCGTATCCCGGGCGATCGGCGTCACGGTGTCCATCCGGCCCGGCGGGGTCATCATCCCGGCAATAGCCACTCCCTGACCGGTCACCGGTCGTGGGTGGGTGTGGTCAGCTGCGGCGTCGGGCGCGGGCGGCCCAGATGGTGTAGGCCGGGTCGCGGTCGAGGTTGTGGCGGTCGCGGTCGTAGCGGCGGGTGGTGCGTGGGTCGGCGTGGCCCATCGCGTCCTGGACGTCCTCCAGCGGTACGCCCTCGGCGCGGGCCGTGGTCGCGAACGCGTGCCGCAGCGAGTGCGGGGACAGCTGTTCCCATGCGGGGATGCCGGCGTCCCGGGCGAGCTGGCGGACCAGGCGGAAGACGGCGTGCCGGTCGAGGCGGCCGCCGCGGGCGGTGACGAACAGTGGCCCGTCGAGGTCGCCGACCGCGACGCCGGCGGCGGCCGCGCGGGCGTGCAGGTAGGCGTCGACGGCCGCGGACGTACCCGGGGTGAGGGCGCGTCGTCTGGCCTTTCCGCCCTTGCCGGTGAAGCGGACCGCGCGGTGGCCGCGTTCGTAGCCGAGGTCGGTGACGTCGAGGCCGCAGAGTTCGCCGACGCGCAGGCCGAGGTCGGCGAGGAGGGCGATGACCGCGCGGGTACGGTCCGCGGTCGGGCCGGTGGCGGCGTCGGCGGCGGCGAGGAGCGCGTCGACCTCGGCCGGGGCGAGGCCGACGGTGCCGGAGTGGTCACGGTCGACGTGCGGCCGGTCGGCGCCGGAGACCGGGTTGCCGGGGACGGCGTCGAGGCGGTGCAGGAACTCGTACCAGCTGGACATGGCGGAGAGCTTGCGGGCGACGGTGGTCGCGGCGAGCGTGGTCTCCAGCTGCCGTGCATATGCGTTGACGTGCAGGAACGTGGCCGCGAGCGGGGACAGGCCGTGGGTGTCGCACCAGGCGAGCCAGCCGGTGATGTCGCGTTTGTAGGCGGCGCGGGTGTGCGCGGACAGCCGCCGGTTGGCCAGCCACGCGTCGGTGAAGTCGGCCGCGCCGCCGGTGTCGAGCTCACGGCGGGCGGCGGGGATGACGGTGCCGATCTCCACGAGCAAAACCATGCCACGGTACGCCCGGGAGCGCCCGCCCGGGGGCCTCGTGTCCCCCGCTGTTCCTCAACTCTATCGGTGGCCGGGACCGGTTTCCCTCGTACCCTGGTCCGATTTTTTGCCGTCCGGCCGTGCCTAGGGTGGCCTGGTGACGGACACCGCATTGCAGTCGGAGCTGATCGAGATGGGCCGCGTCGACCTGGAGGTCACGAGGGCGGCCCTCGACCAGGAGGATCATGAGGCGCAGTTGGCGTGGCGGCGGGTGACGGCCGCGCACGCGGAGCGGCTCGCCGAGATTCTGGAGGTGCACGGCTGGCCCGGTGACGACCTGGTCGGCCGGGAGGCGTCGCAGGCCGCGTGGAAGGTGGCGCAGCACGCCGATCACCGCCTCGACGTGCAGCGGCTGGCGTTGACCATGCTGGCCGAGGCGGTGGCGGAGGGCCGCGCCGCCGCGCGTGACCTGGCGTTCCTGACCGACCGGGTGCGGGTCAACGAGGGCCGGCGGCAGGTCTACGGCACGCAGATCGCCGGGGTTCGTGACGGCCGGCCGGTGCCGTGGCCGCTGGAGGAGCCGGAGCGGATGGAGGAGTTGCGCGCCGCCGCGGGCATCGAGTCGTTCGCGGCGCAGACCGGCGTGCCGGCCGCCTGACCCACGCGCGGCCCGGCCGGCGCACAGCAAACCCGACGCGGGCCGGGCCCCAGCGCGGTCAGACCGGGACGCGGCCTGACCGGCGTGCCGGTCTAACCGACGCGCAGCAGGGCGGCTGTGGCGTTGTCGTGGCCGCCGGCCGTGAGGGAGTCGTCGATCAGGCCGCGGGCCGCGTCGCCGAGCGGCTTGCGCAGGTGCTCGTCGATGCGGTGATGGTCGACCTGTTCGGCGACTCCGTCGGTGCAGACGAGATAGGTGTCGCCGGGTCGCAGCGTGACCGCGATCAGGTCCGCCTCGGGTTCGTCGGGGTGCCCGGCGTATCGGTGCAGCTGGTAGCGGGCCGCGTGGGCCTGCGGCGAGTCGTGCGGGTACCAGCCGTTGACCGCGCCCAGCCAGGCGGCGGTGTGGTCGGTGGTGAGCAGTTCGAGCAGTGTCCCCCGGCGGCGGTAGACGCGGGAGTCGCCGAGCTGGACGATCCAGGCGAGGTCGCCGTGGCCGGGGACGAGCGCGGTCAGCGTGCATCCGGTGAGTTCACCGCCGAGCGCGCGCCCGGCCGCCCGTACCTCGCGTTGCACGGCCGCGACGGCGTCTCGCAGCGTCTCCGCGCTCGGCCGGGCCGGGACCGCCGCGACGAACGTCGTGATCGCGGTCCGGCCGGCCGCCGCGCTTCCCCGGCCCGCGCCCATCCCGTCCGCGACCGCGGCGAAGTCGCCGATGTGCAGCACGTCGAAGTTGGCCGGGTACCGGTTGCCCGCACAGGTCGCGCCTGCGACGGTCAGCCGCAGGGCCGGGTGCGGCAGGCGGCGCTCGTCGTGGATGGTCGTGCGCATGCCGCTCATCCTGCCGGGCGGTCGTGGGCCGGCGCGCCACGGCCGTGGACCAGCGGCAGGAAGATCTCGTCGATGATCTCGACGAGGACGTCGTCCGGGACGGACGGGATGCCGCGCAGCGCGTACTCGCCACGCAGCAGCGTCATCGGGAGCGCGGCGACGCGGGGGTGGACGGCGGTGGGGGCGGCCTCGCCGCGTGCGACGGCGCGGCTGAGCAGGGTGAGCCAGGCGGCGTTCATCGGGCCGGCGCCGGCCTGGTCGCGGAGCAGGTCCAGCAGCGCGGGTTCGTCGGCGGCCGCGGCCAGCAGGTCGCGCAGGACGGTGCCGTGCGGGGACGACCAGGTGGCGTTGGCGCGGCGGAGCAGTTCCAGCGCGTCGGCGCGCAGGCTGCCGGTGTCCGGGGCGGGGGTGCGGGCGACGGCGAGGTGTTTGTAGGCGGCGATGCCGAGGGCGGCGCGGTGCGGCCAGCGGCGGTAGATCGCGTTCTTGTTGGTGCCGGCGCGGCGGGCGACCCGGTCCATGGTCATGCCCGCGTATCCGGACGTGCTGAGTTCCTCGGCGGCGGCGCGGAGGATCGCCGTCTCCAGTTCGGTGCCCCGCCGCCGCTGCCCTTCCGCCATGGCACGAAGTCTACTACGGTACGCCCCGTACCCTATTGGAGGTTTGGCATGCGCGCCTGGGGCGTCACCTACGACACCGGCTTCACCCATCTCGGCACCACCACGCACGAGCCGTTCGACCCGGTCGTCGTCGCCCGGGACATGCGGATCATCCGCGAGGACCTGCACGCCGACGCGGTCCGGATCACCGGCGGCGTCGCGGACCGGCTGGAGGTCGCCGCGCGGGCCGCGGCCGCCGCCGGCCTGGAGGTCTGGTACTGCCCCTTCACGAATGACCTGACCACGGAGGAGCTGCTGGCATTCGTCCTGGACGCGGCGGAGCGCGCCGAGCGGATCCGGCGCGACGGAGCGACCGTCCGCTTCCTCACCGGCTCGGAGATCAGCATCATGACGATCGGGCTGATGCCCGGCGACACCCTCACCGAGCGGGCGGCGGCCGTCACCGACCCGGCGCGGATCCGCGCCGTCCTGCCGGGCGTGCAGCGGGCGACCAACGCGCTGCTGGCCCGCGCCGCCGCGGGTGCGCGCGAGCGGTTCGGCGGTCTCATAGGGTACGCGTCGCTCCCTGTGGAGGCGGTGGACTGGACGCCGTTCGACATCGTCGCCACCGACGCCGGCTACCGCGACGCGGGCACCGCCGCGGCCCTGCCCGCGAACCTCGCCGCCCTGGCCGCGCACGGCAAACCGGTCGCGATCACGGAGTTCGGCTGCGCGGCCTTCACCGGCGCCGCGGACCGGGGCAGCCGCTCGGACATCATCGGCTACGACGCACGCACCGCCCGGCCCGCCCGGCTGACCGAGACCGTCACGCGTGACGAACCCGAGCAGGCCCGCTACGTTCGTGAGCTGCTCGACGTCTACGACGCCGGTGGCGTGGACACCGCCTTCGTGTACACGTTCGCCTGCCGGCACCTGCCCACCTCCGACG
Source organism: Catenuloplanes niger (assembly GCF_031458255.1). NCBI lineage: Bacteria > Bacillati > Actinomycetota > Actinomycetes > Micromonosporales > Micromonosporaceae > Catenuloplanes > Catenuloplanes niger. Next base: position 9,341,762 of record NZ_JAVDYC010000001.1, read on the forward strand.
ACCCGGACCGCGACTTCGACCTGGGCAGCTTCGGGATCGTGCGGGTGCTCCCGCCGGGCCGCACCGGGACCGCGTACCCGGGGATGCCGTGGGAGCCGAAGGCCGCCTTCCACGCGCTGGCCGAGTACGGCCGCGCCCGTGCCGCGGCTGCCTCCTGAGCGGCCGCCCCGGCGTACCCGCAGGTCAGGCACGTCGTCAAGAATGGGCTTTGACTCTCCACCCACTGGAAGCCGCAGGCTGATCGCCGTGACCGACGAGCTCTACACGATCGGGCAGCTGGCCCGGCGCACCGGACTGCCGGTGCGGACCATCCGGTTCTGGTCGGACAGCGACCTGCTGCCGCCGACCACGCGGTCCGCGGGCGGCTACCGGCTCTACGACGCGGCCGCGGTGGCCCGGCTGGAGCTGGTGCGGACGCTGCGCGAGCTGGGCCTCGGCCTGGACGTGGTGCAGCAGGTGCTGGCCCGGCAGCGGACCGTCGCGGACGTGGCGGCCGCGCACGTGCGGGCGCTGGACGCCGAGATCCAGTTGCTGCGGGTGCGGCGGGCGGTGCTGGCGTCGGTCGCGGCCCGGAACAGCACGACGGAGGAGATGAGACTCATGCACAAGCTGGCCCAGCTGTCCGCGCGGGAGCGGCAGGAACTGATCGACGAGTACGTGGACGCCACGTTCGGCGGCGTCGACCCGCAGAGCCCGGGCTACGGGATCGCGGCCGGCATGCGGCAGTTGTCCCTGCCGGACGATCCGACGCCCGCGCAGGTCGACGCGTGGGTGGAGCTGGCCGAGCTGGTCACCGACGCGGACTTCCGGGCCCGGACCCGGCAGATGGCGGTGGCCGGCGAGACGTCGCAGGCGCGGCTGACGGCGGCCTACGACTTCAACGCGGTCCAGGAGAAGGCCGGCGGCGCGCTCGCCGGCGGGGTCGCGCCGGACTCCGCGCGCGGCCAGGAGATCGCCCGGGAGCTGGTGGGCGATCTCGGGACGGAGGAGCGCCGGCGGCTCGCGGACGAAATGGCGATCTTCACGGACCTGCGGGTGGAGCGCTACTGGACGCTGCTCGGCACGATCAACGGCTGGGAGCCGTTCACCCCGAAGGTGCCCGCGTTCCTCTGGCTGATCGACGCGCTGCGCGCCGGGGCCTGACCGGCCGGCACCGGCGCGGCGACGGGTTCCGGTGCCAGGGCGGCCGGTGCCACGGCGGCCGGCGCCGGCTTCCGGGCCGGCAGCTGCAGGATCACCACCGCGGCCAGGATCGCGGCGCCGCCGGCCAGCTGCGCCGCGGTCAGCCGCTCACCGAACACCAGCGCGGTCGACAGGACCGTGATCGCCGGTTCCAGGCCGCACAGGATCGCGGCCGTGGACGCGCCGACGAGACGCACGCCGGCGAACATCGCGGCGATCGGCAGCACCGTGCCGATCACCGCGATCACCGGCACCCACAGCCAGGCCGACGCGGCGCCGGGGGCGTGCAGTCCCCCGGTCGCCGCGCCGCCCAGCGCGAGGCTGACCGCGGCCGACGAGCACACGATCGCGGTCAGCAGGAACACGTCCAGGTCCGCGGGCAGCGTCTCGGACACGGTCAGGTAGACCGCGTACGTACCGGCCGCGGTCAACGCGAGCAGCACACCCAGCCCGCCGTCGAAGCCGGCACCGAGCAGCATGACCAGCCCGCCGCCGGACACGGCCAGCGCGAGCACCCGCCGCCGGTCCGCGCGCGCCCGGCGCAGCGACACACCCAGGATCAGGGTCAGCGCCGGGTACGTGTAGAGCAGCAGCGCGGCCAGCGACGCGTCGATCATCGAGACCGCGCCGAAGTACGCCGCGCCCTGCAACGCGTAGCCGATCGCGCCCAGCCCGACGCAGACCGCGAGCGTGCGGCCCGGCAGGCGGACCGGGCGGCGCCGGATCGCGACGATCGCCCACAGCAGCAGCGCGGCCAGCGCGAACCGGACCGTCAGCATCGTCGTCACGGACAGTCCACCGGCGTACGCCTGCTTCGCGAACAGCGGCGCCAGCCCGAAGCCGGACGCCGCGACCAGGCACAACACGAATCCCACCGGATGACGGTAAGCAGCGACGATCTAGAGAGGTAGCCTTGGTTTCCTTGACCAGCCGAAGGAAAAACCTTGGTCACTTTGCATCAGCTCCGGTGCTTCCTGGCCACCGTCGAACACGGCTCGTTCACCGCCGCCGCGGCCGCGCTCGGCTACGCCCAGCCGTCGCTGTCCGAGCAGGTCAGACTGCTGGAGCAGGGCATCGACGCACGCCTGTTCCGGCGGGCCGGGCGCGGCCTGACCCCGACCGAGGCCGCGCACGCGCTGATCCCGCACGCCACCGCCGCGCTGGCCGCGGTCGACGCCGGCACCCGCGCGGTCGCCGGCGTCCGCGAGGTCCTCACCGGCACGGTCCGGTTCGGTGTCTTCGGCACCGCGCGCCTCTATCTCGGCGCCGGCCTGGTCGAGGACGTGCTGCGCCGGCATCCCGGCATCCGGCTCGAACTCGCCGGCCTGAACTCCGCGCAGATCGCCGCCCAGCTGCGCCGCGGCACGCTGGAAGCGGCCGTGATCGCGCTGTCCGGGTCGTCCACCCAGGGGCTCGCGGTCACGCCGGTGATGCGCGACGAACTCGTCTACGTCAGCGCCGACCCGGAGCGCCTCACCCAGGCCGTCACGCCCGCCCGGCTCGCGGCCGCGCCGCTGGTGCTGCCGGACGTCAGCTTCCGCGACGACGACACCACCCGGCGCCGGCTCGCCCGCGACCTGCAGGCACACGGCCACCAGCTGACCACGCGGGTGGAGGTCGAGGACCCGGAGACCGCGCTGGAGATCGCGGCCCGCGGCCTCGCCGACACCGTCACCTGGCGCGGGGTGCTGCGCGCCCACCGGCTGCCGGACGGGCTCGGCTGGACGTCGCTGCGGCCCCGCCGATACGAGACGTTCGCGATCGCGCACCGGCCCGACGCCGTGCTCTCCCCCGCGGTCCGCGCGGTCGCGGAGCTGGTCACCACCCGCATGCGGGACCTGGACGCGCAGGTCCGAAGCTGATGTGGCAACGACCGTCCGTACGCCGGTAGGTTTTTGCGAATGAGTACCGAGTTGGGTCTGGACTACGCCGGGCACCTGTCCGCCCTGCGCGGCGCCGTCGGCCGCCTCGTCGATCTCGTCGCGGACGCCGACCCGGCCACCGCCGTGCCCGCCTGCCCCGGCTGGGACCTCGGCACGCTCTCCGGCCACATCGGCGCCACCCACCGCTGGGCCGAGGCCATGGTCGCCTCCGGCATGCCGCGCCGGCTGCCGTTCGACGCGTTCGCCGCCGAGGTCCCGCACGAGGCCGGCGAGCTGACCGTCTGGCTGCTCGTCGGCGCGCAGCGCCTGCTCGCCACGCTCGAGTCGACCGACCCGGACCGGCCGGTCTGGACGTTCGGTCACGACCGGCGCGCGGCCGGCTGGCCCCGGCGCATGCTGCACGAGGCGGTCGTGCACGGCCTCGACGCGGCCGAGGCGCTGCGGCAGCCGACCCAGGTCGACGCCGCGATAGCGCGGGACGGCATCGAGGAGTTCCTCGGCACGATGCTGCACCACCCCACCATCCAGCGCCGCCTGCAGCCGGCCGACGGCACACCGCTGACCGGCACGCTGATCCTGGCCGCGGCGGACACCGGCGAGATCTGGCGGGTCGACCTCGGCCCGGCCGGCTCCCGCTGGCGCCGCGTCACCAGCACCGCCGACGGCGACGCGGTCGTCCTCGGCGGCATCGCCGAGCTCTACCTCTACCTGTGGCACCGCGTCCCGGCCCCGACCGTGATGGGCTCCCCGGACCTGGTCGCCCAGTGGTCACGGGCAACCACCCTGTAGGGGCCCGGAAGCGGGAGAACAGCTGGTGTGATTGGCGCCCGCGCGTGCTCATGGTGCATATTGGGACGCGACAGCGACTGGCGGCACGGGGATGGCAGTGACCATCGGGGAGCTCGTCGTGGGACGTCGACCGCCTGGGCGCCCACGGGTGCAGGAGTTCTCATGTCTGCCCGACTTCTCCCTGGCAAGCCCGTCGCCGACGCCGTCCTGGAGGACGTCACCGCGCGCGTCGCCGCACTGAAGGCCAAGGGCGTGACGCCCGCGCTCGCGACGATCCTGGTCGGCGACGACGACGCGAGCGCCGGATACATCCGCATCAAGCAGAAGCAGGCCGGCGAGCTGGGCTTCGTGTCGCCGCACGCGCACCTGCCCGGCGACGTCACCCAGGAGGAGCTGGAGCGGGTCATCCGCGGCTTCAACGACGACAAGGACGTGCACGGCCTGCTCGTGCAGTACCCGATCCCGGGCCACCTCGACTACGACCGGGCGCTGCAGGTGATGGACCCGGACATGGACGTCGACGGCCTCCACCCGCTGAACATGGGGCGGCTCGCGCTCGGCCTGCCCGGCCCGCTGCCGTGCACACCGGCCGGCATCGAGGCGCTGCTCGCCCACTACGACATCCCGGTCGCCGGCCGCGAGGTCGTCATCCTCGGCCGCGGCGCCACGCTCGGCCGTCCCCTCGCGATGCTGCTGGCGCAGAAGCGGCCGACCGCGAACGCGGCCGTCACCGTCGTGCACACCGGCGTCGCCGACTGGCCGCGGTACACGCAGCGCGCCGACGTGCTGATCGCCGCCGCCGGCGTGCCCGGCATCATCCAGCCGGAGCACGTCAAGCCGGGCGCGGTCGTGGTCGGCGGCGGCGTCCGCTACGAGGGCCGCCGGATCCTGCCGGACGTCGACGAGAGCTGCGCCGAGGTCGCCGGCGCGATCACCCCGCGGGTCGGCGGCGTCGGCCCGACCACGGTCGCGATGCTGTTCCGCAACGCGGTCGCGGCCGCGGAACGCGCCACCGCCTGACCCGTTCACGCCCGGGAGCACACCGTGCTCCCGGGCTGTTTCGGTTGCGGGCCGTGAGAGGGTTTCCCGCATGCGAGGCATGACGGGGAACTTCGAGGTCCATCTGACCGGGCGCGCGGACGACCACCACCGGATGGCCGAGGTCGCCGCACCCGAGGGCATGAAGTTGACCGACATCGTCCTCGACCGCGGGCGCACCCCGGCACAGCCGATGCTCACCTTCACGCTCAAGGGTTCCTGGGACGAGGTGCGCGCCCAGGTGCAGGACCGCCGGCACCGGCTCGCCCAGCACGGGGTGTACGCCGTCCGGGAGAAGATCGAGGCGGATCCGAACAACCCGGCCGTGCCCCGGACGGACGCGGACGCGGCCGCCGATCCCGACCACCGGTACTTCGAGCACCACCTCAAGCTGCGACTGCCGGACGCCGCACCGGATCGGCTCGCCGCGATCACCGCGCTCGTCACCCCGCACCAGGCCCGGCTGTCCCGCAACGCCCGGCGCCGCGACGCCGACGGCGAGCACCGGTTCGTCACCCAGCGCTGCCACCGGGTGGGCCGGATCACCGCCCGGTCCCGGCTGGCCGCGCTGCGCGACGCGCTGGCCGGCTACGAGATCGTCGAGGTCGAGGAGGAGTACGTCGTCCACGACACCGCGCTGCACCTCGACGACGGCTGGCTCGATGCACCGGCACCGCCGGCCCGCTCCGCACCGCCGCCCCGGCCGGGCCGGGCCGGCACCCCGCCACCTACCTGCCGATCGAGCCCGGCACGCCCGGCGTCCGGCAGCACGCCGTCTTCGAACCGCGGATGGCCGTCCACATCCAGGAGGCGATCAAACCGGGTGAGCCGGTCTTCGACGACCCGCAGCGGGCCGCCCGCTGGCTCGGCGCCCGCCGCGCCGCCATGCACCGTATGCTGCACGCGATCGCCGGGTCCGAGTGGGCGACGCAGGTCGTGCTGCGCGGCAGCGTGGCGCTCCGGGCCCAGCTCGGCGACGCCGCCCGCGAACCCGGCGACGTCGACCTGGTCGTCATCCCGGAGACCGTGGCGGACCACCCGGACCTGCGCGAGTTCCTGACCGCGGCGGCGCCCGTGCCGGAACGCGTCCGTTGGGAGATCATCTGGGCGTACGACGACGCGCCCGGCTGGCGGCTGGTCTGCCCGGTCCCGGTCGACGGGGCACCGGACACGTCCGTGCAGATCGACGTCGTCTTCGGCGAGGCGCTGCCGATGGCCCCGGAACCGCTGGCCCTGGCGCCGGACACGGTCGTGCTCGCGGCCCCGCCGGCGCTCGCGCTCGGCTGGAAGCTGCGCTGGCTGGAGTCGGACTCCTACCCGCAGGGCAAGGACCTCTACGACGCGGTACTGCTCGCCGAGCACACCACGGTCGACCCGGCGATGGTCCGGGACCTGCTCCGCCCGGAGATCATGCACGAGGCCGACCGGTTCGGGCCGGACTCGGTGGAACGATGGTCCGTCGACTGGGACAACTTCCGCCTGGAATATCCGCACATCACCGGCGACGACAGCGCCTGGAAACAACGCCTGATCACCGCACTGCGCCGGTCGTACGGGATGGACTAGCGTCGACGCGTGAGCCTGATCGAGCTGCACGAGGCCGCCGGCTGCGAGCCGGTGGTGTGGGGTCCGGACCGGACACGGGACTGGTGGCGGGCGTGGACCGCGTCGACGCGGGTGTCCGGCGCGGAGTTCCGGGTGCTGGCCCGCGACACCACCGGCGGGTGCGTGGCACTGTGGCTGGTCGACGCGAACCCGCCGGTCGTCTACCTCGGCGCGGACGGGGAGGCGGCGGTGCTCGCGGCCGACCTCGACGACTACGCGGCGCTGCTGGCCTCCGGGGCGACACCGGGCGCCGCGGCGGCGGCCGGGTTGCCGGCCGTGCGGGCGGCTCAGGCGGCGTACCCGGAGTTCCCGGCGCACGCGTGGCGGCCGGAGCCGGTGGCCGCCATCCGGTGGGCGACCGCCGACGACGCCGAGGACCTCACCACCCTGATCGCCACCATGGGGTACGAGGTGGGCGCGGCCGACGTGGCCGGGCGGCTGCGGACGTTGCCGGACAGCGGGCACGCCGTCTACGTGGCCGTCACCGACCGGATCACCGGATGGGTGCACGTACTCATCTCGCACAGCCTGATCGTCGGCACCCGCGCGGAACTCGGCGGGCTCGCGGTCGCGCAGACGCGGGCCGGGGCCGGGAGCGCATTGCTGGCCACCGCGGAACGGTGGGCGGTACGGCACGGCGCGACCAGCATGTACGTCCGGTCCGGTGCGCACCGCACGGAGGCGCACGGGTTCTACGGCCGGCGCGGCTACACCGTGCGCACCACGCAGCTCGCGCTCACGAAGCCACTGACTCCGCCAGACTGAGCCGGATCACGCCGTCCGCGGCGACCGCGGCGGAACCGGTCACCCGGAACTCCAGCGTGCCGTCCCGCCGGGTGCCGTCCAGCAGCGTCGCGCGGAACCCGACCGTGCCCGGCGACGTGGTGACCAGCTCGGTGCCGCGCACCTCCACGCGCGGCGCGCGCAGCAGCGTCCAGGCCGCCGCGTTCGCGAGCGGCACCGGCGCGGCACGCAGATCGAACGGGCAGTCGGTCATGTACGGGTCGGTCCGCGTCGCACACCGGGACAGGCGCGCGTCCAGCGCGGCCAGCACCCGCCGGTTCCACGCGGCGACGTCCGGCGCGGATGCTGCGCCGTCCGGCGCGGCTACGGCACCGCCCGGCACGGACGCGGTGGTGTCCGGCGTGGACGCGCCCGGCGCCGGTGGGGCGCCGACCGGCTCGGCGGGCGCCGGCATCCGGAGCACGGCGAGGAGGCCGGTGACCGCGACAACGACCAGCGCGGCGACCACCACGACGGCGACGATTCCGGCGCGCGGCCGGGCACGCCGCGGGCCGACCCCGTCCAGGCCCGCCTCAACCGGGCCGCCCGCGACCGGGCCGCCCGCGACCGGGCTGGCTGCCGTTGTGCTCGCCGGCGCCGGGACGGGCGACGCCACGCTCGCCGGTGGCGCGCTTGCCGGCGCCGGGATCGTCGATGCCTCCTGCTGCTGGCGGCCGAGGGCACGCTCACATTCAGCGCTCACCGCCGGCACGTTCGGCGCCGGCACGCTCGCCGGCGTCGTGGTGAGCGCGGGCTGGGGCGGTGCGGAGATGAGGAGCGGCTGCGGGCGCGGAGTCAGCGCGACCGGTCCGTTCTGCTCGCTCGGCGGCACCACGGCGCCGTCGAGCACGGTGATCGCCGTGTCGCCGTCCGGGACGCCGGGCGACCCGGACGAGCCGGGATGCTGCGCGGACAGCGGCGTGAGCTGCCGCGGTCCGCGCACCGGGAACCGGGTGCCGCACTCCGCGCACGTCACGGCGGCATCCGCAGGTCGCGGCGCACCGCACGAAGAGCAGGACATCTCAGGCACCTCGCGCTGGTCCGGGGTTTGGTGCACCGTCGGCACTCCCGAACCGCACCTGAGCAGAAACCCGCCACCGATCCACCCCGCCGCCGAATCCACCGCGCCGGAGGGAGGAACCCCAACGGCCCCCAGCGCATGCGCGGACAGCAGGGACGAGCCCGCTCCGCCGACCGGCCGCCGCTGACGCACCAGCGGCCCGAAGGATCGCCGGCGCACCCAGGGCCGCACCACGGCCGCACCGGGGACGAGCCGCGTCGGCCGCCCGGTGACGCGGCAGCTGCCCGGGAGGTCGTCAGTGGGCCGGGGCCGGCTGTGGGAGCGGGGTGCGCAGGCCCGTGGTGACCAGCAGCGTGACGGTGATGGAGAGGACCGCCATCACCGTGATGCCGATCGCGGCGGACCCGGCCAGTTCGGCGGCCGCGCCGGCCACGGTGGCGCCGACCGCCTGCATGCCCATCATCAGGGACGAGTGCAGGCCGAGCGCCTGGCCGCGCAGGTCGTCCGGGGTCAGCGCGATCAGGCGTTCCTGCAGCACCAGCGTGCCGGAGTAGCCGACCGACGCGACCGCGGTCAGCACGGCCGCGAGCCACAGCGGGAGGCCGGCCGCGAACAGCAGGTAGGGCGCGGCGAGCAGCAGGCGCAGGGCCGCTCCGGCGCGGTCCCGCCACGCGCGGGGCAGGAACCGGCCGGCCAGCACGTCGCCGGTGAGCATGCCGAGCGCGGCCGCGGCCAGCAGGATTCCGGCGTGCGCCGGCGCGTACGGCACGAACAGCGCCTCGGCGCCGACGATCAGGCCGTTCGGGACGCAGAGCGCGACCAGCACGTACCGGCGGGGCACGGACGACAGCAGGCGTGCGTTCGCCCGCCAGGTCGCGGCCACGGACGGCCGCCCGGACGCGCGCGGGCGCCGGGGCCGCAGGCCGAGCAGCGCGGTCGCGGCGCCGAGCAGCTGGCAGCCGGCGGCCAGGGCCAGCACGCCGTGCGGTGGCAGGACGGTGAGCAGTGCGCCGCCGGCCGTGAAGCCGAGGATCTGCACGGATCCGACCGACATGTTGAGCACGGAGCGGCCCAGCAGGTAGCCGTCCGCCGGCACCACCTGGGTGAGCAGGCCGAGCCGGACGCCGCCGGCGACGGACGCGACCAGGCCCATCAGGCCGAGCAGGCCGAACACGGCCGCGAGCGGCAGGCCCGGGATCGCGAGCACGGCCAGGCAGCACGCGGACAGCGCGGCGCAGGTGGCCAGCGCGGCCCGGGGCGGCACCCGGTCCGCGACGGACAGCAGCAGCGTGGCGCCGAGCAGCTGTGCCGCGGCCGGGCCGAACATGCTGATCGCGCTGAGCAGCGGCGATCCGGTGCCGGCGAAGACGATCGTGGCGAGCGCGAGGCCGCCGATCGTGGACGCGGACGCGCCGGCGCACACGACGACGAACAGCGGCGGGAACTCGGGCGTGCGGAACAGCGCACCGTACGTATGCATGATCGGCAGTCTGCGAAGGCCGGCGCGGCGGACGTTAATCTTTCGCGGGGAGGCGAAAGAAACACGATGACGTGGTGGCAGATCGACACCGAGACGCTGGCCGGTGCCCGGTTCGTGATCTCCCCGGTGGCGGAGGCGACCGGCGCGCTGCTCCGCCTCCACAAGGGCGGCGGTGATCATGACTTCGTCGCGGCGCACCGGGCCGCGTACCGCCGGTGGATCGACGACCGGCCCGACCTGCGACTGGTGCTCGCGGCGTCGCTGCGGCCCGGCTGGCTGGCCGATTTCGTCGCGCCGCCGCAGGCGGTGACGGAACGCCCGATCGCGGAGGAGATCGACCGGATCCGCCGGACCCCGGACGCGCACGCCCACGCGGACATCGCCCGGGCGCTCGCGCTCACCGGCGGCCCGTCACCGCCGGACGTGCTCGGCGCGCTGGCCCCCGGCCCGCTCGTCGCGGAACTGCTGGAATGGGTGTGGGAGACGACCATCGCGCCGGACTGGTCCCGCCGCCGGCGGATCCTGGAGGCCGACGTGGTGGCCCGCACCCGGCAGCTCACCCAGGGCGGCTGGGTGGCCGCGCTCGCCGACCTGAAGGCGGACATGCGCTGGCTCGGCAACGGTCGCCTGCAGATCAACGCGGCCCGGTACCCGCCCCGCGAGGTCTCCGGCACGCTGCTGTTCGTGCCGATCACGGTCGGCCGCGGCTGGGTCGCCGGCGACGAACGCGACCGCGGCCGCCAGGCGATCACCTATCCGGCGTCCGCGCCGCTGGCCCTGACCGGCCCGTCCCGGCCGGCCCCGGACGCGCTCGCCCGGCTGCTCGGCCCGGTCCGCGCCCGGCTCCTGATGCTGCTCGACCCGCCGAAGTCGACCACGCAACTGGTCGCGCTGACCGGCCTCGCGCTCGGCAGCGTCGGCCGCCACCTGGCCATCCTGCTCGACGCCGGCCTGGTCCTGCGCCGGCGCTCCGGCCGCTCCGTCCTCTACTCGCTGACCGCCGCCGGCCGCACCCTGATCGACGCGGCCGCGGCCACCGGCGGGTCCCCGGCCCAGGCCTGACGACCCCACACCCAGAATCTTCTCTTCCCGCTCCCGGCGTGGCCCGGTCCGCACGCTCCCGCGGGCCAACCGCGCCGAGGGCTCCGGCTCCGCCGGCGCTCCGCTCCGCCCGCGGCGGCGGAGCCGGTCCCGCCGTGGCCGGGACAGAACCGCGGCTGCCGTCGCCGCTCACGGGCCGCGACGGCGGCAGCCGGTCCCGCCGCGGCCCGGACGGAACCACGACCCCGTCGCCGCTGATGTGCGGCGCCGGAGCGGTCACGTCTCGGCCGGGGCAGAACCACGACTGCCGTCGCCGCGGCACGCGCCGCGACGGCGACCGGTACCGGGTTTGTGGGCCGGCCGCCCGCCCAACCGGCAGGGAGGAGCGCCAGCGACGACCGGTGCCCGCGGGAGCACTGGGTAGGTGACCACGCCGGGAGCGGGACGAAAGGTGTGTGGGTCCTGCGTCTCGCCGCCGGCGGGTCGTGGGCTCAGAGGACCGGGACCAGCATCTCCTCCTCGTAGCGCAGGTGCGCCTCCAACTCGTCGATCAGGCGCTCCACCTGCGGCAGCGGGTTGTCGGTGCGGACCGCGGCCTCCAGTTCGTCGATCAGGGCGGCGATCTTCACATGTTCGGCGGTGAGCCGTTCGATGACCGGGGCCAGCTCGGGTGAGCGGGCCACGACGGCCGGGAAGATGCCGCGGTCCTCGCCGCGGTGGTGGACGTGCAGGCCGCCGCAGACCGCGAGGCAGTTGACGCGCAGTTGCGCGCCGAGTGCCGGGCCGGCGGCGGCGACCTCGGACCGGACCAGCGCGAGTTCGCGGCGGAACGAGTCGTGGATCGCCTTGAGCGTCTCGCCGAACGACGTGCCGGCGCGTGGCGGGCCCTCCGACGCGTTGCGCAGCGCGACCACGGGCAGGACGCGTCTCGTGGTGCGCTGGTAGTCGCCGTAGCCGGGCTGGGCCTCGACGATCCGGGCGAAGAGCCGTTCGCGCTCCGCACCGGTGATCACCTCGGCGACGGCCGGGTAGGTGAAGATGCCGTCCTCGACGGTGACCTTCGGGTCGGCCCGCAGGTTGTGGTACCACGCCGGGTGCCGGTCGGCGCCACCCGCGGAGGCGACCACGAGCAGGCGGAACTCGTCGTCCGGCAGGTAGCCGAGCGGGGTGGTGTGCGGGCGCCCGGTGCGGGCGCCCGTCGTGGTGAGCAGCAGCAGCCGGGCGTCGCCGAAGAGCGCGATCCGGCCCCGGTTGGCCCGGAACTCCTCGATGTTGCGGCTGTTGAAGTCGTCAGACACGCGCGCTGTATCCCCTGTCTGTTTCGCGGCGCTCGGAAAGGAGGCGTGAAGGTGCAGACAGAGGAGGGGCGGGCCACGGGCCCGCCGAAGGATCACGCGCCGGCCGGGCGCCCGATCCGGTAGTGGCCAAAGGCCGACCCGGCAGTCACGGTTCGTGACTGTAGTGGCGCACGGGTGGCTCAGCAACCCCGTTTTCGACGGTGCTCAGCTCAGCAGTCCCTTTTCCCGGAGGTGGTCGAAGATGATCCGGTCGACCGGGGACGTACGGTCCCGGTCGGCGTAGGTCAGCCACACCACCTCGGCGATCTCCGCGGCCGGCCTCAGCGCGCCGGTGTAGTCCGCGGTGTAGCAGGTCATCCGGACCAGCACGTCCTCCGCGTGGCCGTGCGCCCGGGCCTCGAACACACCGGCCGGGACCGCGGTCGCCGGATCGACGGTCACGGTCAGCTCCTCCGCGATCTCCCGGGTCAGCGTGTCCAGGTCGGACTCTCCCGGTTCCCGCTTGCCGCCGGGGAAGTAGAAGACGTCCTTGCCGTGCGAGCGGGTGGAGAGGATGCGGCCGTCCTCGATCCGGAGCCAGGCGACCTTGTCGATGATGCGCATGCGCCACATCCTGCCTCGCCCGGGCCGCCGCGACCCGAAAGGGTGTGGCGCGGCGTGCGGTCCACCGGAGGGTGCGCAGCTCACCGCGTTGTAGTCTGGCGCCCGCATGGCACCTGACCCGATTCACCCGAGGACATGATGACCCTCCCGATCCCCCCGGACGCGCAAGGCCTGCTCATCCGCACCGACTTCACGGACGACGCGGCCTGGGACACGTTCCGCAAGACGCTGCAGCGTCACCTGGACGACTACCGCGCGTCGATGATGTTCCTCGACGACCGCGCGCACGACGGTCTCACGCCCGGCGGCCTGGTCCGGCTGGCCGAGGGCGACGAGGACCTGGCGATCGCGTTCCTGGTCGACGGCGAGGCGCTGCGCGACCCGGAGTACCCGGTGGTCGCGGTCGACCTCGCCGACGAGCCCGGGCGCGCGTTCCGGGTCATCGCGGACGAGGTCTTCAGCGTGCAGACGAACCTCGACCTGGCCACCACGGACTTCGCCGGCTACGCCCGCGCGGCCGGCCGGGGTGGCGTCTACCGCGGCGGCGTCTGACCGCTCCCGCTTTCAGGGGCCGCCCGGCGCCGGGGCCCGTGCACCGGGCGCACGTCCGGGCGGTCCCGGCACGGGGTTTCCGCACGACGGAGCCGTGGGAGCTGTAGCGGCCGGGCGGGTGTGGGACATGTGAGGGATGTGAACCCATCCACCCCCGATCCAGCGGGCGCGTTCCGGGAACTGTTCCGGGACACGTACGACGATCTGCTGCTCTTCGTGGAGCGCCGGACACATCCGGCGGTCGCGGAGGACGTGGTCGCGGACGTGTTCCTGGTGGCCTGGCGGCGCTTCGCGGACGTACCTGTCCCCCGTGACGAGGCCCGTGCCTGGCTGTTCACGGTCGCGTACCACACGATGCGCAACTCGCGCCGCAGTGACCATCGGCAGCAGAGTCTCGCGCTGCGCATCCTCCGGGAGCCGGACACCGTCGCCCGCACCGAGTCCGACCGGGTCGCGGCCCGGCTCGACCTGGTGCAGGCCTGGCGGCACCTGAGCCCGGACGACCAGCAGGTCCTGACGCTCACCGTGTTCGAGGACCTGACCGGGTCGCAGGCGGCGAAGGTCCTCGGCATCACGCGGGCCACGTTCAGCGTGCGGTTGATGCGTGCCCGGCGGCGTCTGCGCCGGCACCTCGACCAGGCCGGCCCGATCCCCACCCCGTCCACCGCCCCCAACGCCGCCGCGGGCCGCGTTGCCGAGACTGGAGCCTCCGCATGAACCGTCCCGACGTCTTCTCCGCCCTGCGCGACGCGGCCGAGCCGGTGCCGTCCCGCGTGCACTCCGTGTCCGCGCAGGCGATGGCGGACCGGATCGTCGCCGCCGCGCCGGCCCCGATGCCCCGCGGCGCGGTGCCGGGAGCGACGGTGCGCCGGACCCGGCTCGCGCTCGCGGCCGGCGTGGTGGCGGTGGCCGCGGTCGGCGCCACGATCGCGGTGCCGCACCTCGGCGCCGAGCCCGCGTTCGCGTCCTGGACGCCGGCACCGGCACCGCTGCCCGCGGCCGAGGCGACCGCGATCGTCGACGACTGCGTGCCCGCGGCCGGCTACTCGCTGGACGAGGCGCGCGCCGGCCGGGTGATCGGGGAGACCCGTGGCGACTACGCCTACCTGAGCGTGATCACCGACGGGTGGACCATCGCCTGCTTCCGTGCCGCGGACGGCGCGATCCTCTCGCCGAGCCAGTTCGAGGCCCCGGTCACCGCGGCCGAGCTGGGCCGGACCGGCGTGGAGATGCAGGCCTGGCCGCAGTTCCGGACGGCGGAGGGCCACGCCCGCCTGATGACCGGCCGGGTCGGCAGCGACGTCACCGCGGTCACCGTCACGATCACCGGCTCGGACTCCCGGACCGTCCAGGCGTCGCTGCAGGACGGCTACTTCCTGGTCTGGTACCCGGAGGGCGTCGAGGAGTCGTCCACCAACAGCACCGCGCTCACGCTGACCCTCACCGACGGCACCACCATCCCGAGCATCTCGGCCCGCGACCTGCACGACGCGCCGCGTCTGGGCTGATCCGCCGCGCGCCGGGCGGCCGGGACCTCGCACGGGGTCCCGGCCACCCGGCCGGCCGGCGGGTCCTCAGAAGTGCCAGCCGGGGACGTCGGACGGGTTGCGGTCCGCGGGTCCGACGTAGGCCGCGGACGGGCGGATGAGCTTGTTGAGGGTCTTCTGCTCCAGGATGTGCGCGCTCCAGCCAGCCGTGCGCGCGCACGTGAAGAGCGGGGTGAACAGGTCCGCGGGGACACCGGCGAAGTCGAGGACGATCGCGGCCCAGAACTCGACGTTGGTCTCCAGCACCCGGTCGGGCTTGCGCTCCCGCAGCTCGGCCAGCGCGGCCTCCTCCAGCGCCAGCGCGACCTCGTACCGCGGCGCGCCCAGCTCACGGGCGGCGGCACGCAGGACGCGGGCCCGGGGGTCCTCGGCGCGGTAGATGGCGTGACCGAAACCCATCAGCCGGCGGCCGGAGTCGAGGACCTGCCGGACGTACCCGCGGGGGTCACCGGAGTTCTCCACCTCGGTGACCATCTCCAGCGCGCGGGACGGTGCGCCGCCGTGCAGCGGGCCGGACATCGAGGCCACGGCGCCGGAGAGCGCGGCCGCGACGTCGGTGCCGGTGCTGGCGATGACGCGGGCGGTGAACGTGGACGCGTTCATGCCGTGCTCGGCCGCGCAGATCCAGTAGCGGTCGATCGCCTCGACGTGGCGCGGGTCCGGGTCACCCTGCCAGCGGATCATGAAGCGTTCGGTGATGCCGCGGCCCTCGTCGATCCGGCGCTGCGGTACGGCGGGAAGACCGACGCCGCGCGCGGCCTGGGCGACGAACGACAGCATCATGCCGGACGTGCGGGCGAGGTCGGAGCGGGCCTGCGCGTCGTCGATGTCGATCAGCGGGCGCAGCCCCCAGTACGGCGCCATCATCGCGGTCGCGGCCTGGATGTCGGCGCGGATGTCACCGGAGTGGACCGGCAGCGCGAACGGTTCGGCCGGCGGCAGCGGGCTGGTGAAGTCGCCGTCGGCGAGCAGGCCCCACACGTCCGCGAAGCCCGCCCGGCCGATCAGCTTCTCCACGTTGATGCCGCGGTAGCGCAGCGCGCCGCCGTCGCGGTCCGGTTCGGCGATGCGGGTGTCGAACGCGACGACGCCGGCCAGGCCCGGGTTCACGGTAGTCATGTGTTGACTGTCGGCCAGCACAATCAACCTGTCAATGTTGATCCAGTCAACATGAGAAGATGGCCACATGCGCATGCTGACCACCGATGAGGTCGCCCGGCGGCTGGGCGTCAAGCGCACCACCGTCTACGCCTACGTCAGTCGTGGACTGCTCGCCGGGCGCCGCAACGCCAACGGCAAGGAGACGCTGTTCGCGGAGGCGGACGTGCGCGCGTTCGAGTCCGCCCGCGGGCGTGCCGCGGAGCGTCCGGGCGCCCCCGCCGTGCACACCGGCATCACGCTGATCACCACGAACCGCCTCTTCTACCGGGGGTACGACGTGAGCGCGCTCGCCCGCGACGAGCGGTACGAGGCCGCCGCCGGGCTGCTGTGGACCGGCGAGCTCGGCGACCCGGCACCCTTCCCGCCGGTCCCGCCGCGGCTGCTCACGCTCGCCCGGGCGGTCACCGCTCCGCTGCCCGCGACCGCGCGCCTCACCGACCGGCTCCGGATCGTCGTCGCGGCGCTCGGCGCCACCGACCCGCTCCGGCTCGACACCACCCCGGCCGCGGTCGTCGCCACCGCGCGCACGCTGATCCACACCATGGTGGCCGCGCTGCCGGAGCGCGCCGGCCCGGCCGGCGACGGTCTCGCGGCGCTGCTGTGGAGCCGGCTCACCGCCACCGCACCGTCCGGCGCGGACGTGTCCGCGCTGAACGCCGCCCTGGTGCTGCTCGCCGACCACGACCTGGCCGCGTCCACGTTCGCGGCCCGGGTCGCCGCGTCGACCCGGGCCCATCCGTACGCGGTGGTCGGTGCCGGGCTGGCCGCGATGGACGGCCCGCTGCACGGCGCCGCCAGCGGGCTCGCGGCCGAGATGCTGCGCGCCGCGATCGACAGCGGTGACCCGCTCGGCGCGATCGCCGACCGGCTGCGTACCGGCGGCGGCGTGCCCGGGTTCGGCCACCCGCTCTACCCGGAGGGCGACCCGCGCGCCGCCGTGCTGCTCGGCCTGCTGCCGGCCGACTCGGCGGAGGCCACCGCGGTCGCCGCGATCGCCACCGCCATGCACCGGCGGGCCGGCGTCGCACCCAACATCGACCTGGCGCTGGCCGCGTTCACGCTGCGGCACGACATGGCGGACGACGCCGGCGAGGCGATCTTCGCGGTCGCGCGCACGGCCGGGTGGATCGCGCACGCCATCGAGGAGTACGCGGACCAGCCCAGCCGGTTCCGCCCCAGCGGCCGCTACGCCGGACTGCCCCCGCTCAACGGCGGCACGCTGCACCCGTGACCGGCGCGCCGCGGCACGGCATCAGTTGCCGGCCCCCAGGTGCGGCATCATGGCCGCCGGGTAGCGGTCGCCGCGGGCCGAACCCTTCGGCACGGCCGCCTCGATCGCGGCCAGCACGTCCGGGCCCAGGTCCAGGTCGACGGCGGGCAGCGCCTCGGCCAGCCGGCCGCGGGTGCGCGCGCCGACCAGCGGCACCACGTCGTCGCCCCGCGCCGCGACCCAGGCGATGGCCAGCTGCGCGACCGTGCAGCCCCGCGCGTCCGCGACCCGGCGCAGCGCCTCGACCAGCGTGAGGTTGTGCGCCACGTTCCCGTCGGCGAACCGGGGCGAGAACACACCGCGCACGTCACCCGGCCCGGCCACGTGCCCGGCGCGCCAGTGCCCGGAGATCAGCCCCCGGCTGAGCACGCCGTACGCGGTCAGCCCGATGCCGAGCTCGCGCAGCGTGGGCAGGATCTCCGCCTCCACCGCGCGGGAGATCAGCGAGTACTCGATCAGCAGGTCGGCGATCGGCGTGACCGCGTGGGCCCGCCGGATCGTCGCCGCGTCGACCTCACCGAGACCGGCGTGCCGGACGTACCCGGCGTCGATCAGGTCCTTGATCGCGCCCATCGTCTCCTCGACCGGCACGGCCGGGTCCAGCCCGGCGGGCCGGTACACGTCGATGTGGTCGACGCCGAGCCGGGCGAGCGAATAGGTCACGAAGTTGCGCACCGCCGCCGGCCGGTGGTCCATCGGCCCGAAGGCGTGGTCCGGCCCGCGCAGCGAGCCGAACTTGACGCTCAGCAAGTAACCGTCCCGGTCCCGGCCGCGCAGCGCCTCGGCCAGCAGCAGCTCGTTGCGGCCCATGCCGTAGAAGTCCGCGGTGTCGATCAGCGTGATGCCCGCGTCCAGCGCCGCGTGCACGGTGGCGATGCTCTCCGCGCGGTCGGCCGTGCCGTAGAAGTCGGACATGCCCATCGCGCCGAGTCCCAGCGCGGAGACGGCCGGTCCGGTCGTGCCCAGGTGTCGTGTCTGCATGCGGTCTCCCCTGTCGTGTGGACGTCACCACCGTGCGCCGGGATCGCGCCCGGCGGGAGCGGAGCGCTCATCGTGGGAGCGGCCCTCCCTGGATGCGCCGCACGGCCCTGGGCACCATGGGTGCATGCAGCGTGACCAGCTCGCCGACTTCCTCCGCCGGCGCCGGGAGGCGATCCGGCCCGCCGACGCGGGCATCGAGGGTGGTCCGCGGCGCCGCACCGCCGGCCTGCGCCGCGAGGAGGTCGCGATGCTCGCCGGCATGTCCGTCGACTACGTCGTCCGCCTCGAGCAGGGCCGCAGCAGCCAGCCCTCCACGCAGCTGCTGACCGCGCTGTCCCGCGCGTTGCGGCTCACCGACGACGAGCGTGCGCACCTGTTCCACCTGGCCGGTCACCAGCCGCCGCCCACGTCCGGCGCCGCCCGGATCGCCCGCGGCGGCCTGCTGCGCATGCTGGATCTGCTCGGTGACAACCCCGCCTGGGTGACCTCCGATCTCGGCGAGGTCCTGGCGCAGAACCGCGCGTCCCGGCTGCTCCTCGGCGACCTCACCGGGTTCGCCGGCGACCGCCGGTTCCTGGTCCACCGCTGGTTCACCGAGCCCGCCGCCCGGGAGATCTATCCGGTCGCCGCCCGGGCCGTCCAGTCCCGGCGTCTCGTCTCCGACCTGCGCGCCGTCTTCGGCCGGCAGCCCGGCGACCCGGTGATCACCGGGCTGGTCACCCGCCTCGCGGCGGCGAGCACGGAGTTCCGCCGGCTCTGGGCCGCGCACGAGGTGACGGTCGGCCGGGCCGACCGGAAGGTGCTGGTGCACCCGACCGTCGGCACCCTGCTGATGGACTGCGAAACGCTGCTCACGCCGGACCTCGGCCAGCTGCTGCTGCTCCTCACCCCGGCGGACGCCGCAACCCGGGAGAGCCTCGAACTGCTGCTCGTGCTCGGCACCGAGACATTCCCCGCGGGCGGCCTCTAACATCGACCGGCATGGTGCGAATGCCGTGGCGGCGCAGACCGGCCACCCTGGACGAGTGTGCGGCGCGGCTGGCGGAGGCGATCGCGATGTCGCGCGGCGGTGCCCGGCCGGCCGAGTCGGAGGCGCTGCTCGACCGGCTGGTCGCGGACGCGACCGTGGCGGAGACCGCGGCCCGGGGCACGGCCGGGCACGCCGGTCTCCAGCGGGTGCTGGGCCGCGCGCTGTGGCGGCTCGCGCAGGTGCGGCACGCCGCCGGCCGCCCGGCCGCCGCGCTGCAACCGGCCCGCCTGTCGGTCGCGTTCGCCGTCGCGTACCTCGACCGGCTGACGGCCGGGACCCCACCCACCGGCGACGGTACGGACGGCGCCCGGCCGGCGCACGGCTCGGCCACCCGGCACCCCGGCGCCGACCGGCCCGCGCGGCCGCCGGCCGGTGCGACGGACCGGACCGGCGACGATGCGCCCGCACGGCCGCCGGCCGGTGCACCGGGCCGCCTCGACGACGATTCGCTCCCGTGGTGGCCGGCCGGCGCGCCGGGCCGGACCGGCGACGATGCGCCCGTGTGGTGGCCGGCCGCCGCCGGGGACCGGCCCGGCGGGGTGACCGGACGGTGGCCGGACGCGCGGGTGGAGGCGCTGGAGCACGTCGTCGTCCACCTGTGTGACGCCGGTGAGATCGCGGCCGCGGCCGGGCAGCCGGACGAGCGCGTCACGCTGCTGGGCGAGGCGATCCGCCGGGGTGAGCACGCCACCGAGGACCCGGTGCGCCGCGCGGTCGGCACCGCGCTGCACAACCTGGCGAACGCGCACGCCGCCACGCTGTCCCGGGGCGCGCGACCGCCGCGGCTGCTGGCGGAGGCGGCCACGCTGGCCGACCGGGCCCGGACGCTGCGCGCCGCGTTCGTCACCGAGGCCGATCCGATGACCGTCTGGGAGTACGCGAACACGCTGGTCATGTGCGCCGGCGTGGCCGCGCTGGGCCGGCGGTGGGCGGACGGCGTGGCCCACCTGTCCGAGGCCGCGCCGCTGCTGTCCCGGCTCGGCCCGCCCGCGTCGGAGATCGCGTCGCGGGCCGGCCGGCACGCGCAGTTGATGCGGATGGCGGCGCCGCGGACCGTGGCGCGAGCGCGGGCCGCCGGCCGCTGGCCGTACTGAACCCTTGCCTTTCCGATCGATCGTTCTCTATCCTGAGCGCTCGGAAAGCGCTTTCCAGAAGCGCGTCAAGGCGTGCCCGCCACCTCGCCCAGGGTGCCGGGGCACACGCCGTACGCCATCAGGCGAAAGGGATCGACACGTGAAACCACGAGCGGCTCTCGGAATCGGGACGGCCGTCGCCGTCACCGCGATCGGCGGTGCACTGGCCGTCGCGATGCCCATGCAGGCGAACGCGGCGACCGGTGGCGTCACCGGATTCGCCACCCAGAACGGCGGCACCACCGGCGGCCAGGGCGGGCAGGTCGTGTCCGCGAGCACCGGCACCGCCATCCATGCTGCGCTGTGCAACCGGGCCAGCAGCAGCACGCCGATCATCATCCAGGTGTCCGGCACGATCAACCACGGCAACACGACGAAGGTGTCCGGCGACAGCTGCAACACCGCGGCCGGGGTGATCGAGCTGAAGGACATCAGCAACGTCACCATCCTCGGCGTCGGCTCGGGCGCGGTCTTCGACCAGCTCGGCATCCACATCCGCAACTCGAGCAACATCATCATTCAGAACGTGACCGTGCGGAACGTCAAGAAGTCCGGATCGCCCACGTCGAACGGCGGCGACGCGATCGGCATGGAGAGCGCGGTGCGCAACGTGTGGGTCGACCACGTCACGCTGGAGGCGTCCGGCGGCGAGGACGAGGGCTTCGACGGCCTGTTCGACATGAAGGACGACGTCGAGTACGTCACGCTGTCCTACAGCATCCTGCGCAACTCCGGCCGCGGCGGGCTGATCGGCTCCAGCGAGAGCGACACCGGGAACAACTACATCACGTTCCACCACAACGCGTACTCGAACATCGACTCGCGCACGCCGCTGCTGCGGGGCGGGACCGCGCACATCTACAACAACTCGTACACGAACCTGGTCGAGTCCGGGATCAACTCGCGGGCCGGCGGCAAGGCGAAGGTGGACAACAACTACTTCAAGGACTCCAAGGACGTCCTGGGTACGTTCTACACCACCGAGGCCGGCTACTGGCAGGTCAGTGGCAACATCTTCGACAACGTGACCTGGTCGGCCGCGAGCGGTGACCACAAGCCGGCCGGGCCGAACGTCACGTCGACCACGACCGTGAGCATCCCGTACGCGTACACACTGGACGGCGCGAGCTGCGTGCCGAACATCGTGGCCCAGACCGCGGGCGCGAACAAGGGCCTGCAGGTCTCCAACGGCAACTGCGTGCCCACGTCGCCGACCGGTGGCCCGGTCACGCCGCCGCCGACCACGGGCGGCCCGACGACCCCGCCGCCGACCACGGGCGGGCCCACCACGCCGCCGCCGTCCGGCACGAACCTCAGCCTCTCCGCCGGCGCGGACGGCTCCAGCAAGGCCGCCGGCACCAGCTACGGCAACGTCAAGGACGGCGATCCGGCCACGTACTGGTCGCCGAGCGGGACGACCGGCTCGATCTCGGTCAAGTGGTCGTCGGCCACGTCCGTCTCCCGGATCAACATCCGCGAGGCGGCCGGCGCGACCGGGCTGATCGGGGCGTACCGCGTGCTCAACGGCGACACCGGCGCGGTGCTGAAGACCGGGTCCGGCGCCGGCGTGATCACGTTCGGCGCCACGTCGGCCAAGAAGATCACATTCGAGATCACGGGCGCGTCCGGTACGCCGAGAGTGGCGGAGTTCGAGACCTACGCCTCCTGACGATCGAGCACCGAACGGACGGGGGTCGCCGCACGGCGGCCCCCGTCCACCGTTGCGTGCGCGCCCGGTCGGCGTTCACGCTCGCCCATTGCAACAACTGCGATGCGCCGGTTGCGTTGCGGATAGGGCCATTGCAATGATTGCAGCGAATCTACCAGCTAAGTTGGCTCGATTTCCCTCTTCCGGTGTTTCGCTTGGGCGCAAGGCAACGTAGCGTTTCTCAGGTCGGAAACATGCGTCGCCACTGAGGGAGCACCGCACATGAGCAGCCAGGACCGCCCGGACCTGCGGAAGGCCATGGAGACGTTCGTCGGCGCCGGCTTCGCCGGGATGCAGCTGCGCGTCCGCGACGAGCGGGGCGAGTGGGCCGGCAGCGCCGGCGTGCGCGAGCTCGGCGGCACCGCGGAACCGCCGGTCGACGGCCACTTCTGGGCCGGCAGCGTCACCAAGACGTTCACCGCCACCGCCGTCCTGCAGCTCGTCGCCGAGGGCCGGACCGACCTGGACACGCCGGTCGCCGGTCACCTGCCCGGACTCGGGCTGGACGAGCGGATCACGCTGCGGATGCTGCTGCGGCACACCAGCGGCGTGTTCAACTACACCGGCGAGTACTACGAGGACGGCACGTTCGCGCCCGGCATCCCGGCCACCGGCAAGGAGTGGGTGGACACCCGGCTGCGCGCCTACCGGATGCGGGAACTGGTGGAGCTGGCGCTGGCCAAGCCCGCCCGGTTCGCGCCGGGCACCGGCTGGAGCTACTCCAACACCAACTACACGCTGGTCGCGCTGCTGATCGAGGCGGTCGGCGACGGCTCCTTCGGCGACCAGCTGGACCGGCGGATTCTGCGCCCGCTCGGCCTGCGGGACACGGTGCTGGCCGGCGAGGTGACGGACCTGCCCGAGCCGTACGCCCACGGCTACCACCGTTACCGGGACGGTGAGGACTGGGTGGTCACCGACGTCTCCCGCCAGAACCTGTCCATGCTCCCCGCCGCCGGCGGCGCCATCTCGACCACCCGCGACCTGGCCACGTTCTTCGCCGCGCTCAACGCCGGCACGCTGCTGCCCGCGCCGCTGCTGGCCGAGATGCGCACCCCGCACGGCCCGATCGACTACGGTCTCGGCATCTTCGTGCAGCAACTGAGCGAGGACGTCACGGTCTACCACCACAACGGCGGCGCACCCGGCGGCTACGGCGCGCTGATGTACAGCACCCCGGACGGCACCCGCACCATGACCGCCGGCATCACCATGGGCGACGTCCCCGCCGACCCGGCCGAATTCTTCCCGGCCGCCCTGGACACCCTGGTCCGGACGGTCTTCACCGCGTGACGAGGGCGGTGGTCGTCGCGGATCGATCCGCGACGGCCACCGCGGCTCCGGCGCGGCGACCGGAGCGAGGAGTCGCGTCGCTACGACACCGTTCTCGCCGAGACCGTCGCGGTGAACCCGGTCGGCACCGTCGGGGCGGAGTCGGACGGCGCCAGGAACCGGACCGCTACCGTCGCGTCCAGGGTGATCACCAGGCGGGTGAGCCGCCCGGCCACGATCTCGACCGGGACGGTGCCGGGCGTGACGGCAACCTCCGGCGTGACCCGCGGCGGCGGCACGTGCGCCCAGGCCGCGCCGATCGGTGCCGGCACCGGCGGGCGGGGTGTGACGGTCAGCGTGTGCGGTCCGGCCGGCAGACGGTACGCCCAGGTGAGGAAGCCGAACGGCTGCGGCCGGCCGTCGATCGTCAGCGCCGGTGCGGGCACCCAGGAGTTCGGGTCCCGGTCGATCGGTATCAGGCCGGTGCGGCCGTTCCAGATGTAGCGCTCCGCCAGCACGCACGTCACGACGAGCGCGCCGTGCCCGGTGCCGGCGTCGGCCAGGCCGGCGGGCGCGTCACCCTCGGCGAGGAACATGACGTCGCGCGGCGTCGCGCGAGCCTCGGCGGAGACGGCGACGCGGTAGCGACGGTCCAGGCGGCGTTTGATCCGGCTGATCGCCAGCACGCCGACGAACGGCCCGGCGAGCCCGAACACGAGGAAGAACCACTTCATCGGGGTGCTGTTGTCATCCGGCCGGAGCAGCAGAAGCAGCAGGAGCGTGCCGTAGACGACGGTGACGCTCACGTGCAGACCCGGACCGGAGCCCATCCGGCGGCCGGCCGGGGCCGGCACGAGAACGCCCTGCGAGACGCTCCCGAACGTGGCGGGGGTCCAGAACTCCAGCTCGGCGACCTCACCGGCGTGCACCCGGACCGCACGCACGGACGCGATGACCGCGTTGTGCCGCACCTCGGCGCGGTGCTCACCCGGCGCGACGAACGCGACCGCCCGCCCGATCCCGGACCACAGCGGCGTGTCGTCGATGCCGACCTGGTGCCGGTGCCCGTAGTGCGGCGGGTCGGTGGCGCGGTTGCGCAGCCACACGGAGATCCCGGCCGTTCCGGGCGGCGGCTGCGGCGCCGGCGCACCGGGTGGCCACTCCACGACCGGCGCGCCGGCGAACGCGGTGATGCCCCAGGGCGCGCTCATGCCGAGCGGTCCAGGACCGTGTCGATCCGCTCGTCCGACATCGAGGGCTGATCGCTGTTCTTCGCGCCCTGCCAGACCATGCCCCACATGGCGGGCGAGTAGGTCAGGCCGTCGGCCGCGACACCGCCGGCGATCTTGAGGATCGCGGACATCGCGAAGCCGGAGCCCGCCGTGTCGACCACGCTCGCGCCGACCTTGCCCACCAGCGACGCCGGCATGATCTTCTGAAGCACGGCGCCGATCTTCCAGATGATCTGAACGACCTTGTTGATGATCCGGATCGCGCGGGTGGTGCCGGTCGCGATCTGCACGGTCGTCGCGGTCGCCGCGGCGGCCACGGAGGCACCGGCGCTGGGCACGGCCAGGCCGAGCGCGAGCGCCCACTCGATCAGCGCCCACTCCACCACGGACGCGATGATGCTGATGATCAGCGACTGCGCGACGCCCATCAGCTTGGAGAAGAGCATCAACAGGTCACCGACGGTGCCGGCCTCGGCGCCGGTCGCCTCGACCGCGTATGCGAACTCCCGCAGCAGGGCCCGTGCCGCGTCCGCGTCCTGGCCCTTCCACTCGATCAGGTCGTCGTCGACCGCCTGCCGGATGGCAGCGGACAGCGGCGCGAGCGCCGCGCCGATCGCGGCCCACTGCTTGGCGTGCGGCTCCATCCGCTCGGCGTTGCCGGTGACCAGGCTGAGCGCGTCCTCCAACGGCTGGAAGAAGTCGATCACGAAGGTGAGCCCGGCCGAGATCAGCCAGTTCAGCGGGTCCATTCCGAACGACAACGCGTTGAAGCCCAGGTCGGTGATGCCGGCCGCGATGTCGGCGACCTCACCGTCGTGGGAGAAGCCGTCCATCAGCGACTTGGCCGCGCCGCCGAGCGGGACGACCGAGTCCCAGCCGGTGTCGATCACACCGCCCGCGTACGGGGAGCCGGTGTTCTCGTCGTTGGAGAGGTACGCGTCGGCCATGTCAGCTACCCCCGGCCAGCTTGTCCAGGAACCGCTTGAACGCGGCCGCGGTCGCCTCGTCCAGCTGCCGGTGGTTGTCGGCGGCCGCCTGGATCGCCTTGCCCTGCGCGCTCAACGCCTCCGCGATCTTGCCGATGTGCTCGTCCGCCCCCGTCGCCTTCGACTCGTACATCAACCGCAAGGGCTGGCCGAGCAGGCCCCACAGCACCGGCTCCGGGTGTGCGTCCCGGAGCGCGCCGTGGATCTGGGACGCGCTCGTCGACAGCGCCTCGAACACCTGCGCGGTGCTGGTCAGCCTGTCGGTCGGCACGTAGATGCCGTCACTCACGGCGGTCCTCCCTCTCCTCGATCCGCTCGCGCGTGTGCTCCGGGATGGCGTCCTCGACCATCGGCCGCACCCGTCCGGTGCCGAGCGACTCACCGAGCGCGGTCATCTTCAGCGCGCGGTCCGCCTGCGCCTCCCGGATCGCGGTCAGGATCATCTCGGCCAGGTACGCGCCGTGGCGGAGCGCCGAGTCCGGGATGTCCACGTCGGTGACCGCGCCGTTCGGGTCGATCCGGACGCGGACCGCGCCGTCGAGCGACCGACCCTCGCCGGTGAGTTCGCCGGAGTGTGCGACGAACTCCTCGTACCGGTCGATGACCTGCTGATTGCGCCGCCGGAGACGGTCGACCAGCGCCCGCACCTCGTCCGCGCCGGGCATCGTGGTCACGCGGTGCCGTCCATCTCCGCGCGCATCGCGGCCGGGCTGGGCAGCGGCGCCAGCGGGTCCGGCACGCCGGG
The DNA here is from genome assembly GCF_031458255.1 of Catenuloplanes niger. Taxonomy (NCBI): domain Bacteria; kingdom Bacillati; phylum Actinomycetota; class Actinomycetes; order Micromonosporales; family Micromonosporaceae; genus Catenuloplanes; species Catenuloplanes niger. The sequence continues at coordinate 9,368,102 of NZ_JAVDYC010000001.1, forward strand.
GCCGCGCTCGCCGAGCAGGTCGGTGAGCGTCTCCCGCAGTTCCACGGCCATCCGCGCGTTCGCCGCCGTGATCGTGCGGACCACCAGCTCGCCGAGCTCCGCGCCGGTCAGCCGGAACGCGCGCGGCGTGAGCCGCAGGTCGCGGACCACGCCGTTCGGGCCGGCGACCACGGTGACCTCGTGATCCGCGCTGGTCACCTCCACGGCGGCGGTCGCCACCGTTTCCCGTACCCGCCGGGCACGTTCCACCATCGCTGCGGTGTCCACGCCGTACCTCGCTGATCCTGTCCGTCCGTGTGCGCGGTGACGGTAGGCCAGGCGTGCCAGGCCTGACCTGCGCGTGCGGGCACGGCGAGGGACGAAGCGGACGTCAGCCGGCCGGGTCTGAGACGTGGATCACGGAGGATCGCCGGTAGGAGCCGAGCGTCAGCCCGAGCACGGCCCGGAACTCGTTGGCCAGGTGCGCGTGGTCGCTGTAGCCCAGGTCGGCGGCGATGTCGGCGAGCGTCACGGACGGGTCGGCGCGCAGTCGCACGGCCGCCTCCTGCAGCCGCCGGCGCCGGATCATGGCCAGCGGCGGCAGTCCCACGTACCGTGCGGCGAGCCGCTGGAGGGTGCGCGCGGACAGCCCGAGCCGGCCGGCCGCGTCCTCGACCGTCCGGATCTCGGAGTCGGCGTCGATCAGGTCGGCCATCTCGTTGGCCAGCCGCGCCTCCCGGGGCGGCGGCGGGACCGTCGCCGCCAGCCACTCGGCGAACACGTCCGGCGCGGCGTCCGGCCCGGCGTCCCGGACCGCGGCGACCAGGTCGGGCGCGTCGACCACGGTGGACGCGTCGCGCAGCGCGGCCGGGTCGGCGGTGAAGTGCGGGACCGCGGCCGGGCGCAGCAACGCGCCCACGGCCCACCCGGTCCCGCGCAGGTCCCGGTGCGAGGTGCGCGTCGACGGGCCGGCCAGCTCCACCGCCGTACCCTCGACGACCAGGTTGCAGGCCGGGAACGGGAGCAGCTGCTGGCGGGAGCTGCGCCCCGGCTGGATGTCCCACCGCGGGATCCAGAACCAGCGCACCAGCTCCGCGACGGCGGCCGGGGCGGGCACCCGGGTGAACGTGGGCAGCCGCGCCGGGTAGAGCACACCTCGCAGCGGGTGCTGTCGCGAATCTTCAAGACCGTCCGGCATCGGCATACCTAGCATCGTGTCTCATGACGGAAACCACGACCGCGGCCACCGGCGAACACACCACCGACGGCACCCCGCACGGCGCCACCAGCCTCACCCCGTTCCTGGCCGTCGCGGACGCGAAGGGCGCCATCGAGTTCTACCGTGACATCTTCGGCGCACGCGTCGTCGACGTCACGGAGATGGGTGGGGTGGTGGCGCACGCGGTGCTGGACTTCGGCGCCGGCCTGCTGCAGATCGGCGAGCCGATGCCGGAGTTCGGCCTGGTCCCGGCCCCGGCGGGCGACCAGGACTGCTACTCCATCGGCCTGTACCGCCCCGACGTCGACGCCGTGGTGGAGCGGGCGGTCGCGGCCGGCGCCACCGTCCGGGAGGCCCCGGCGACGTTCGTCTCCGGTGACCGGTTCGCCAGCATCCGTGATCCGTTCGGGGTCCGCTGGTCGGTGATGACCCGCGTCGAGGACCTCTCCGAGGAGGAGAGCGCCCGCCGTGTCGCCGCCTGGGCCGCGCAGCAGGCGTGATACGTTCGGGCCGCCGTGCGACCGCAGCGACCCGAGGAGGTGAGACCCATCAACGCCACCGAGACAGTGACGATCCGGGCCTCCCTCCCCCGCATGGCCTGAGGGAGACGCCCGCGTACTGCGCGAAAGGCAGTCATGCGTTTTCTCTCCGAGACGTCGGCCGACGGCGTCCGTGAACAGCTCTTCACCCTCGACGGCCGGCCCGGCGTGCTCTGGACGCCGGACGACTCCACCGGCCCCCGCCCGCTGATCCTGCTCGGTCACGGCGGCGGCCAGCACAAGCGGGCACCGGGCGTGCTGGCCCGCGCGCACCGCTTCGTCACCGGCGGCGGCTTCGCGGCCGCCTGCTTCGACGTGCCGGGCCACGGTGACCGCCCGACGGACCCGGAGTTCGACCGGATCGCCACCGAGAACCAGGCCCGCGTCGAGGCCGGCGAGCCGGTCGCGCCGCTGATCGCCGCGTTCCAGGCACTCGTCGCCCGGCGGACCGTGCCGGAGTGGCGGGCCGGGCTCGACGCGCTCCAGGCGCTGGACGTGGTCGGGCCCGGGCCGGCCGGCTACTGGGGCGTGTCGCTGGGCTGCGGTCTCGGTGTGCCGTTCGTGGCGGCCGAGCCGAGGGTCCGGGCGGCCGTGCTCGGGCTCGGCGGCGCGCTCGCGTCCGCGGCGGAGGCCGCGCGAATCACCGTACCGGTGGAGTTCCTGGTGCAGTGGGACGACGAGCGGGTGCCCCGGGACCAGGCCCTGGCGCTGTTCGACGCCCTCGGTTCCGCCGAGAAGTCGCTGCACGCGAACCCGGGCCCACACGCGACGATCCCACCGTACGAGACGGAGAGCAACCTGCGGTTCTTCCGCCGCCACCTGTAGGCACGCCGGCCGGCGACGCTCACCGCGCGCAGCAGCGGTCCGCGCACCCGTCGGCGCCGGCCGGTGCCGGTCCGGTGACCGGGGGCCGCGGTGCGCAGCAGGCGTCGCCGCGCCACGCCTCGCGGCCCTCCTTGACCGCGACCGCGGCGATGACCAGTGCGGCGACCGGATCGGCCCAGCCCCAGCCGAACAGGCTGTTGACGACGAGGCCGACGAGCAGGACCGCGGACAGGTACGTGCAGAGCAGGGTCTGTTTCGAGTCGGCGACGGCGGTGCGGGAGCCGAGCTCGCGGCCGGCCCGGCGCTGGGCGTGGGACAGGCCGGGCATCACGGCCAGCGACACCGCGGCCAGGACGATGCCGGCGGTGGAGTGCGCGGCCTCGTCACCGCCGAGCAGCGCGCGCACGGACGCGACGCCGACGTAGGCGGCGAGCGCGAAGAACGAGACCGCGATGACGCGCAGTGCGGTCCGTTCCCGCCGGCCCGGGTCCGCGCCGGCGAACTGCCAGGCGACCGCGGCGGCCGACGAGACCTCGATGACCGAGTCGAGACCGAATCCGATCAGGGCGGTCGAGCCCGCCACGGTGCCGGCGCCGATCGCGACGACGGCCTCGACGACGTTGTAGCCGATCGTGGCCGCGACCAGCCAGCGGATCCGCCGGGTCAGCAGCGCCCGCCGGCCGGGCGCGGGCCCGGCCGGGACGACCGGGAGCAGGGGCAGGCTCATCAGCAGCACCCCTCGGCCGCGGCGTCGGGGCAGGCGGCCGGGTCGACGGCCAGCACGAGGCCGAGCAGGTCGCCGAGCGCGTGCCGGATGCGGTCGTCGGTGAGCTCGTAGCGGGTGCGCCGCCCCTCCGGGACCGCGACGACCAGGCCGCAGCCGCGCAGGCAGGCCAGGTGGTTGGACAGATTCTGCCGGGTGACGCCGATCAGCTCGGCCAGCTCGGCCGGGTATCCGGGTGCGTCGCGCAGCGCGAGCAGCAGGCGCGCGCGGGTGGGGTCGGACAGGGCGTGGCCGAAGCGGGCCAGGATCTGCCCGTGTGTCGCCGTCTCCATGCGGCAGACAGTACAGCATCGGCTGTATTCAGCGAGCGCTGTACCCGTACATCGCCTTTAAATAGATCATATTTGACATCTATAGTCATGGATGTAACGCTGCTGGAAGCGCTCCCAACCAGACATCTACGTCGAAGAACGGAGGATGCGCCATGCGTACCCCTAAGTCCGGACAGTCCGGCAAGCGCCCAGCCACCCGGGCGTTGGTACTTCTGTTCACCGTGATGGCCGGACTGCTGCCCTGGGCGGCTCCGGCGCAGGCACACGGAAACATCGTCGACCCCGCCTCCCGGGCCTACCAGTGTTGGAAGACCTGGGGCGCGGACCACATGAACCCGGCCATGCAGCAGCAGGACCCGATGTGCTGGCAGGCATGGCAGGCCAACTCGGACACCATGTGGAACTGGATGAGCGCGCTGCGGGACGGCCTCGGCGGCCAGTTCCAGGCCAGGACGCCGGACGGCCAGCTGTGCAGCAACGGCCTGGCCCGCAACGACAGCCTCAACCGGCCGGGCGCGTGGAAGACCACCAGGGTCTCGAACAACTTCACCGTCCACCTGTACGACCAGGCGAGTCACGGCGCTGACTACCTCCGGGTCTACGTGAGCAAGAACGGGTTCAACCCCGCCACGCAGTCGCTCGGCTGGGGCAACCTCGACTTCATCACGCAGACCGGGCGGTACGCGCCGGCGACCGACATCCGGTTCAACGTCAACACGTCCGGATACACCGGTCACCACCTGCTGTTCGTCATCTGGCAGGCGTCGCACAGCGACCAGGCCTACATGTGGTGCAGCGACATCACGTTCGGCTGAGCACCTGACGCTGAGCACCTGACACGGCACGGCCGGCTCCCGTCCGGGGGCCGGCCGCACCGTGTCCGTACCGTCAGTACGTGTTGCCCGCCGTGATCAGGCGCGTCTCGCCGGACGGCAGCGCGGGGCAGCCGGACGGGCCGGGCCAGGTCGCGCCCTCCGGGCTCAGGTACCAGACCGGCAGGTTCGCGGAGCTGCCGGCCAGGTACGTGCCGAGATCGTTGTAGGCGAACCGGTTGTGGTACGACGAGCACTCCGACGCGCCGACCTCGTCCAGGTAGTGCACGCCCGGCGTGGAGGTGCGCGGCCAGGAGTTCGCCCCGAACACGTTGTTCTCGAACGTGTTGAAGTTGCTGGCGTCGCGCACCTTGACCGGGTCGCTGCTCACCCCGGTCACCCGGTTGGACGTGAACCGGTTCGACGAGCTCTTGTGCGTCACGTAGATCCCGTGCACGTAGCTGACCTCGGTGTTGCGCAGATCCACGAAGTGGCTGTTCTCGATGCGGTTGCCGGACGACTCGGTCAGCACCACCCCGCCGAACCCGCAGCGCGGAAAGTCCTCGTCGGCGCAACCGCCACCGGTGTACGCGTTCCCCAGGTCGGTGAACACCATGCCGAACACGGTGTTGCCGTCCAGCCCACGCGCGGACGGCTGCCCCGGACCGGACGACGGCTGGTACCCGCCGCCGCAGGGACCCGCGGACCCGTCCAGCGACAGCGCGCCGCTGGAGTACCGCTGGGCCTGGAGGTAGTAGAACCGCAGCCCCGCCACGCCGCCGTCGGTCAGCGGCCGGCCGTCCGACGGCAGGCAGGCGTAGAACCAGAAGCCGGGCAGGTAACGGCCCGAGGAGGACCGCGCGTTCTCGAAGACCGGCAGCGCGGCGATCCCGTCCCGGCCCTCGCCCACGGTGTAGTCGTCCGGCATGAACGAGATCGTCCGCCCCGGCCGGTAGGTGTCCCAGGTGACACCGCCGGCCACGTACGTCCCGGCGTGGATGCGCACCTCCACGTCCTGATCCACCGGTCCGGCCGCGACCAGTTCCTCCACCCGGCCCAGCGTCCGCACCGCGGTCGCCGGCGTCGCACCGGAACCGGCGTCCGACCCGGCCGCGTTCATGTAGACGGTCTGCACGGCCACCGCGGCCCGTGCGACACCCGGTGCGGCCAGGCCGGCGGCGACGACCGCCGCCAGCAGCGCGCACACCGTCAGGCGCCTGTTGCTCATCAGCTTCCCCCGTCGATGAGTTTGCCAGATATCCATCACGATCACTGATCGTGTCACAGGACGCCTGATCCGCCGAGCCGCGCGGAACATTCAGCCGGTCGCGGCCGCTCTCGTCCGGAAGCCCGGCCCCGGCACCGCGTCCACCTCGCCCGCCGGGACGTGGTGGTCGTGCTCGCAGCGGACCTGCACGGACAGCGTGGCGCCACAGCCGTGGTGGCGCGTGACGACGGCGGGGCCGGCGGGATCGGCGCGGTACCGGTCACCCCACTGCAGCAGGCCCAGCACCGCCGGTACGAGATCGTTGCCCTTCGCGGTGATCGCGTACCTCGCGCGGCTCCGGGCGCCGTCCTCCCGGTAGGGCTCGGTGTCCAGGATGCCGTGCTCGACGAGCTTGCGAAGGCGCTCCGCGAGCAGGTTGCGGGGGCAGCCCAGCATGCGGTGCAGATCGCTGAAGCGGGACGAGCCGTACCAGATCTCGCGGAGGATCAGCAGGGTCCACTTCTCGCCCACCACCTCCAGCGTGCGGGCGATCGAGCAGTTCGCCGGGTCGCGGTCGGCGAACGGGCCGGGGTGCGGGTCCATCCGGACAGCCTACCGGCTAGGTTTACTTTTTGTACTCAGCTGGTGGCGAGCGGGGCCGATACGAAGGCTCGCCGCCACCGGTGGCACCGACGGATGGGGAGAGCAATGAAGGCATTCGTGGTCGAGCGCTACGGCGACGCCGACACCGTGCAGGCCCGTGACGTGCCGGAGCCGGCCGTGGGCGACGACGACGTCCTGGTCCGGGTCCACGCGGCGAGCGTCAACCCGCTCGACCTCAAGATCCGGGCCGGTGACCTCAAGGCGATCCTGCCGTACCGGGCGCCGTTCGTCCTCGGCAACGACCTCGCCGGCACCGTCGTCGCCGTCGGCTCCCGGGTGACCCGGTTCGCCGTCGGCGACGAGGTCTACGCGCGCCCGGACCAGCACCGGATCGGCGCGTTCGCCGAGCTCATCGCGATGCACCAGGACGACGTGGCGGCCAAGCCGGTCAGCCTCACGATGACGGAGGCGGCGTCGTTCCCCCTGGTCGGCCTGACCGCATGGCAGGCCCTGGTCGAGCGCGCGGACCTGCGGCCGGGCCAGAGGGTGCTGATCCACGCCGGGGCCGGCGGCGTCGGCACCGTCGCCGTCCAGCTGGCGAAGCACCTCGGCGCCCACGTCGCCGCGACCGCGAGCGGCGCCAAGGCCGAGCTGGTGAGGAGCCTGGGTGCGGACGTCGTGGTCGATTACACGAGGCAGGCGTTCGAGACGGTGCTGCACGACTACGACGTCGTGCTGGACACCGTCGGCGGCGACACCCTGGACCGGTCGCTGCGGGTGCTCAAGCCGGGCGGCATCGTGGTCAGCGTCGCCGGACCGCCCGACCCGGCCTTCGCCAGGCAGGTCGGCGCCAGCCCGGTCGTCCGGCTGGCCGTCGCCGCGTTGAGCTTCCGGGTCCGGCGGCGTGCCCAACGGCGGCGCGTCCGGTACTCGTACCTGTTCATGCGGGCCAGCGGCGACCAGCTCCGCGAGCTCACCGCGCTGCTCGACGCCGCGACGATCCGGCCGGTCGTGGACCGCGTCTTCGACTTCGCGTCGACCCGCGACGCCCTGGCCCACGTCGAGCAGGGACGCGCGAGGGCGGGCAAGGTCGTCATCCGCATGACGGCGTGACCCGTCCCCGCTTTTTTGACGGCGGCACATGCCGGAATTAAAACTGACCGCCCTCAGTTATGAGTGCAGTCATCAACTTTGGCGCTCGACCCCACAGAACTGAGAGGCCTCTCATGCCCACCCTCGATGGAGCAGTCGTCCTGGTCACCGGCGCGAACGGTGGCATCGGAACCGAGTTCGTCCGCCAGGCCCTGGACCGTGGCGCCACCAAGATCTATGCCAGCGCCCGCAGCCCGCGGGCCTGGGACGACGAGCGGATCGTTCCCCTCGCACTGGACGTCGCCGATCCCGAGTCCGTACGCGCGGCTGTCGACGCCGCGCCCGACGTGACGGTCCTGATCAACAACGCGGGTACGTCGGTGCGCAGCGCCGGCATCCTCACCCACAGCGACCAGGAGATCCGCGCCAACATCGAGACGAATTTCGTCGGCCCGCTGCTGCTGTCCCGCGCGTTCGCCCCGATCCTGTCCGGCCACGACCGGTCCGCGCTCATCAACATGCACTCCGTGCTGAGCTGGTACGCGGTCGCCGGCATCTACAGCGCCACCAAGGCGGCCCTGTGGTCGGCGACCAACTCCCTGCGCCTCGAGCTCGCCCCGGCCGGCGTGCACGTGGTCGGCGTGCACGTCGGATACGTCGACACCGCCATGGCCCGGCACGTCACCGATCCGAAGACCGACCCCGCGGATCTCGTACGCGCCGTCCTCGACGCGACCGAAGCCGGGCGGTACGAGGTCCTGGCCGACCAGGTCTCCGTCGTGGCCAAGGCCGGACTCAGCGCGCCGGTCGAGACCGTCTACCCGCAGCTGGCCGCCCTCGCCTCGCGGTGACGGCCCGGGCCCGGCGGGTGACCCGCCGGGCCCGTCGACGGCGCACCGTGGCGACCGGGAGAATGGGCGCAGGCCCGCGCACCCACCCGGAGGAAGCAGCATGTCCTTCGCATCCGCTCCGCTCGGCCGGCGCGAGCGCAACAAACAGGAGAAACTCGACCGCATCATCGCCGCGGCCGCCGCGCTGTTCGCCGAGCACGGTGTCGACGAGGTGACCACCCAGCAGATAGCCGACGCCGCCGACATCGGCACCGGCACACTGTTCCTCTACGCGAAGACCAAGGGCGAGCTCCTGCTGCTCGTCCAGAACACCCACTACGCCCACGCGCTCGACCGGGGCATCGCCGCGGCCGAGACCGAGCCCGACGTGCTGGACGCGATCACCGCCGTCGTGGCGCAGGTCGTGGCGTGCAACCGGGTGCAGGTCGACAACGGGCGCACGTACCTGCGCGAGATGGTCTTCGGCGACCCCACGGAACCTCGGCACCGGGCGGCACTGACCATCGTGAACCGGACCGAGGCCGCGATCGCCACCCTGCTGCAACGCGACCCGCGCATACCCGTCGCCGACACGGCCACGCTCGCGCACGTCGTCTCCGCCGTCATGTTCCTCGAACTGTCGGTGACCGCGAACATCGGCGCGACGCCGGACGCGTTGACCGCCCGCATCCGCGAACACGTGCGCGCCCTGCTCCCCCGCTGAGGACCGGCCCGCCGTCGACGGTCGCGGGCGCGATCACTGCCATCCAGCACCGATCGATCCGCGGCGCCGAGGGACGCTCAGCGCCGCTCCTGGCCGGAGGCGGCGACCTCGCGTACGGCTGCGGCGATGACCCGGAAGTCCTTCTTGAGCAACGCGCCGTGGTTGCTGGCGACCTTCGCGTGGATGCGGACGTGCGGGTTGCGGGCGGTGACCGCATCGAGGCCGGCCCGGATCCGTTCCTGTTCGTCGCCGCGGCTCCCGAGGGAGGTTCCCGAGGCAACCACATAACGCGTGGGTACGGTGAGGGCGTCGAGCACCGGCCCCAGCTCGCGTTCGCGGGACAGCCTGCCGAGCTCGATGTTGCTGTCGGCCTGCTGCGCGGCGGTCATCCGCGGGGCCAGACCGGTCGGGCGCAGCAGCGGGAGGAACCAGCTCATCCGGCGGAACATCGTGCGGATCCGGCGTTCCATGGCCTCGTCGAGCCAGTCGTGCGGGAAGGCGCCGTCGACCATGACCGCGCCGATCGTGCGGTCCGGGTGCCGGTGGGCCCGGTGCGCGGCGACCACCGCTCCGTAGGACCAGCCCACCAACAGTGCCCGGTCGACCCCGCGGGCCGACAGGACCGCGTCGACGTCCCGCACGGCGGCCTCGAAGGAGTAGTCCGCCGAGCGGCGCGATCTGCCGCGGGCCCGCTCGTCGTAGGTGATGTGCCGCCACCCGTCGCCCAGTTCGGCGATGACCCGCCGCCAGTACCCCTGGGTGGCGAACTGCCCGTTGAGGTAGACCACGGGAGTGCCGGCACCCCCGGTGTCGGTGACCGCCAGGGCCGTGTCGTCGACCGCGACCGTGCCGGACCACGCCGACGCGGTCGGGCCGTTGCTGTTCTCCGTCATGCGTTCCACCTGCTCGGGTCGGATGTTCTCGGATGTCGTCACAGGCTGCGCGCGGTGATGTCGCCGCGGGTGGTGGTCGCGTGGATGGTGAGGCCGGCGGCGGCGCCGTCGGTGTTGTTCAGTGCGTTGTGGACGCGGCCGAGGGTGGTGCCGGCGTCCAGGGTCGCGGAGGCGCCGCGGGCGGCACCGATCGAGATGTTGCCGTCCTCGGTGCGCAGTGTGACGGCGCCGGCGACGGCCTCGACGACGTGCAGGTCACCCTTGCGGGTGCTGATCCGCGCCGGCCCGCCCAGCCGGCCGACCTGCACGTCTCCGGCCTGCAGGGTCAGCCGGGCACTCGCCGTCTCGTCCAGCGCGATCGAGCCGTTCGCGCTCTCGACGGTGACGTCCCCGAGGCGGCCGACACTCCGGAATTCGGCGTCGGCCGCGGTGGCCTCGACCCGGGAGCCGGCGGGCAGCTGGATCGTCACCTCGACGGAACCGGACGCGCCGAGGATCCGGTTCGCCGGTTCCTCGGCCGCGATCCGCAGGACACCGTCGGCGTAGGCGACCTCGACCCGCTGCGCCGCCTTGACGTCGCGGGCCTTGCCGGCGTCCGCGGGGAGGATCTCGACCGTGGTGTCGGCCCGGTCGGCGGCGACGACCCGGATACGGCCCGCGGGGATGGTGAGCACGGCCGAGACCGGGGCGGGCGTGGTGAACGTGTGCATCGTGAACTCCTTCGATCAGTTGTTTCTGACACCGGAAAAGCTACGTTGCCTTCACCGATTCGGCAACGCTCACGTTGCGATGGCCGCTTGTTTTCACTGTTCAAAGGCTTGAACTCATTGCAATGAACGAGAATGCAACGCAATGAATGGCGAGCGGGCGTTGCAATGGATGACGGGTGAACGCTAAGGTGGCGTCCGTTGCCGACTGCGAAGGAGACCGCGATGCCGGGCGGCAGGCTCACCCAACAGGAACGCCAGCAGATCACGCTCGGACTGGCCGAGGGGCTCGCCTACGCGGAGATCGCCCGGCGCATCGACCGTCCGACCTCGACCGTCACCCGGGAGGTCATGCGCAACGGCGGCCCGGCTGGCTACCGCGGCGACCTCGCCCAGCACGCCACCGAACACCGCGCCCGCCGCCGCGCGAAAGCCGTACCCGGGAGATCATCCGCATCCCGGCCGGCCGCCGACGGGCGGGACACCGAAGCCCTTCGCGCGTACGAGGACGCGTTCGCCACCGTCTTCATGCAGTCGGGTCTCCCCCGCATGACGGCCCGGGCCCTGGCCGGCCTGTACACCACCGACACCGGCAGCCTCACCGCCGCCGAGCTCGCCCGGCGACTGCAGATCAGCCCGGGATCGGTCTCCAAGGCGGTCGCGTTCCTCGACAGCCAGGGCCTGATCCGCCGCGAGCGCGACGAACGCCGCCGCGAACGCTACGTCGTCGACGACGACGTCATGTACCAGTCCGTGATGGCCAGCGCCCGGTCCACCGCCCAGCTCGGCGAGATCGCCCGGCAGGGCGCGGACATCCTCGGCCCCGGCACCCCGGCCGCGGCCCGCCTGGAGAACATCGCGCGCTTCGTCGACCTCGTCTCCGAGGGCATCGCGCGCGCCGCCGACCAGGCCCGCGAGATCCTCCACACCAAGCCCGCACCCGGCGCGGACAGCACTTCCTGACCCCACCCCGACCCACCGCGACGGTACGGCGGGTGTAGCGGCGGCCGACGGTGGCCGGCCGCCCACTCGACGTCGAGACTCGGCGGGCGGTCCTCGGCTTGAACGCCGGGTTCGATCCGCCCGCTACCGGGGATCCGGGTGTCGGGCGCACAGCGGGAGCTGTCCTCGTCGCTGCGCCGCGACGCCTGACCGGCACCGCGCGGACGTGGCCGGAGCTCAAGGCGTCAGCGACCGAGTACGAAATATGCGAAACCGAGAACGCCGCGGTAGACGCCGACGTACTCGCGTAGGCGGACGTCGAGTTCGTCCCGGAGCTCGGCCGCTCGGGGATCCTCGGGATGGCGCAGCAACCACGCCTGGCGGCCGGCGAGCCACGTTGACTCGAAATCGTCCCATTCCCGCTGGTCGGCAACGCTCATGTGCAGGACGCGCCAGCCCAGCGCCCGGGCATGCTCGACGAGTTCCGTGAGCGGCATGACCCCCGGGCCGAAGATCTCGGTCGCCTCCGTGGTGGGCGGACGCTCCCAGAAACCGTCACCGAGAAGCAGCCGGCCGCCCGGCCGCACGAGGTCGGCGAGCGACGTGAGAGCCTCGGCCGTTCCTCCCCACGCGTGAGAAGCGCCGACACACAGAAGCCGGTCCGCCGGTTCCCGCCACGCGGACGCTTCCCGCTTCAGGAAGGTCACCCGCTGGTCCAGTGACCGGTCGGCGGCGAGCGTGCGGCCGCGCGCCAGGGCCGCGTCGTCGGTGTCCACGCCGGTCCCCGTCGTCGAGCCGGTGTCGTCGGCGCCGACCGCCTGCAACAGCAGTTCGCCCCAGCCGCATCCGAGATCCACCACCCGGGCGCCGGCGGGAGTGTCAAGCCGCTGCAGAAGGAGGTCCGCGTGGGTCTGCGACAGCGGCGTGTTCCAGCGCATCCGCGCGTAGCGTGCCGAGCTCGGATCGTCGACTGAAGGCATCGCGCCAGTGTGGCAGTCCTCGATCCGCGGTTCACCGCATTTAGCGATGTTCCAGACCGGCTCATGCCGGCACCACCGCAACACAACATAACTGTCATTATGGTGTATCGCTCGCGGCGCCCCGAATGTCCGTTTTGCGCGGTCATCCGGGATTACTGAATTACTGTTATTAGCAATTCGGTAAACGGTCAGAAGTTGACGCCCGCCGGACGGAGTCGCGGCGGGCGAACGGCAAGCCTGAGGAATCCGAGGCGGCCGGAGGACCGGCGTCGCGGTGGAGGGCCGTGTCGGCAGGCCCGCACGGTCAACGACGGGCGAACGACTCGACGCCCGCGGTCGCATGTGCGGCGTAGCCGGACCGGTCGGCAACGACGCGCAGCAGTACCGAAAGCTATGCCTGCCGGTATACCTTCGGAGCCGATATATTGGGGGCGTGGAGACACCAGTACGCGAACCCACGTTCCTGATCCTCACGGCGTTGGCCGCGGAGCCGCTGCACGGGTACGGGCTGATCACCGAGGTGGCCCGGCTGTCCGACGGGCGCGTGTCGCTGCGGCCCGGCACGCTGTACGGCGCGCTCGACCGGCTGGTCGACGCGGGGCTGGTCGCGGTGGAGCGGGAGGAGGTGGTGGACAGCCGGCTGCGCCGCTACTACCGGCTCACCGACCACGGCGGTGAGCTGCTCGCGGCGGAGACCGAGCGGATGCGCCGCAACGTCGAGGCCGCCACCGCGCGGTTGACCACGCGCACGCCCCGCCTCCGTGGAGGGACCGCGTGACCGACCTGGAACGCCGCTATCGGCGCCTGGTCCGGATCTTCTATCCGGCCGGCCACCACGACGCGCGCGGCACCGAGATCATCGACACGTACCTGGCCCTGGCCTCGCCGGACCGGCGGTGGCCCGCCGCGGCGGACGTGACCGACCTGGCCGCCGGCGGGCTGCGCCAGCACGCGCGCGCGGCCGGCGCCACCGAGATCGGCGCCGGCGTACGGCTGGCCGCGACGCTGGCGCTGTCGACCGCCACGGCCCTGGCCGGTGGCTGGGCCGTGCTGGAGGTCAACCCGTGGACGGTGGCGTGGTTCGGCTTCGCGCAGCACGGCACGCCGGTCTCGCTCGGCGTCGGCGTGTGGGCGGCCTGGCTGCTCGCCGCGGTGGTGCACCTGGTGGCGCCCGGCCGGTGGACGCGGCCGGCGATCGGCCTGGCCCTCGTCGTCACGGTCGCCGTCGTACCGTTCGCGGCCGTCGTCGACCAGGCCCGGCCGCCGCTGTTCGTGCTCCTCGCCCAGGCCGGCCTCGGGTTCGTGGCGCTCGGCTCCCCCGGCCGGCCGCCGGTGTGGCGGCGACTGCTGCCCCTCGCCGGCGCCGCCGCGGCCCTGCCCGTGGCGGCGGCCGTGGCGTACCGCGGTGGTGAGACGTTCGGGTATTACGGATGGCCCGCCGGCCAGGTCCTTCCGGGCGCCGGGCTCGCGCTTCTCCTGGTGGCGGCGCTGGCGGCGGGCCACGGCCGCCGCCGCGTGTGGGCGCTGTCGGTGCTGCTCACGCCGATCGGCTTGCTGTGGCTGCACCCGCTGGCCGAGGGGCTCGCGGTCAGCCGGTACGGCGGCGGGCCGCACGCGGACACCACGACCCTGGCCACCGCGGCGATCGTCGTGTCCGTGGCCGGCGCGGTGATCGCCACGTCAGCCGCGGTGACGGTCCGGCGCCGGATCACCTTCCCGGCCCGCGCGGAACACCGGAACGGAGTCCACCGGTAGACGCGGGTGACGCGTACCGGCGGTACCGCGGAAACAGCCGGCACCGGGAGCGGACGTGAGCGGTGCGGAACCGCCCGGCGCCGCAGCGTTCGTCCGGCCGGAAACCTCTCGCCCGGCGTCGAGGGACTTCCGAAATCGCAGGAGAACGGCTCTGACAGAAGCGCGGAGGCGAGTGGGTGATCCAAGCCCCGGGCGATCGCCCGCGGGGCGGACGCTGCATGATCGACGACTATGACGGTGGAGTGGCGTGAGGACTACGTCGGTGGCTCGGCGGAGGCCGAGGAGCGGGCGTTTCGTGAGTACGCGCGGCGGATGACCGAGGTGCAGAACGCGCATGCGCGGACGGCTGGCGCGCGGGCCGCGCACCGGACGTTGCACGCCAAGACCGTGGTCGGGGTGACCGGGGCGGAGCTGGTGTTCGCCGAGGACCTGCCGGGCGAGCTCAACGTCGGGGCGTTCGTGGCCAGGGCGCGGCTGGCCACCACGGTGCGGCTGTCGAACGCCTCGGGCGTGCCCCGGGCGGACACCGAGCCGGATCTGCGTGGGGCGGCGCTGAAGGTGGCGCTGCCGGGTGGTGACGTGCACGACCTGCTCATGACCAGCTATCCGGTGTCGCACGTGCGGGACGCGCAGCAGTTCGTGGCCGTGGCGGAGATCGGAGCGGGGCCGCGGGCACTGGCGCTGCCACGGATGGTGGCGGCGGTCGGGGTGCGGGAGACGCTGCGGATCGTGGGGAACCTGCGGCGGGCCACCCGGCGCAGCGAGAGCCTGGCGCTGGAGTCGTACTGGAGCCGGGGTGCGATCCTCTGGGGTGACGCCGGGCCGGTACGGTTCCGGCTGAGCCCGGTCGGGGCGGCGCACGGCGTACCCGCCGATGGGTTCGACGGGTTGGGGGTGGAGTTCCGGGCGCGGCTGGCGCGGGGGCCGGTGCGGTTCGGGTTGAGTGTGCAGCGCTTCGTGTCGCGGGAGCGGACGCCGATCGAGGACGGTGCGGTGGAGTGGGACGCGCCGTGGACGCCGGTGGCGACGCTGACCGTTCCGGGGCCGGAGGCGCTCGACGACGAGCGGGTGCACGGGATGGCGTTCAGCCCGTGGCACTGCCCGGCGGAGTTCCGGCCGCTGGGGAACCTCAACCGGGCCCGGCGCGCGGTCTACGCGGCGAGCGCGGCCGGGTGGCAGCGACAGTAGGGTGTCCGGTATGCCGCTGCGTCCCGTGCAGGTGAACATCAAGGCGACGAGTGATTCGGTGCTCGGCCGGTTCTGGGCGGACGCGCTCGGCTGGGGTGTCTCCAGCGAGGGGCCGGGCGTGACCAATGTCGAGCCGGCCGGGTACACCTATCCGGACCCGGCGGTGTTCTACATCGACGTCGTCACGGTGCCGGACCCGGAGACGGTGCGATACCGCGCGCACCTCGACCTGGCCACCACGTCCCCGGGCCAGCAGGCGGAGCTGGTGGCGCGGCTGACCGCGCTGGGGGCGACGCCGGCCGACATCGGGCAGGGTGACGTGCCGTGGACGGTGCTGGCCGACCCGGAGGGCAACCTGTTCTGCGTGCTGGAGCCGCGGGAGGTGTACCGGGACACCGGCCCGATCGCGGCGGTGGTGGTCGGCTGCGCGGATCCGCGGGCGATGGCCCGGTTCTGGGGTGCGGCGACGGACTGGGCCGTGCACGAGGTGACCGACGAGTTCGCGTCACTGCGGTCGGCGACGGGTGTCGGGCCGTACCTGGAGTTCATCCGCGGTGCCGGGCCGGAGGACGGCCGGGTGCATCTCGACCTGCGGCCGTACCCGGGGGATGACCAGGCGGCCGAGGTGGCGCGGCTGCGCGGGCTCGGTGCGACCGCGATCGACGTGGGGCAGGGCGACGTGCCGTGGCGGTGTCTGGCCGACCCGGAGGGCAACGAGTTCTGCGTGCTCAGCGCCGGATAACCCGGTCGACGCGGGCACGGATCGGTGGTAGACAGCCACGGTGGACTTCGCTGAGCATCTGCGCCTGATCGACGAGCGGTCGACCGCGTTCCGTGCGGTGGTCGCCGCCGCCCCCAGCCTGGACGCGCTGGTGCCGTCGTGTCCGGAGTGGACGCTGGCCGACCTGGTCCAGCACCTGGGTGAGGGGCGCCGGCGCTGGGCGGTCACGGTCGCGGCCGGGCCGGCCGACGCTCCCCCGCCGCGGTCCGCCTGGGAGACCACGGCGCCGGCGGATCACCTCGGGTGGCTGGCCGCGACGACGCGGGAGCTGGTGGACGCGCTGCGCGAGGCCGGGCCGGACCGGGAGTGCTGGACGTGGTGGGAGAAGGCACCGCACACCAGCGGCGCGGTCGCCCGGCACCAGTTGCAGCAGATGGCGGTGCACACCTACGACGCCCAGCTCACCGTGGGAGCACCGGAGCCGCTGCCGGCGTCGGTGGCGCTGGACGGGGTGGACGAGTTCCTGACCACCTGCGTGGCGACGAGCACGGCCTGGCCGCACGAGCCCGCGGTCATCCACTACCACGCCACCGAGGGGTACGGCTGGCGTGTGCGCCTGTCGGCGGACGGCGCCGAGGTCTCCCGCCTGAGCGACACCGCGACCGGCAGCGACACCGCGACCGGCGCCGACGCCTCCGCGACCGCCTGCGCCAGCGACCTGGTCCTGTTCTTCTACGGCCGGATCCCGATGGACGCGGTCAAGGCCGACGGTGACCTGCGGGTCTTCGAGCGGCTCATCGCCTGGGATCCGAGCGCGTAGTCAGCCGGTCAGGCCGGCCTGGTAGGCCAGCAGCGCGGCCTGGACGCGGTTGCGCAGGCCGAGGCGCGACAGGATCGCGCTGACGTGCGTCTTGACCGTGCCCTCGACCAGGTGCAGATCGGCCGCGATCTCCGCGTTGGACAGACCGGAGCCGACCAGCCGCAGCACGTCGCGTTCCCGGTCGGTGAGCGCGGCCAGCCGCTCCCGGGCGGCCACGCCGCGGGTCAGGTGGCCGCCGGTGCCGCTGCCGTCGAAGCGGGTGATGACGCGGCGGGCGACCTTCGGCGACAGGTACGCGCCGCCGTCCGCGACCGCGCGCACGCCGGTGACGAGTTCGCGCGGGTCACCGGTCTTGAGCACGAACCCGCCGGCGCCGGCGTCGAGCGCGCGGGCGATGTACTCGTCCTCGGAGAACGTGGTCAGCATGATCACGGCGACGGACGGCACCGCGCGGCGCAGTTCCGCGGCCGCCTCCAGGCCGTCCATCACCGGCATGCGGATGTCCAGCAGCGCGACGTCGGGCCGGTGCCGGCGGGCCAGGTCGACGGCCTCGCGCCCGTTCCCGGCCTCGGCGACCACCTCGACGGTCGGCTCCGTGGCGAGGATCGCGGCGACCCCGGCCCGGATCATCGTCTCGTCGTCGGCCAGCAGCACACGGATCACGGCGGCGGGATTCCTTTCAGCCGGCGGGGAACGCGTCCTTGGCCACGAGGCGGCCGTCGCGGAAACACAGACGGTATACGTCGAACGGCGCCGGCAGGAAACCCGCGGCCGACCGGTAGTACTCGCAGGTGCTCCCGGCCGGCGGCGTCGGCCCGGCCTCGTCGCGCCGCTCCGGCACCTGGCGGGCCGGCAGCAGACCGGCGACGTCGTCGCGGTGCGCACCGACCTGCATCGCCCGGAACCGGTCCGGTGGCAGGTGCGAGCTGAGGCTGTCCTGGGCGTAGACCGCCATCAGCGCACCGACCAGCACGATGATCAGCGCCGTCGGCACCGCGAGCGCCAGCATCAGCCCGCGCCGGGCTCGCCGCCGGGCGCGCCGGAACCCGGCCGGTTCCGCGTCGAACGGCGGCACCACCGGCCCGGACCGCACCGGCAGCCGCGCCGCCACCTCGAACCCGCCGTCGGGCAGCGGACCGGCCCGCAGCGCGCCACCGGCCAGCCCGACACGTTCCCGGAGACCGGTGAGCCCACGTCCGCCGTGCGGCAACGCGGTCACGGTGGGCGCGGCGGACCCGGCGGTGTTCCGGACGGTCACGGCGATCTCGTCGCCGTCCCGGCCGAGCCGCACCCGCACCGACGCGCCGGCCGCGTGCTTGGTCGCGTTGGTCAGGGCCTCCTGCACCACCCGGTACGCGGCCCGGTACTGCACCGGGGCCACGTCAGCGAAGTGCGGAGAACCGGCGTTCCCGGGTACGTCCGGCGCGCTCGGCGAGCCGGGACCGTCCACGTGCAGCGAGACGGGAATGCCGGAGGCGGCCGCGCGGGTGATCAGGTCCTCGATGCGCTCGTCGGCCGGCCGCAGCGGGACCTCGTCGGATTCGTCGCGCAGCAGACCGACGATGTCGCTGAGCCGCTCGGCCGCGTCCGTCACGCCGGCGCGCAGTCCCGACGCGGCCGCCCGCTGCTCCGGTGTCAGGCCGGCGGCCAGTTCGAACGCGCCGGCACGCAACGCGATGAGGCTCAGCTCGTGCCCGAGCGAGTCGTGCATGTCCTGCGCGATCCGCGCGCGCTCCCGCAGCCGGGCCTGCTCGGCGACCGCCTGCTGCTCCCGTTCCAGCTGCGCCGCCTGCTCCCAGCCGGAACGCTCCAGCGCGGCCCGCAACCGCCGGAACGAGCCGAGCAGCGCCGGGAACAACGCACAGCCGATCACCCCGGCGATCCACACCAGCCACGTGTAGACCTCCGCGCCGCGGACGGCCTGGACCGCGGTGCCGAGGACCAGCACGCCGCCGAGCCCGGTGAGCGCGGGCAGGCCGAGCTCCCGGCGGCGGCCGGCGAGATAGGACAGCACCGGCAGGATCGCGAGCAGCCGCCAGTCGAGCGCGCTGACGGCGAGCGCACCGAGAGCGAGAAGGATCATCCGGCCGAGGATATGGCCCCGCTCGCGCCGATCGGTCGCCCGGGTGCACCCGTGTCGGGACGGGGCCCGGTCCCGTTCTCCACTCCGGCAGGGCAGGATGGACCGCTCAGGATCAGGAGAACAGGTGCACCTCGGCAACACCACCACGCCCCGGATCGTGCGGGACGACGACCTCGGCGACGTCCCGGCCGGGCGGATGCTGGACGTGATGCGGGCGATGACCGCGGTGCTGAGCCTGCCGCAGGCGGCGGCGGAGCGGGCGGACGCGCTGATCGTGCCGAGCGGGCAGGGCGAGGAGTGGCGGATCACGCACGCGATCCGGCTCTGGGAGACCCGCCCGGAGCTGCGCCTCCTGCTGATCGCGAACGGGAACCCGGCGGAGACCACGTACGACGAGCTGAGCCCCGGCTACCTGCGCGGGCTCGGGCTACGACGGTGGGACGGCGTGCACGTGCAGGCCGAGCCGGCGCCGAACACGGCGCTGCAGGCCGGGTGGATCGCCGACCGGGTGGCCGAGCTGGGGATCAGCGGTTTCGGGCTGTGCGTGTCGCCGTACCACCTGCTCCGGGCCTATCTGACCGTGCTGAAGGCACTCGACCGGCGCGGGCTGCGGGTGCCGGTCTGGCCGGTGCCGGTCGCGGTGTCACCGGACGCGCGCGTGCCGGAGACCGGCGCGACCGCGTACGAGCTGCTGCCGGGTGAGATCCAGCGGATCCTCACCTACGCCGACCGGGGCTGGCTGGCCACGCCGGCCGAGCTCCGCGCGTACCTCGGCTGGCTCTGGTCGTCCCGCTGAGGTTTCCCTGCCATCGGTTGTCAGGTATTCCTGCGAGAGTGCCCGGATGGAACACACGCTGGAAGGCAGGGTCGCGCTGGTCGCCGGCGCGACCCGGGGTGCCGGGCGGGGCATCGCGGTCGAGCTGGGCGCGGCCGGGGCGACGGTCTACGTGACCGGCCGCAGCACGCGCGCGGCACGTTCGGAGATGGACCGGCCCGAGACGATCGAGGAGACCGCGGAACTGGTCACCGCGGCCGGCGGCACCGGCGTCCCGGTCCGGGTCGATCACCTGGTGCCGGACGAGGTGCGCGCGCTGGTCGCCCGGATCGAGGCCGAGCAGGGCCGGCTGGACGTGCTGGTCAACGACATCTGGGGCGGTGAGATGCTGTTCAGCTGGACGGACCGGCTGTGGGAGCACTCGCTCGACGACGGGATGCGCATCCTCCGGCTGGCGATCGACACGCACATCGTCACCAGCCACGTCGCGCTGCCGCTGCTGCTGCGCACGCCGGGCGGGCTGGTCGTCGAGATGACCGACGGCACCGCCGACTACAACCGCGACCACTACCGGGTCTCGTTCTTCTACGACCTGGCCAAGACGTCCGTGCTGCGGATGGCGTACGCGCAGGCGCAGGAGATCGGCCCGCTCGGTGCGACCGCGGTCGCGCTCACCCCGGGCTGGATGCGCTCCGAGATCATGCTCGAGCACTTCGGCGTGACGGAGCCGACCTGGCGGGACGCGCTCGCCCGGGAACCGCACTTCGCGATCTCGGAGACACCGCGGTTCACCGGACGGGCCGTCGCCGCGCTCGCCGCCGACCCGGACCGGGCACGCTGGAACGGCACGTCGCTGTCCAGCGGTGGCCTGGCGCGGGTCTACGGCTTCACCGACGTCGACGGCAGCCGCCCGGACGCGTGGCGCTACCTCGTCGAGGTGCAGGACCCAGGCCGGCCGGCGGATGTCACGGGCTACCGCTGACCGGCCGGGGTGCGCGACCACCGGCGGCTCAGAGCGTGAACGTGCCGAGCTGGACGCTGGTGGTCAGCGCGGAGGTGGCGTTGTCGCCGACGACCGTGACGTCGAGGTCGTCGGCCATCGCCTGGCGCAGCAAGGAGATCCAGTTGCTGCGGGTGATCCGGTCGTTGATCGGTGGATTGGGGTTCGTGACGTCCGACCACAGGACGAAGACCTCGCCGACCCCGGCGGAGTCGACGATCTGCGTCCAGGCGACGTCGTCCGAGAAGATCTGGATGCAGCCGACTTTTCCGGTCTGGGATGCCATGTGTCTCTCCTTCGACGAGATCAGCGCCGCAGCCGGCGCACGACGAGACGGGCGCCGGCCACGTCGCCGCGGAAGCGCATCCGGCCGGCGATGACCGCGGCCATCGGGGCGAGCGTGCCCTCGGCGATGTCCCGCCAGGTCCGCTCGTCCGTGATGACCTCGATCTCCGGCCGTGGCGGGGTGACGTCGTCCGGGGTCTCCTCGGACACCGTGGCACCGTCCGGGCCGAGCCGCAGCCGCCAGTACCGGGTGGCGTCGACGAGGTGGAAGCCGAGCGTGACCGGCTCCCGCTGACCGGGCCCGGCGAGCTCACCGAACCGGCGGAAGCTGCGGGACAGGTCGGCCGTGCCCGCGTCGATCAGACGCGGCAGCGGGTCACAGAACTCGGCCATCGACGGGGATTTGCGTATCTGCTCCAGTGCGCTCATCACACCTCTCTCAGAACTACGACATGGCTCAGGACTACGACATGGCGGGAAGGGACGGGACGTAACCGGCCATGAACTGGGCCAGTTCGACCGCGCGGCCGGCGTTGACCCGGCCCCGGCCGAGCTGCCCGGCGAAGCCGGGGTTGAGCGCGTCGACGCTGTCGCAGGTGTCCTCCACGACCGCGCGGATCTCGGCACCGGACAGCTCCGGCGCCGCGGACCAGACCAGCGCGGCCAGGCCGGCGACGTGCGGCGCGGCCATCGACGTGCCGTTCAGGAAGCCGTGCGTGTCGTCGGGCTTGCTGGACCAGATGTTGACGCCGGGCGCGGCCACGTCGACGTTCGTGCCGAAGTTCGAGAACGTGGCCCGGGCGCCGTTCTGGTCGAGCGCGGCCACCGCGATCACCTCCGGGTAGACGCCCGGGTACTGCGGGGTGACGTCGGTGTTCGTGTTGTCGTTGCCGGCCGCGAAGACCACCACCACGTTGCCGGCCACCGCGTTCTGGACGGCGGTGCGGACGCCGGCGTGGTCACCGCTGGTCCGCCAGCTGCAGTTGATCACGTAGCGGCGGTCCGGGAACGCGGCCGCCTGCGCGGCCGCGTAGTTGATCGCGTCGGCGCGGTTCTGGTTCAGGCCGGCCGACAGGTCGATCCGCAACGGCATGATCCGGCACCGTGGTGCGACGCCGACCACGCCGACCGCGTTCTCCACGCCCGCGGCGGTGCCGGCCACGTGGGTGCCGTGCTCGTCGGCGTCGTCCGGGCTTCCGTCGGCCGCGTCGGC
Source organism: Catenuloplanes niger (assembly GCF_031458255.1). NCBI lineage: Bacteria > Bacillati > Actinomycetota > Actinomycetes > Micromonosporales > Micromonosporaceae > Catenuloplanes > Catenuloplanes niger. The sequence goes on from NZ_JAVDYC010000001.1 coordinate 9,390,350, forward strand.
GAAGTCCCAGTCCTCGTTGCCGCGCGGCAGCAGGTTCGCCGCCAGGTCGGGATGGTCCAGGTCCGCGCCGGTGTCGATCACGGTGACGATGACGTCGGGGTCGCCACGCAGCACGTCCCAGGCCACGGTCGCGCCGATGTCGATCCCGGTCGTGCCGGCCACCCCGTTGACGGTCTGCCCGGTGTTGCGCAGGCCCCACAGCAGCCCGAAGTCCGGGTCGGCGGGCACGTGCTGCGCGTCGTCGAAACCCACCTCGCTCGGCTCCGCGAACGCGACCTCGGCGCGGTCGGTGAACGCCCGGATCGTGGCGAACAGCGCCCGCCCGTCCGGCACCGCGACGGTGTAGTAGCCCGGGGTGCGCTGGCGGACCAGGATCCGGCTGCCCAGCGCCGTGATCACCGCCTGCGCGCCGGCGTCGGTCACGCCGTCGGTGAACTGCACCGTCAGCTCGTCCGGCAGGAAGTACCGGTCGAGCCCGTCGCCGTCCACCAGCACCGGCACGGAGTTCGCGACGCCGTCCGTGCCGGGCAGGTCCGCGGCGGCCCGGCCGGGTGCGACGAACACCGCGGCGAACCCGCGTCGTAGGTCGGCGCCGCGGCTGAGGGACCGCACGGCCGGGTGTGCGGTGAGCCGGTCCAGGTCGCCCGCGGTCACGGTGACCACGGCCTCGCCCGGTTTGGCCCGCAGCTCCACCCGGCGGCCGGTGAGCTTGTCCGGGTACCAGTAGTCCCGATCGTCGAGCACCCGAGGCCGGTGATCGGTCATCGTGTCCCTCCGTCCATCGTCGTCTCGGTCACGGCGGGTGCGACCGGGTCACACCTGGAATGAGCCGCCGGTCCAGATCGACATACAGTCCCGGGCCGGCCCGCCGATATGCGACACCCGGGGACGCGCGGCGCCCGCCCGTGCACGGCCGGGCCACGCCGGGACCGGCAGAGAGGCCGGCCACGGCCGAACGGTGCCCGCGGGAGCACCGCGACGCGACCACGCCGGAAGCGGGCAGAGCCAGCTCTTGATCTTCGGCGTCCGCGCGCGGGCAAGTCGCGGGTGTGCGGGAAAGCGGATCCCGCTCGCCTTTAGCCTGCACGTATGCAACTTCACGAGGTACTTCGTACCGCCTTCGCGGACACCGCGAGGGTGGTGCACGGCGTCACGCCGGAGCAGCTCGGTGCGCCGACGCCGTGCGCGGATTGGGACGTGCGGGCGCTGACCAACCATCTGCTGCAGGTCGCCGCCGCGCTCAGCCTGGCCGGCCGGCGGCTGCCGGTGCCGGCGGAGCTGTGGGGACGGGACCTGATGACCGCGGACGCGCCGGGGGACAGGTTCGACGACGACCGGCGCGCGGCGCTGGAGGGCTGGTCGGAACCGTCGGCGTGGGACGCGACCGTGGACGTGGGCGGGATGCCGATGCCGGCCCCGGCCGCCGTGTCGATGCTGGTCAGCGACCTGGCGATCCACGGCTGGGATCTGGCGCAGGCGACCGGCCAGGGGTACGCGTGCGCGCCCCCGGTCGCGCGGGTGACGCGGGACTTCGTGGCCGGGTCGGCGGAACAGGGACGACGGATGGGCATCTACGCGGCACCGCAGCCGGTCGCGGACGGCACGGACGTGTTCGCGGAGGCGCTGGCGCTCAGCGGTAGAGCGCGGCCGTGAGCGTCGCGGCCACGCGCAGCCGGTCGCGGAGCCCGGCGGGCGCGAGCACCTCGACGAGCGGGCCGAGGCGCAGCATCTGGGTGTAGGCGACGTCGGCCGACTCCACGGGCAGGTGCGCGCGGGTCCAGCCGTGCTCGTCGACGCCGGTCACACGCATCCCGGTGACGGCCTGCGGTTCGACGGCCCAGCGCAGCGCGTGCACGCCGTCCGGGTGCAGGCGCACCTCGATCGTGTCCGCGAGCATGCCGCGCACGAACGCGTCCGCGCGCTCGTCCCACGCGGCGGCCAGGTCGAAGTCCGGCGGCCGGGTGAAGGGCTGATCGGTCACGGTCAGCGCGCCGATCCGGTCGACGCGGTAGACGCGCAGGTCGTCGCCGACGCGGCCGAGCAGGTACCAGACACCGGCCTTCAGGATCACGCCGTACGGCAGCACCCGCCGTGTCGCGGTCCGGTAGACGAGGTCGACGGCGAGGTCGCGCCAGACCGCGGTGGCCAGCTCGGCCAGCAACGGCGGCGCGGCCCGGTCGCTGAACCAGCCGGGCACGTCGAGGTGGAAGCGCTGCACCGCGCGGGCGGACGCGGGCAGCGCGGCCACCACCTTCAGGTGCGCGGCCGTGACGAGCTCGCCGAGCCCGAGGTCGCGGGCCGGTCCGGGCAGGCCGAGCAGGAACACGGCCTCGGCCTCGGTCGGTGACATGCCGGTCAGCCGGGTCCGGTAGCCGTCGACCAGGCGGTATCCGCCGGCCCGGCCCTGCTCGGCGTAGACCGGGACGCCCGCGCCGCTGAGCGCGGTGACGTCCCGGTACACGGTGCGTTCGGAGACGCCCAGCTCAGCGGCTATCTGCGCGGCGGTCAGCGTCCCCCGCGCCTGCAGCAACAGCACCAGGTTCATCAGCCGGGAAGCGCGCACGACCGCCATTGTCGCCGTTGTCGTCGCCCAGGAATCCGCCGGACTGGCGGGCCCACAGGCCGGCGTAGAGGCCGCCGCGGTGCAGCAGCTCCGCGTGCGTGCCCTGCTCCACGACCCGGCCCGCGTCGAGGACCACGATCCGGTCCATCCGGGCGATCGTGGAGAGGCGGTGCGCGATCGCCAGCACGGTACGGCCGCGCATCACCTCGTCGAGCGTGTCGTGGATCGCGGCCTCCGCCTCCGAGTCGAGCGCGGACGTGGCCTCGTCCAACACCAGAATCGGCGCGTCCCGATAGAACGCGCGGGCCAGCGCGATCCGCTGCCGCTGCCCGCCGGAGAGTTTCACGCCGCGCTCACCGACCTGCGCGTCCAGCCCGCCGGGCAGCGCGGTCACGAAACCGGCGGACGCCCGGTCGAGCGCTTCACGCAGCCGGCCCTCGTCCGCGGCGACACCGGCGATGTTCTCGCGGATCGAGCGGTGCAACAGCGTGGCCTCCTGCGTGACCATGGCGATCCGGGCGCGCAGGCTCTCCTGGGTGACGGCCGTGACGTCGGTGCCGTCGATCGTGATCGTGCCGGACTCCGCGTCGTGGAATCGCAGCAGCAGCCCGACCAGCGTGGACTTGCCCGCACCGGACCGGCCCACGATCCCGACCCGCTCCCCCGCGCGCACGTGCAGGTCGAGCCGGTCGAGGCCGCCGGCCCCGCGCCCGTAGTGGTGACTGACCCGGCTGAACATGATGGCGCCGCCCCGCACCCGCAGCGGCGTCGACCCCGGCCGGTCCCGGACCGCGAGCGGCTGCGCGACGGTCCGCAGCGCACGGTCGAGCGCGCCCACGGCCCCGAACAGCGACGACACGGCGTCCAGCAGCCATTCGGCCATCGACGTGATCCGGAAGCTGAGCGCGAGAGCGGCCGCGACCAGACCCAGAGGCGCCGCGTCGGTACGCCACAGCGCGATGCCGTACCCGACCAGCCCGACGAGCAGCGCGCCACCGAGCGCCATCATCGAACTGTTGATCGTCACCTCGACGCGCTGCAGGTCCAGGTGGGCCCGCCGGGCGCGGGCGAAGATCTCCCGGTCGCCGTTCTCCCGGTCGCCGGCCGCACCGAGCAGCGCGAGCGTGTCGACGTTCGCGTACGCGTCGACGAGCAGGCCGGTCAACGCCGACTCGGCGTCCTGCAGCCGCTCCGACGCCCGCCGGAAACGCGGCACGATCACGGCCGCCAGCACCGCGTACGCCACGATCCAGGCGCCGAGCGGAAACAGCAGCCGCACGTCGATCGCGGCCATCACCCACACCGACCCGACGACGTAGGCGACCACGTGGACCAGCGTGTGCATGACGGAATACGCGGCGGTCGCGGCCGCGTCACCGCCGTCGCGGACCCAGCTGGCGATCCGCCCGGCGAAGTCGTCCCGGAACCAGCCGACCGACTGCCGGGAGACGTGGCGGTGCATCCGCCAGCGGGCCAGCGGACGCGCGTTCGCCCGGAACGCGATGTCGTCCAGCGCCTCGCTGACCAGGTTGAGTGCGGGCCTGACCAGCAGAATCAGGGCGGCGACCGCGACCAGTTCGGCGCCGCGCGCGTCCCAGAACGTGTCCGGGCGGCCGGCGGCGAGCGAGTCGACGAGCCGGCCCGCGTACGCGATCAGCCACACCTCCAGCGCGGCGCACAGCACCGTGGCGGTGACCGCGACCGCGACGAGCGCCCGCAGTGGGCGCAGCTCATCGATCAGGAACCGGAGCACGCTTCGCGGTAGCGGCCGGTCGTCGTGCGGGAAGGGGTCAATCGGGTTCTCGAAGAGTCCTGACACGGAGTGCCTTTCCGGCGGTGAGATCGAACAGAGGACCGGGAACGCCGCCGGTATCCGTCATGATCGATCCCTTCTCCGGGTGGCCGCTTCTCCCCCGAGGCTAGGCTCGCTCCCCGCGATCCCGCACCGCATTTTCCGGCCCGCCGCGCCACCGGCACGCCGCACGTGGGGCGGGCCAGCAGCGCGTGGCGCGGCGGGGATGGTTCATCCGCCGGTGAGCCCTCTCCGTCGGCGGGTGACGGCTTGATGGCTGGCGTGGGCGTGGGCGTCTACGCTGATGGCCATGATCGAGAGGCCGACTCGGAGCTGGCGGCGCAGGGTGGCCACCCAGGAGGCGGCCGTCGCCGCCGGAGAACTGAACCCGGCCCAGGCGTATGCCGCCGAGCTGTGGCCGGCCGACTTCATCGCGGCGGTCGACGCCGTCCTGGACGCGTACGAGCACGACGTCGCCACCCTGAACCCGGCCGCGCCGAACCCGGCCGCGGACGATCCGGCCGCGGACGACGCGGTCTGGGCAGCGATCGAACGAGTCGTCCTGGGCCTGAACGCCGCCGACGAGAGTCATGGCGCCATCGAGACCGGGGAACGGGAGGAGCTGGCCGAATACGTCGACGCCGTGCTGACCGATGCCGGCGTGGACGTCACCGCCCTCACCGCGCGGCGCGGGATCGACCGCGCCGAGCTGACCGACTCCTGGCGAGACTGGTGATCGTCGGCCACGCCCGGTGACTCACGTGGCGTGGCCGAGCAGGCGCCGCGCCCTCCGCAGAGCATCGGCGCCACCGTCAGCGGTGCCGGCGTAGCCATGGGTCGCGTCGGTGCCGGCCGTGTCCGGCGTGCTGGTGTCCGACGCGAAGGCCTCGATCTCGTCGAGGTGCGCGGGCTGTGGACCACGGGTGGCCGTCGGCGCGATCAGCAGTGCGCGCCCGGCCGCGACGAGCTCGTCGTGCACCGGCCCGCCGGCCGGCACGGCGTCGTCGTCGGTCCAGATCAGCCGGTGCCCCCGGTCCAGCACCGCGCGCGCGGCGGCGAGCTTGACCCCGGGCGCCACACCGTGATCGACCGGGTCGGTCCAGGCGCGTTCCAGCGGCGGCAGGCCGAACAGGCGCTCGACCTGATCGGCGTCCGCACACCAGGTGGAACACCAGCGCAAGGTGACGCTTCCGGCGTGGTGCAGGGCCCGGATGCGGTTGATCAGCGCCGGCGCCCAGCACAGCCGGTACGGATGACCACCGCCGTACGCGGTGCCGGTGCGGGCCTCGGCGTCCCAGCCGGGCCGGGCCGCGTTGAGAACACCGTCGACATCGAGCAACCAGACCGGCTGTTTCATCGACCTCCACCTTCCGCGGGCATCAGCTGTTGACACCGTCCGCCAGCGGCCGACCGCGCACAATCGATCGCTTCCCGTGCTGACCACCGCCCGTTTGTCCTCACCCCCGCGGTCACCTGGTGCGGCCGGCCGCGGGGACCAACCGGCCGGGCCGGCCGCACCAGGTGACCGCGCACGGGGTGGCCACCGCGCGAGCCGTGCGTGTGGTGGCGCGGCCGGGCCGGTGACGGGCGGCGGGGGTGGTTACTCGGTGCGCAGGCCGTCCGGTGTGGTGAGGCGCCAGAGCAGCGGCAGGGTGGCGGCCGTGGTGAGGAACGTGACGAGGACGGCTGCGGTGGTGGTCAGCGTGATGCCGACGTAGTCGAAGCTGATCGGGGCGGACGCGGCGGTCTGGAGGATGGCGCCGAGACCGGCGCCGGTGAGGACCGCCAGGACCATGCCGAGCAGGACCGGGACGGCCACCTGGTACAGCACGGACGCGGCCAGCGTGGAGCGGCGGGTGCCGAACGCGATCAGGATCGCGAGCGGCCGGCGGCGGGCGGTGAGTTGCTCGCCGAGGTTGACGACCATGCTGGCGCCGATGAGCAGCAGCAGCGCGGTGGCGAGCACGAGCATGGCCTGGCGGATGCCGGTCAGGACGGACGTGATGGTGGTGTCGCTGATCAGGCTGACCCGCGCGGTCGGGTCGACGGTGGCGGCCGCGTTGCGCAGGTGTTCGATCGCGGCCGGGTCGGCCGGGTCGAGCGCCGCGTAGTACTCCAGCCGGTACGACTCGTACCGCAGGCCGGCGAGCACGGCCGGGGTGACCAGGACATGCGGTGCGATGCCGAGCAGGTCGTTGCCGAGCGGCGGGACGGTGACCGCGTCCGCGGGCAGTGTCCACCGGGTGTCGCCGCCGTCGAGCGCGTAGACGCCGCCGGGCGTGGCGGGCGAGCCGGCGGCGACGAACGTGTCGCCGTCCGCGCAGGTCTCGATGACGGCGTACTGCCGGAGCATGGTGCAGTCGCCGATCTGGAGCCGGACGACCTGGTCGTTGGTGACGTCGGTGCCGGCCACGGTCGTCTCGGTGGTGACGGCCGTGACGCCGGGGGCGGCGCGGAGCGCGCGCAGCCAGCGGTCGGTGTCGGTGTCGCTGGGCCAGACGGTGGCCTGGAAGTCCGCGGTGCTGCGGCCGAAGTCGGACGTGTACTGCGTCTGGACCGCGATCATCAGGCCCTGCAGCGCGATCGCGCCGGCGACGGAGACCGCGATGCCGGAGACCGCGCGGACGGCGGTGCCGCTGTCCAGTTGCAGCCGGCGGACGGCCAGCTCCCATGCGACGCTGCCGCCGCGGAGCCGGCGCACGGTGGCCTCGACCCACCAGGGCAGCAGCAGCGCGACGCCGAGCAGCAGCGCGATCAGGCCGCCGAGGACCGGCACCTCGAAGCCGACGTCCTCGTCGCCGATGCCGTCGTGGATCGGCCAGAGCAACGCGAGGCCGACGGCCGGCAGGATCAGCCGCCACCACAGCCGCCGGCGGCGGTCGGCGCTGTGCCGCACCACGCCGAGCGGCTCGACCACGACGCGGCGCAGCGTGGCGAGCGTGACCAGCACGGCCGCGGACGGCACGAGCAGCGCGGTGAGGACCGCGAGCGCGGGGTGCGGGCGGGCGTCGGCGGCGTAGAAGCTGAGGCCGGCCGGCACGAGCCCACCGCCGACGCTCGCCACGAGCACGTAGCCGACGGTGCCGGTGAGCAGGCCGAGCAGCGCGCCGGCGAGCGTCTCGCCGGCCGCGATCCGCCGGGTCATGTCCGCGTCCGCGCCGATCAGCCGGATCGCGGCGAGCCGCCGGTCGCGGGTCTCGCCGCCGAACCGGACCGCGGTCGCGACGAACACCGCGACCGGGACGAGCAGCACGGCCAGGCCGACCGCGCCGAGCAGCACGAGCGTGGGGTCGTTGCCCTCGTCCAGCTCCGGCCGGCCGAACCGGTCGACGCGGCGCGTGGCGTCGTCGGTCAGCCGGTCGGTGCCGAGGTAGACCGCGAGCTCGGCGGGGCCGGCCAGCCCGGCCGGGCCGATCTCGCCGATCGTGCGCGCGTCCCACCGGCCGCGCAGCAGCGCGCCGTCGCCGGAGCGCAGCAGCGCGGCGAGCGCCGGGGAGACGACCATCTCGCCGGGTTTCGGCATGACGGTGACGCCGGGCGGCAGCACCGGGCTGGTGCCGTCGGCCTGAAGTAACCGGCCGTGGATCGACCGGCCGGCGAAGTCCGTGTCGGCGGGGGCGACCAGCACGGTGCTGTCGCCGCGCGGCACGGGATGGTAGAAGTTGATCGCCTCGGCGCGTTCGGCGAGCCGGGCGCTGCGCGCGGCGACCAGCGTGGGGATGCTGGCGGTGATCAGCAGCATGGCGACGCCGAGCCCGACACCGACCGCGATCAGCGCCAGCCGGGTCCAGCCGGCCCGGCCGCCGGCGACGGACAACCGCATGCCGAGCGCGACGTCGGCGGCGCGGCGGCGCAGGCTCATCCGGCGAACTCCTGCTCGCGGACCCGGCCGTCGCGGACGATCGCCTCCCGGTCGGAGTAGGCCGCGACGCGTGCCTCGTGCGTGACCAGCACCACGGCCGCGCCGGTGTCACGGGCGGCCGTGGTGAGCAGCCGCATGACGCGCTCGCCGTTGAGCGAGTCGAGCGCGCCGGTCGGCTCGTCCGCGAAGACCACGCGGGGCCGGGTGACCAGCGCCCGTGCGACCGCGACGCGCTGCCCCTGCCCGCCGGAGACCTGGCCGGGGCGTTTGCCGGCCAGGTCGGCGACCTCCAGCCGGTCCAGCCAGGTCGCGGCCTCGGCGTGCGCGGCGCGGCGGCCGGTGCCGGACAGTCGCAGCGGCAGCGCCACGTTCTCCAGGCAGGTCAGCTCGGGCACCAGCTGACCGAACTGGAACACGAACCCGAAGGCGGTGCGCCGCAGCTCGCTGCGCGCGGCGTCGGTCATCGCGGCCAGCTCCCGGCCGTCGAACGCGACCGTGCCGGACTCCGGGCGGAGGATGCCGGCCAGGCAGTGCAGCAGCGTGGACTTGCCGGAACCGGACGGTCCCATCAGCGCGAGGATCTCCCCGGCGTGCACGGTCAGCGAGGCGCCGTCCAGCGCCGTGGTCGGGCCGAAGCTCAGGCGCAGGTCCGACGCGGTCAGCAGCGTCATCGGGTGACCCGCTCGGCGAGCTGGTCGAGGCGCGCGGCCGTCAGCTCCAGCCAGCGCAGGTCGGCCTCCAGGTGGAACAGCGCGTGGTCGCAGATCAGCGCGTCGGCGAGGTCACCGTTCATCTTGCGCTGGGTCAACTCGCGCATCAGGCGCAGGTGCTCGTGGCGCTGCGTGTCCAGCAGATCGTTCGCGTCCCGGCCGGTCAGCAGCGCGAGCACGATCTTGGTGAACAGCGTGCTCTGCAGGTACGGCTCCGGTTTCTCCGGGCGGCCCAGCCACTCGGAGACGTCCGTGATGCCGGCGTCGGTGATCGCGTAGCGTTTGCGATCGGGCCCGTCGCCCGGCTCGGACTCCACCTCGACCAGGCCGTGCTTGAGCAGCCGCGCGAGCGTGGAGTAGACCTGGCCGTAGTGCAGCGGCGCCCGCCCGGCGCCGAACCGCTCGTCATAGGTCCGCTTCAGGTCGTAGCCGTGCTTGGGGCCCGTCTCGAGCAGCCCCAGCAACGCGAATCCCACTGACATGCCAGCCACTGTACACCCCGCCTATACACTCGGTGTGTACGCAGCTCAGTGACGTTTTGCCGAATACCGCACGAACTCATCCGAGGGACAGCCAGCGGATCTCGCGCCGGTCGATCGCGGCCCGCTCGTCCGCGGTCATCGGCAGCCGGCCGGTCGCCTTGCGGACGAACGTCAGCGGGTCCCAGCCGAGCGGCACCGGCGCGTCGCCGAGCAGCAGCGCGCCGACCTCCGCGACCGCGGGCGGCGTGGTCCAGGCGGGCCGGCCGAGCGCGGCCGCGAGGTCGAGCCCGTGCACGGCCACCTCCACCACCCGGGTCAGCATGAAGTCGGTGAGCAGCATCGCGTCGCCGTGCCGGGTGCACACCACCCGGCCGGCCGGCTCCGCGCGGCACCGGCGCACCACGTACCCGCAGATGGTGGTGAACTCGGTGACCAGCGACGGTCCCGGCCGGGCCGCGCGGTCGTCACCGGCCGCGATCCGTGCGGCGTTCGCCGACGGCGAGAATCGTTCGTCCGCCCGGTAGTAGCCGGCCGCGTCGACCGTCGCGACCGCCGGGGCCGGCCCGTCGAGCATCCCGGGCACCCGGTCGACGGTTATGATGACGTGCCCGAACAGCCCGGCGACCGTCCACGGTGGGCACGGCGACGGTAGTGCGAAGGCCGCCGCGGGTACGCCGGACAGCGCGGCCGCGAGCGCCGAGGCCTCCGCGGCGAAGGCGTCCAGGGCACGATCTTGCATGGTGCCCGAGCATAATCCGGTCATGCGCCCGCGCGTGCCGCCCGTCCCCGTCCTGACCGTCCTGGCCTGCACCGCCGCCACCGGCATCGCCTGCGCCGCCACCGGCATCGCCGCCGACATCACCGTCGGCTTCGGCGACGATCCGCCGCGCGCGACCGCGTCCGCGCAGCCCGGCGCCGTCGTCCTGGACGCCACGCTGCCGGGCTGGACCGTGGAGGCCTGGCTGAGGGGCGACTCCGGGTTCTGCACCCGCGTGATCGACCCGGAGTTCCACGACCACGGCGGCCAGTGCCTGGGGCTCGGCGACCTGGCCGAGCCGGGCCCGCCTGCGCTCGGCACGGAACCGGTGCCGCAGCTGCCGATCCACGACTACGCGCGGCACCGCGTGTTGCTGATCGGTACGGTCCGCGGGCAGATCGCGGAGGTGACGGTGACGATGGCCGGGCACGCCGCCACCGGTGCGGTGACGGCCGTCGGCGACACGATCGGCGCGTACGCGGTCTGGCTGCCGGCCGGCGACGGCGTGGGCTCGGAGCACATCACCGGCGTGGTCGGCTACGGCACCGACGGCAGGGCCGTGACCTGGATCAACGGCTGATCCGGGTCACGGCCGACGGCGCTACGGGCCTCAGTAGGCGAGGTTCGGGCGCAGCCACCGCTCGACCTCGTCGACCGGCATGCCGCGGCGGGCCGCGTAGTCCTCGATCTGGTCGCGGCCGAGGCGGCCGACCGTGAAGTAGCGGGAGTCCGGGTGGGCGAAGATCAGGCCGGACACCGCGGCGGCCGGCGTCATCGCGAACGACTCGGTCAGCCCGATCCCGATCCCCTCCGCGTCGAGCAGTGTGAACAGGTCGCGCTTCTCGCTGTGGTCCGGGCTGGCCGGGTAGCCGAGCGCGGGCCGGATGCCGCGGAACCGCTCGGCGTGCAGGTCGGCCAGCTCCGGCTGCGCGTCCGGCTCGAACCACTCGCGGCGCGCCTGCAGGTGCAGGTACTCCGCGAACGCCTCAGCGAGCCGGTCCGCCACGGCCTTGACCATGATCGCCTTGTAGTCGTCCTGCTCGGCCTCGTACCGCGCGGCCAGCTGCTCGGCCCCGTGGATCGCCACCGCGAACCCGCCGAGGTGATCGCCCGCACCGGCGGGCGCGATGTAGTCGGCGAGGCAGCGGTTCGCCCGCCCGGCCGGCTTCTGCGTCTGCTGCCGCAGCATCGGGAAGGTGACGCCGGCGGTCGGCAGCACGATGTCGTCCCCGTCGGCGTGCGCGGGCCAGAACGCGTACGCGCCCGCGGCCCGCAGCGTACCCTCGGCGATGATCTGGTCCAGTATGGCGTTGGCGTCGTCGAACAGCTCGCGCGCGACCGGCTGGTCCAGGATCGCCGGGTACTTGCCCTTGAGCTCCCAGGCCAGGAACAGGAACTGCCAGTCGATCATCTCGCGGAGCTGCGCGATCGTCGGCTCCACCCGCCGGACCCCGGTGAACTCGGGCGTCGGGATCTCGTCGAACGACACCTGCTCCCGGTTCGCGCGGGCCTCGGCGAGGCTCAGGATCGGCTGGGAGTGCCGGTTCTCGTGCGCGATCCGCAGCCGCTCCTGCTCGGCCAGGTTCGCGGTCCGCAGCGTCACCCGGCGGTCCGCGTCGAGCAGGTCGGACACGACACCCACGACGCGGGAGGCGTCCAGCACGTGCACGGTGTCGCCGGTGTAGGCGGGCGCGATCCGGACCGCGGTGTGCTGCTTGGAGGTGGTGGCGCCGCCGATCAGCAGCGGCATGGTCATGCCGCGCTTCTGCATCTCCTGACCGACCGCGACCATCTCGTCCAGCGACGGCGTGATCAGGCCGGACAGGCCGATCGCGTCCGCGCCCTCGGCCAGCGCGGTCTCCAGGATCTTGGCGGCCGGCACCATCACGCCGAGGTCGATGACCTCGTAGTTGTTGCAGCCGAGGACGACACCGACGATGTTCTTGCCGATGTCGTGGACGTCGCCCTTGACGGTGGCGAGCACG